>JBLIMP010000360.1:0-4454 GCA_047638855.1 Cellvibrionaceae bacterium | reverse complement strand
GATTGCCGTTTGTCAGGAACTTGCGTGCCATCTGCTCTGTTCGGGGTGTTGCTTGTAGCTATTCCGCTTGTCGTTGTGCTTTCATGGGGGTGGGAACGTTGGTATCACAAAAAAACCGTTGTGATGACATCTCAGCTTGAACGAAATTACAGCCAACAGGTATCCATGGTCGATTTCCAGCGTCGGCGTATGGAAGTTGTCGTGGACCACTTGGCCGATGGGGTGCTGCTTTTGAATGCGCGAGGTGAGATAAGGCTGATTAATAAGGCCGCTTGTCAGATGTTTGAGACGACTGAAAAGGATGCGATGGGGCAGCCATTTTCATTCATAGCGTGGCAACATCAACTGATCGCCTTATGGCAATCGAGCCGAGAGTCTAATCAAGAAGTGCGCAGTACGCTTGAATTAGATCGACGAAATTTATTTCTTGAAGTGATCATATCTCCGATTGAGCAAGCACAAAGCGGCGGCAGCCGCTATTTGATCGTTTTGCAAGATTTGACCCGTATACATCGTTTGGAGTCGATTCGGCGTGACTTCATTAGCAATGTATCGCATGAATTGCTGACCCCTATTGCGTCTGTTCGGGCTGTTGTTGAAACGCTTGAGGATGGGGCTTTAGATGATCGAGTAGCTGCATTAAGATTTTTGGGGCGAGCGGCCGATGAGGTTGATGCGATGACTCAGCTGGTGAATGAACTGCTGACGCTAACCCGGATTGAATCGGGTGCAACGGAATTCCATTTTTCAGCTGTACCTGTTTCGGAGTTATTGCTGCGGCCGAGCGAACGCTTTGCTGAGCAAGCCGGCCGTAAAAAGATAGACCTGATCATAAACATGAAACCTGAATTGCCGTTGGTTTTTGCTGACAGTGAACAGATTTGGCAGGTCATTCGCAATTTGCTCCATAATGCCATTAAGCACACACCCAAAAAGGGGAAAGTGCGTCTTTCGGCACGTAAAGCTGTTGATGGAGTAGAAATATCGATCAGCGATACGGGAGTTGGAATTCATTCCGATGATCTGCCCCGTATTTTTGAAAGGTTTTATAAAGCAGATCGAGCGCGTAACAGAAAGTCGGTGAGCGGCACCGGCTTGGGGCTATCAATTGCCAAGCACATTGTTTTGGCACATCAAGGGCGTATTTGGGCCGAGAGTAAGTTAGGTAAAGGGAGCACGTTTACCTTTTTGCTACCGATTGCCGATGCGAAGTCAGTCACACAAAGGAAGCTGGTTTAAGAATAGACTTTACTGGAAATAAGAATTTTGACAGGATCAACAAGATTTACAGGATGATGATATCTGTTTTAGCACCTGTATCCTGTTTATCTCGTTGATCCTGTCTAAGAAAAATGATGGGGTGCCTTTGTGGGTAAAACCGAAAATGTCTAATGCAACGAGACGCGCCAGCGGAACGTCTCGATAGAGGTTTTACTCAGCGACAAGGTTGATGAGTGGTTGGTTTGCTTTGTATCGATTCAGGTTGTCGGCAAAGAAATTCGCGAAGGTCAAGGGCCAACCTTTGACATGATCCGAGACGTGTGGCGTGACAAGGACGTTATCCATCTCCCATAATGGACTCTCAGCCTCAAGAGGCTCTGGGTCAAAGACGTCTAAATAGGCTGAGCCAATGTGACCGATGTTAAGCGCTTCGATTAACGCCTGTTGATCAATGACTGCACCTCTCGACGTGTTAATGAGCATACTCCCTTTTTTCATTGAACCCAGCATGTTTTTGTTAAGAAGATGATAGGTTTCTTCTGTTTGTCGGACATGGAGAGAAACAATGTCAGCCCGGCCGATGGTAGCTTGTAACTGATCTGGAGTAATTGCCTCATCAACGGCCGGATGCGAGAAGCTGCTTCTTTTTAGCCCGATAACATGCATGCCTAACGCCTTTGCATTATGGGCCACCCATTCGCCGATGCTGCCCAGGCCGACTATCAAGATCGTTTGACCGGTAAGCGGCCGGAATTGATGCGTTTGCCATTGCTTTGCCCGCTGTTGATCTCGATATATAAATGTATTGTTGTTCAAGCTGATCATCGCCCCCGTCAC
Source organism: Cellvibrionaceae bacterium (assembly GCA_047638855.1). Lineage (GTDB taxonomy): Bacteria > Chloroflexota > Anaerolineae > Promineifilales > Promineifilaceae > WTJY01. The sequence goes on along the minus strand of JBLIMP010000360.1, from coordinate 2,396 downwards.
TGTTTCCGCGAGATGGCGGGCTAAAACCCCGGCGCAATTGGTGACCTGCACCTTTTCACTGTCCCAAGGGCCAAGATGCTCATAACCAGAGCCACCGACTTGCACCCAACGGACAGACGGACATGAAACGATAGAGGGATGATAGTGAGATGGGAAGCTTTTTTGTTTGATGCTAAAAACAACTTCGGGTTGATGACGGGCCAAATCCTCGACGAGCTCTTCCGGCCGATCTGTAAAAAACAGGTCGTCATTTGGAAAACGATCGAGAAGAATCTGTTGGAAATCTTGAGGCTCTGTATGTGCGATTAATACTTTCAATGTTTTTTCCTTTACGTGCGGTAAATAAGTGAAGTAAGAGAGGTTTGCGAGATGCGTATTGAGACGCAATAGGCTGTCACTGTAGATTGTTATACCGTAACAAACGCTATTATGAGCCGATTCCTAGGCACTATCTCACAGCCGACCGAATAATAGCTTGAAATATAAGCCTTACAACCTTTGATTATTCAGTAGATTCGGCCGAAATTGGAAAACCGACACTTTTTTATTAGAATGCCCATGAATATTTTTATTGGGTATTAATCACAGTCCACCTAGGATGTATGTACATGTCGCCTAATTTTCCCCCTTCGCAGCATCGACAAATAGGTGTATTTTGTACACTGCATACATAGGTGTGGTCAATGGCCAATGCTAAACTACTCTCGACTTCACAATAGATTTGTACAAGAAATTTGTGATGTTTCATCTTCACAACAAAAGGGTTGGTGGCCGCCAATGTCCCAAGATTATAAAAATGGAATAGTGGAAGAAAACAAAGTTATTTTTATGCCGTCGGGTCGCCGGGAAAACATCCCGGCCGGGACGTCATTACTTGACGCCGCCCGTAATATGGGCGTTGAAATCGAAAGCATTTGCGGAGGCAAACTGACCTGCGGCAAATGCATGGTGCGGGTTGAAGATGGCGTGTTTCAGAAGCATGGTATTACCTCAAGCCCAAACAATGTCACACCACCCAGCGATAAAGAACAAAAACTGCTTAAGCGCATGGGAAATAGCGAATACCGATTGTCATGCCAGTGCTTTGTGACAGGTGATATTTTGGCATTTGTGCCAGAAGAAGCTCGTGCTCAAAAACAGATCATTCGCAAAGAAGCCTCTGACAAAGCGATCGATATTAATCCGGCCGTGCGTAAAGTGTATGTTGAAGTTGACACAGCTGAACTTGGCGAGCATCGTGGTGATTGGGGTCGTTTGCAGGATGCACTTGCCGCTCAATGGGAGCTTGAAAACTTATCGATTGACTGGGTGGTTTTGCGCCGTTTGCAATCTGTTCTACGACGTGAAACATGGGCTGTTACTGTCACTATTTGGCACGAGCGTGAAGTGATCGACGTTCAACCAGGCTATGTTGAAGGGACATACGGATTGGCTGTAGATATCGGATCCACAACAATTGCTGGATATTTATGCGATTTACGTACTGGCAAAGTGTTAGCGACTGAGTCCCAAATGAACCCGCAGATTACTTATGGTGAAGACCTGATGAGCCGGGTTTCGTTTGCCATGACTGATAAGCAAGGTACCGAGAAGATGCATAAGGCTGTATTAAAGGCCTTAAACTCCATTGCCTCACGAATTACCGCTCAAGTTGATTTAAAAGCCAGTGATATTCAAGATGCGGTTTTTGTTGGCAATACAACAATGACCCATATCTTGTTGGGCATTAACCCGATTGAACTGGGTGGGGCACCTTTTGCATTGGCAACTCGTGATGGCATGGATATCAAGGCTCGTGAGCTTGGTGTTCGGCTACATGAAGGGGCTAATGTTTATATATTGCCTTGTGAAGCGGGTCATGTCGGCGGGGATAACGTTGCGGCCCTGATTGCTGAAGAGCCATACAACCAGCTTGAAGAACAAATTTTAATGGTGGATATCGGGACGAACGCTGAGATCACGCTGGGGAACCAGACGGTGATGTACAGTGCTTCAAGCCCAACGGGTCCGGCATTTGAAGGGGCACAAATCGCGTATGGTATGCGGGCTGCGCCAGGGGCAATTGAGCGTGTTCGTATTGACCCAGAGACGAAGGTCGGCCGTTTTCGTGTGATTGGCGAAGAACGCTGGTCGGACGAATGGCAGTTGGGTGAGGATGTGCCGGAGTTTGAGCGGCCGGGTCAACTGGCGGCTGGTATTTGTGGATCAGGCATTATCGAGGTCATCGCAGAGATGTATCTTGCGGGCATTATTTTGACAGATGGGAAGTTTAATATAGCCCTAGCTGACCATGACCGAGTTGAATTTGAAGGGCGGGCTGGAAAATACATGTTGTCAACGGCCGAAGAATCGCGTACCGGCGAGCCGATCTATGTCACCCAGGATGATGTACGGGC
>JBLIMP010000359.1:0-4454 GCA_047638855.1 Cellvibrionaceae bacterium | reverse complement strand
CAGTCTCACTCGCCGATGGGCAAATCACCACCACGCTAACCGTTAATATCAGCGGTGATACAACGGTAGAACCCAATGAAACGTTTGACGTGAAACTCACTAATCCAACCGGTGCTTTGCTGCAAACGGGGCAAGCAGCTGGGGTTATTCAAAACGATGACAGTGGTTATTCGATTTCGGCCGTCACTGCGTCACAGCCAGAAGGAAACAGCGGTTCCACACAATTCACCTTTAAAATCAAGCGGCATGGAACGTCAGCAACCGCCTCATCAATCAGTTGGACAGTGAGTGGTACCGGCGCAAACCCGGCCGACGAGGCCGACTTTGGTGGCTTTTTCGAAGCAAGCATATCTCCGTTCCAAAGTGGCCAGACTGACCAAGAAATCGAGATATCAGTATCGGTCAGCGGTGATACTGATGTTGAAGCAGATGAAGCATTTATGGTCACGCTAAGCAATCCCACCAACGGTGAAATCATTGCGACAGCCACGGCCGTAGCCACCATTGAAAACGATGATGATGGAATCCAGATTTCTGCATTACCCGGTGAACAAAGCCAAGCTGAAGGAAACGGTGGAACAACATCGTTTGACTTTACGATTGATTTAATCGGCACTTACGTACAAACGGTAACCGTTGATTACGCAGTCACCGGCAGCGGGGCAAATAGTGCAGATGCAGTTGACTTCGCAGGCGGCACTCTTCCATCTGGCACCATCAGCTTCCCTGTAGGTGTCAACTCTCAATCTCTGTCAATCCCTGTTCAGGGTGACACAATTTCTGAAGCAGATGAAGGATTTACGATTACTTTGTCCAATCCGACAGGCGGGGCAGCCTTAGGATTAACAACAATCACAGGCACAATTGAAAACGATGATAGCTCACTCACAACATCCTCCGTCTTTCTACCCCTTATCGCTTCACCACCAGCCCTGACGCCTGATCTGGTTGTTGACTCGGTTACAATTGTCGGCGGTATCCCAACTGTGGTCATTCGCAATATTGGCGGTGCGGCCGTCACCGAAGATTTCTGGGTTGATTTGTATGTAAACCCAGTCACTGTACCAACCATGGCAAACGACACGATTGAAACGCTACAAAGCGATGGCATGGTTTGGGGTCTAACAGGTGGTGACTTACCTTTGGCGGCAGGGCAAACTTTGACGCTCACCCCGTCAAGCAGCAGTCTAACGGTCGAAACAACACTCACCTCAATCCCGGCCGGGGCAGCCGTTTATGTACAGGTAGACTCTGCCAATTTAAATACAACTTATGGTGCCATACTAGAAGGTCATGAGATCGACAATGGCCCTTATAACAACATTAGTTCATTAATTACAACAAGGTAACGCACTCTGAAAATGGTGGGCTATGCCACCATTTTCAGTTTTGCAGAGAGGTTTTATGAGAAGTTTTTTTAATATGCAATTACACCATCTTTTAGGAACAGCCTTTGTTTCTATCTTAGGAGCCATCCTATCTTTCATGCCAGGAGAAACCAAGGATCTTCCTAATCGGCCGTTAGCCCCCACCCCCACCACGGCCGCAATAGCGACAGTTCCCGTGGTTGCTGATGCCACATCTACACCACAATCAATTACCGCTTCAACCAACGATCGTGGTAGTTTGATTGTGTTGGAAACCAGTTCCAGTGACGAAGATGATTGGGTCACCATGGAATGGCTTGCTGGTGATGGGAGTTGGTACGAAGTTGATGGATGGCGTGGCAATATTCACAATGGGCAAGTTATTTGGTGGGTGGCTCCTGAAAATTTAGGGGATGGGATGTTTAAGTGGATGGTTTACAGCGATGACACAAAAACGACTCATCTCAAATCGAGTGATCCCTTTTATCTACCTGAACAAGAAAAGATTACACGCATATTCCCACTAGATTGGTAGGCATCGAATCGATAAGATGGAGTAGACGTATCTTCTCAATAATCTGGGGAAAAACACCCTTCGACAAGCTCAGGATGCGAACCCTGAGCTTGTCGAAGGACACCTCCCTCCCTTTTTGAAAAGTCTACTTCTTATTTGCTTAAACTTTCAACAACGGCCGAAAGCTGTTCGCCTGACACCGGGCCGATAAAGAATGCTGCCAATGTGCCATCAGGTGCAATGACAAACGTTTCAGGCACACCGGTAATTCGAAAGCTATTTGACAGTCGGCCGCCCAAATCTGGTGCATTGCCATAGGTGGCACCATACCGCTGTAAAAATTCGATTGATCGTGCTTCAATGTCAGTATAAGCGATGCCGATCACTTCAACTTCGTCTCCCCATTGCTGGCTAAAAGCTTCTAGCTCTGGGGTTTCAAGCCGACATTCAATACACCACGAAGCCCAAAAATTAAGTACAACGATTTGGCCTTGGTAATCTGATAGATGGGTGTCACCGTGATCTGTTATTGGAGCCTCAGCCGGGCGGTACCCCTCAAAAAAAACAAGCTCAAGGTCAGGAACAGCCTCCCCAATCTGCGGCCGTATCGTGCTGTTATTCGCCAGCCCCCAAGCCATTAAAGCCAGCATCGCTACAACAATCACAATCACGGCGATGCCAAAACGGGAAATTCGGGGTGTTTTAATCTCGACTTGAGCCATAGTTATTGCGACCTTTTTCGTGTGGATTCTCTGATGAGATGATTGACTGTAATTTACGGGGTGACATAGTCCCTACTTTTCAATAATACTGCCTTGCATATCGGCCGGAATATCAACGCCCATCAAATCAAGCACCGTGGGTGCAAAATCCATCAACTGAATATTCGCTAGCTTTTGGCCCGATAGCGGATCAACATCGGCCGGAGGCGAGTAGACCCAAACCCCATTTTCAGCATGATTGGCATCATCGGGGCCGGTGTCATTCTCAAATGTGTAAATGCCTTCATGACCAAAGGAGCCGACAGAACGCCAACCCAAATTGTCAAGATAGACCAACACGTCTGGAGCGACACCATTGACCATTTGATATGTCTCTTCTGGCTTAAAGCAGCGGGTATCAAGCGGTGAGCCGTCTGGCGCAGGGATCGATTTAAGATCAGCAATTAGTTTGTCGCGGAACGTTTCATAATCGGCCGCCGGAATCGCCCCTTCTGGTTCGCGCCCTTCAACATTCATAAAAATACGTGCGTAGTAGCCGCCATCTCCCCAAACGGTTGTTTTCGCCCAATCTACTTCTAGCTTTTCGAGCGTAGAAATCGCTCCGACTGGTGGATCATTTTTAAGCACCAAGTACCCTTTACGCACAAGCCATTCGTTGATGCAAATACCACCGTCCATCTTCTTTGCCCCATGGTCCGAGACAACAATGACGTGGGTTTCGGCCGGAAGTCGCTCTAACAGTGTCCCGATTTCACCATCTAAATATTTATAGTAATCTCGAATGGCATCAATATACGGGCTGTCAGGGTCATGTTTGCGGTGGCTTGTATCATGATAGGCCCACATCGCATGGTTCAAGCGATCGGTCCCCATCTCAACAAACATGAAAAAGTCCCAAGCTTTTTTATCGAGCAAATAGCGTAGCACTTTGTACCGCTTTCTGGACATGTCATAAAGTTGCTTAAGAAAAAATTCTTTATCGTTGGTACGAAACTGAGGAATATCCACATCATAGGCTTCGGGAGCGAGCAAGCCGTTGATTTCGTCACGAAGCTCAGCCGGATGCGTCCAAGTAATGCGTGGATTGGTTGTGCTAGGCGTTAAAAACGAAGAGACAACGTGGCCGTGTTTAAGCGGTTTCACCGGATAAGTTTGGGGCACACCGACAATGATGCTTTTTTTACCAACTTCATCAAGCAGTTCCCACACCCGTTTGTTTTTAACCGCTACGCCATTGGCGATAAAGCGATTGTCATAGCTGTGATCTCGCCGGTTACGAAAACCGTAAAACCCCATCGAACCAGGATCACGGCTACTAGTCATACTGCTCCAGGCAGGAACGGTGATGGCTGGGATGCTACTGTACATTTCCCGATAGCTGCCTCGCTGCATGAGGCGGCGCAGGTTGGGGATAAGGTCGTCACCAAATTCGTCAAAAAGCTGCTCTGGCGGGGCGCAGTCTAGCCCAATGACAAATAGTTTTGGTGATTTTTGATTGAAGCGCGAGAATAGTTTTCCAAACATAATAAGACGATTATATCAGCGCAGAATGATCTAGACCTAGTTTATTAAGAAGGGGGCAAGGAGCAGGGGGCGAAGGGCAAACGCCGCAGATCAGAGGTGCTTTTAAGCTGGAAAGAGGCAGGGGTGCGCACCACTAAGGGTTCGTTCGTTTTTAACTTTTGATAATTAAACCAAGCGCAAGCCTTCGGCGTGCGTCTAATATCTTTTATGGGTGTCAATTGATTCGCTTTTGCGAATCAATTGACACCCATGACCCCGAGGGTGACCAGCTTGTTAGCACAGGCGGCCTCAGCAAATGTCCAAAGTTGTTTACGAACGATCCCTAAG
>JBLIMP010000358.1:0-4507 GCA_047638855.1 Cellvibrionaceae bacterium | reverse complement strand
TGCTCCCGGTGGGGTTCTTGGCATTGTTAGACTTTCCGCTGGTGCTCACCATTGCCCCCTATTTGATGCTGATGTTTTTAAGCCGAGACGTAGACATGTTTCAGCTGGATAAATGGTATAGCACCACAATCACCCCCATTCTGTTTGCTGCGTTAATCTCTGGTTGGCACCTCATCCCAAAACGCTTAGAAGCGGCCGCAATTGGATGGATAGGACTCACCGCGATATATGCCTTCAGTGTATACAGCTATGCCCCGTTGGGTGGCAGATTTGATCCTACCCTTTATCAGCCAACCACAAGAGACCATGTTGGCGATTTGATCACCCATAAAGTCCCTGAAGGCCAATCTGTCATATCACATCCCCTCTACATTCCACATTTAACACACATTCCAGAGGTTTATTTTTATGGTGAAGATGAACTCCTACGAAATAATTACGATTTTATCTTGCTAGACACTCAGATTCAATTTACACCTTTTGGTCCATTTGAAATTCGGGATGAGGTCGCAAATCTTGTCGCTGTTGCTGATAATGTAATTGTCGCAGAAGCGGATGGAATCTATTTGATTGGGTTAAATCAACCCCAACTACAAGCTTACCCACTTAACAAAATGGCTGAAGCTTCGATTCTTTTAGACCGCATGGAAGTTGCCATAGCAGATCAAGATGGCTTTTATCAAAATACGACGGCCGCCCTTCCGACTGTTCATTCAGGGCAAACAATTCGGGTCACGTTTTACTGGGAAGCATTAAAGGGTGATTTACCAGAACGCACCATCTCGACGCGGGTATCTGCAAATGATAGTTTCCTCCTAGCACAACAAGATCAAATGCCAGCAGTAAATTATCGGCCGACGAGCTGGTGGGAAAAAGGTAGCAAAGTTAGAGACGTCTACTATCTCACAATACCAGAAGGAACAGCTCCCCAAATCAGTTCAATCGATATTGTTCTGTATGATTCACACACTCAAGAAATTGTCAGGTTTGATGGAGAGGATGAGATCATGACGTTGATAAACATTAATATCGTGGCTGAATAGTTATCTCTGCGGAGCAGCATCCATGAAAATCAAACCGATAAGTGGGGATTGTGTTTGAATCCATATCAATATCACGAAGTTTGTTGAATTTTCTATTTTTGCATGATATGATTTCCACCCTCTTGTGGCGGGTATGGCGAAACGGTTATCGCGCTTGGTTGTGGCCCAGGAGTTCAGGGTTCGATTCCCTGTACTCGCCCTAAAAATGCTGTCCGAATGGACAGCATTTTTGTTTTAAACTGCAAAAACGGTCGGGAATCCCTCTAGTTTTACTCACTATCACCCTTTTTTCTCCCTATGTCTAAATACACTGCAAATATCAAAATTGGCCATGCAACTGACACACAGCATCATACGGGTTGCACCGTTTTTGTCTGTCCTGAAAATACAGTTGGTGGGGTTGATATTCGGGGCATGGCTCCCGGCAGTCGTGAAACGGCTCTACTTGACCCCGTGAAGTCTGTGGCGGATGTCACGGCCGTGCTTCTAACTGGCGGCAGTGCTTTTGGACTAGCGACGGCCGATGGCGTCATGAAAAATCTGTCAGCCCGAGATATTGGCCATTACACCCCCATCATCAAAGTTCCAATTGTCCCGACCGCTGTTGTATTTGATCTGTTTATGCATATGGGTCAGCATATGCCAGGGCCAGAATATGGCTTTATGGCGGTTGATGCCGCCTTTGAAAATGCAGAAAAAGGGGCAGAAATAGAACAGGGGTGTATAGGTGTAGGAGCTGGGGTGACAGTTGGCAAATGGAAAGGGATCGCCAACATGATGAAAAGCGGATTTGGAATCGCTTCAATGATGATAGGCGAAGCGGAAGTTTTTGCAGCGGCCGTCGTCAATGCGATTGGAGACGTCGTTAACGAAGATGGGACTGTTTTAGCTGGAGCCAGGGATCATCAAACCAAAGAATGGCTAGCCAATCAGGAGCCAATCAGGGTGTTTGCTGAGTTCCGGCCCAGTATCGAAAATACAACATTGGTTGTCATCGGTACGACAGCAAAGCTCGACAAAGCAGGGGCGACCCGCTTGGCCCAACGGGGGCACGACGGGATGGCAATCGCCATCCGGCCGGTACACACCATGCATGATGGCGACACGATTTTCGCCTTATCAACCGGCGATATAACCAGTGTCCCTTTTGATTCACTTGCCAATGGGGCCGTTAAATGTGTTGAAGATGCGATTAGAAACGCAGTGAGACACGCCCACACAGTTCAAGGCATCCCGGCTTTAAAAAGCGATTCGTAATCAGTGGGTTGTGCTGGCTCTTTAAATTCTGCAACAAACAGTTAAAAAGCTGACGCTATTTTTGGACTTTGTCTTCAATCTCCCATACATGATCAAGCACATGCCACGCAGACCGATGCACATAGGTCCGTGGAAGCCATATCTGGCTACCTCGCGACCCTTTTTCTGGCAAACCGTTTTCAACGGCTGATGTCAACGCTTCCAGTGATTCTGCTTGGATGCGGCGGAGCGCATCGACCGGTGGTTCTCCAACCACCTTCACAAAACCTCTGTTGATTCGAGCCAAATAGAGTTTTTCCGCTTCAAAAACATGATTCACAATTTGATCCAAATTCCGGCCGCCGCCTCGTGGTCCTTTTTGTAATTCATAGCCGGTCGCATCACGAACCGTCTGCTCAAAAACGGCCCAGCAGGCTGACATGATTGTTTTGAAACGATCAAGATCAGCCGGGGTAATGGGATCAGCATCGTGCCGAGTCGCCATGTTGGGCGCACCAAAGTCGGTGGTTGCATTTCCCTCTATCCTCTCAATGATTTTAACATCGGCCGATGGATTAAAGATGAGGCTAGACCGATTTAGCACGGCCGAATAACGGGGGGCATATGCCAAAAAGTTCTCAACTGCGGCCGACTCTGTTTGGGCAGAACGTACCCAGCCTGGCCATTCGACCGCACATGTAAACACTTTCTTTTTGCCACTTTCTATATGAACTTCAATTTCGTTTTTCGACATAGAGAATTCTTTCCGATTTCACACCCTAAAAACACAAAGATACTCTATTTCGTCGATTTAGCTCTTACAAACAAAAAAAGCCACCGCTGGGGTTCGGCGATGGCTTTTTTATTTGTCTTTTTTATTTGTTTAAAACGCATTGAAATTACTTCAAAACTCCGTAAATGCATCATATTGAGTTTACTATTCAGTTTGTGAGGCCGGAAAGGAAATATAGTTAATTCGCAATTGGAAATTGCCAATGATTTTAATCAAAGCAGATTCTACAAATAAAAGCTCCGCTAAAATTCACCTGCTTTTGCTTGGCGTCCTCAATCGCTTAAAGTTTTAGCTTTAGCAAATCCTCGAGCATATCAGGGTCTAGCATCGCTTTTACCCCAAAGCATATTTTTCTAGCACAAATTCGAAGACCCCCTCTTTCTCATCCTAATCTTTTTTAGCAAACTCGTCTTCTAAAAGGCGCAAAATATTTATCTTGGTACTTATGAGTCAGTAAATAAAGTCCTTAGCCTATATAGAATTGTCCCCTCCCCGATTTCCCAAAGAGCCAAAATAGAATTGTCTTACTGAAAGTAACTGAAATATTTTTGTGCAATATATGGACGTTTTTTTTCTAAACACATGATCTCAATTAAGATCAGCTCAAAAACCTAGACAAAATATCTTTATATGAATTTCCTAACTTCCAGCTATACATACAAAGAAGCTTTTTCAAATTCCCAAAGAGGCCAATTTCTTAGTACATACGGGTCGTAGCCAACCAAGATTTCCTCGAGTATGGTCTTTGTACATTATTACTAAGCAGAGACAAGGATTTAAGAATTATTGCTTCTTCGCACTTACAAATTCAGGCCTTTTCCAAGTGCGTTTAAGACAGTGCTCGAGCATTTTTAAGTTGCAATAGTTATTTCGTTTCAATCCTTAGCAAGTAAATGTTTCACTCGACGATTAAACAAGATTTACTAACGGACTTTATCAATGGACCTTGAAGGAAATTTAGAAATGATGAGCTTGCTTAATCTCATTCAATACCTTGGACAAGAAGGCATTGAAGCAATGGTTACATTGCAACGCGGCTCGCAAGCTGGATGTATTTATCTAAAGCACGGTCTGATATTGCATGCAGAATCAAATCCGGAAAACAAGCCAAAGCTTGTGGGTGATGAAGCTGTGTATGAACTAATGACATGGTGCAAAGGTCGTTTTAAAGCTCTAAAAGATGCTCCAACACCAGAATTAACTATTGAGAAAAGTTGGGAATTTGTCTTAATGGAAGGGCTTCGAATTATTGACGAGGCACGCTCAAATAAATCTTGAAACCCATTTGAACGTAAAGTTTCGATGGTTAAGCACCCAAAGAATAAATTTAGTAAGGAAATAAAATAAAATGGCTACAAACTTAGACCAAACTTTAAATGAAGTAATGAATATCGCCGGTGCAAAAGCGGCCGCATTGGTTGATTGGGAAAGCGGT
>JBLIMP010000357.1:0-4539 GCA_047638855.1 Cellvibrionaceae bacterium | reverse complement strand
CACCCTGGTGGGTTTAAACGTCATCGGAGCGAGACGTTTGCATTAACATGTTGGCTATTGACCGATTATTCATGCGAATGCCTAGCCCCTACATCTGGGGTCAACCCCCTGAATTCCCAAAGAGCCGTAAATGTCAGTCACGCACAAAATCGGCCGACCATTCGCCAGTACGTCAGCCATCTTTGCGGGCGACCATTCAGCCGCCCAAACGGCCGGATGACCGATATGTTCAAAAAACTTACGTTCAAGCCCAGAGGCGCGACCATTAAAACTATAGCGGGGCGAGTTTGCCGGAATGTCCCAATATTGGAAACCCAGTCCGGCCCCAAGCCCAAACGCCATCGCTTCAGACATGGGGATGCCATCAAATTTAGCGGCGTTTGAGATGCTGGTTGACGAACAGTGCCAGCCGACGATGTGGGTGAAGTTTGGAAGTGTTGTGTGCATGGGAATATTTCTGCGGGGGTCGAAGGAAGGGAAAAAAGTTTTCTTCGGAGCCATGATGGTTCCGCCTCCTTCGACCCCTACCTTACTTGGGTAGTGTGCATGTTAATTGATTATTTTTTTCGACGACCAAACCACGGCCGATAAATTCATCAATAATTTGACTGATGAGCTGATCAACTTCGGCCGGTTTAAATTGGCGCTCTTGCCCTACATTGAGCAAGTCTAAATAGTGGTAAATCCAGTTATCCTTGGTCATTCGTTGAATATGCGTGTGCCGATTGGTCGGCTGAAACGTCAACAGACTGTACATTGTGAATCGCCGAGTGATGTGCCACGCTAGGCGGCCGGGTTCCTGCCGAAAGCTGTCGAGTCTGCGCAAAATATTCGCACCATTTTCTGCCACATTAGTAATTAGCCCGCCGTGGCCAGGAATGGCGATTAGTGGATCAAGAGTCATGATTTTGCGTACCGCAGCCTCGGCATCGTCGAGCACGCCAGTTCCATGCACGGCCGTGTGCAGCACGCCCAAATCATTTTCCCACATCGCATCAGCGCAGATAAGCACGCGCGTGTCGGGTTGATAAAAGCCGATGCAGTCAGGCGCATGTCCTGGGAGTGTCATCACCTCAAACGGCATACCAGACAGATGAATGGTGTCACCATCGTTATAGATAATATCGGCCGGTTGCACGTCCGCATCCTGAGAAAGCTGTTCAAACCATGTCAAATGCTTTTCGCCAGTCGCAAACCATTCAGCCGTGAGCGGACCCATTCCGATAGTTGCGCCTGATAATGCTTTAAGCCGTTTGTTCGCTCCATGATGGTCACAGTGGCAATGGGTCGTCGCGATTTGCCCCAGCGTTTCCGGCTCCACCCCAGCCAGCCGGATGAGTTCAAGCGTTTCATCCTGCCAGAGCAAATGACCACTATCGACCAACGCTGGTGGTCCGTCGCCTTGGATCAAAATGCTGTTGCAGTTGAGCCAGCTACGCTGGACAAAGGTGAATTCAGTCGGAAGTTCCAAGAAATGTCAACCGTAGGGGGCAGATAATCGCGTGGCAGACTTAACGGCATGCCAACGTTTACAGCGATTAACTCACCCGATAGTGGGAATAAAAATATTGTAACCGTTCAGAGGGGTGTAAGGGGACGGGAAGAAAATCTCTTCTTCGGGGCTTAAAACCGCCCCGCCCCTTTCACCCCTACGAAGTTATGCGTATCAATGCCAGGGGGACTGAACGGTTACAAAATATTGTTGATGGAAACTCGAATAAGGCGATTTCTGAGAATAAAACAAGCAAATGCATCAACAAAATCGCCTCACAGCCAACCTTTAAACTAGTTTTCAAGGTATTTGTTTTTCAGGGTTGGCCTAAGTATGTTGAAATAAATTTTGCCATGCCACGGGTGAGTTTCCCTCACAATTGCCTCGCCCAAATATTTCCTTGAGTCGGGTATCTCACCCCTACAGCCATTGCTCATACGCCTCTATTTTTTCAGCCAATCGATCAGCTAAATAATCATTTGCTTCGTGTAACGCATCCCAAATGAGCTGTGCTTCAGCACGATAGGCGACTTCTTTTTCATAGCTCCAGTGGTGAGGCGGTTTGCGTAAATTGGTGATGCGATCTGCCATCTTGACCATCCAGACCTCTTGTGGCTGTTTTTGAATGCGGTTTAAGCTGTCGATCATCTGCTCTTGCTTGGTGGGTAACGATGTGTCTTTGGTGAGGGCCAAAACCCCGGCCGTGACTTGTGGCCCAAACAATACTTCTACATTATCAACCGCCATGGGAGTATCTTCCAATACATCGTGCAAGATGGCGCATTGCACCGCCAAATCGGGCTGTTCGATATAGCTGTTTTCGCAAGCGGCTAGTATCTCCATCGCAACGTTGCCGATGTGGACAAGATAAGGCAGCTCGCTACCAGGGACTTTTTGTTCGCCGTGTGCTTCGGCGGCAAACCACCAAGCGTGAGAATAGGTGTCGGGGTTAAAAGACATTTAGCAAGGGGCAGGGAGCGAGGGGCAGACGCCAAACGCTGCCAACTGCCATTTTAGCCAAGAGCTGGCTTTTAGAAATAAGAGGATTGAATCGAGATCAAGCTGAGACTAAATCGGCAAGAGGCTTTGCGATGTTTGCCCCTTGCCTTTTGCGTTACTCATCCCAGTTGCGTTCGTCCCGAATCGGCCCATCAGCATCGATTGCGAGGACTTCATTTACGGTGAGTTTAAACTTGATGTTTTCGCGAGCGGCCGTTTGAATACGTTCTGCTAAATCGGGCTGCATACCGCGCGATGGGACGTATTCAATTGCGAGGTTGTCGCGATGATCTTCACGGGTGATGACCGCTTGGAACTTGATGATTTCTTGATCGAACCGTTTCATAAAAGATGACAATTGAACCGGGTGCAAGAACATGCCGCGTACTTTTGTGGCTGATCCGGCCAAACGCCCTTGCCAACCTGCGATGCGCAACGGGCCGCCATCGGTACGAGATTCAGGAATGACGGCCGATAGGTCGCCAACACCAAAGCGCACCGTTGCACCATAAAATTTATTCATCAGGGTGACAACCACTTCGCCCGTTTCACCATCTGGCAGTGGCTCACCGGTGCTAATGTCGCAAATGTCCAAAATGACGTTGTTGGGCACATGCCAGCCGTTCATTTCAGGGGTGTCATAGCCCAAGTTGCCACATTCGGCCGTACCATATGCCTGGAAGACGCTAATTCCTAAACCTTCCAACTTTTCGCGCAGGGCGGGTGGCAATGGCTCCGCCAACAAAAATGCTTTGTTGAGCTTAAGTTCGTAGCCAAGTTCGGCCGCTTTGTCGAGCAGGGCGTTTAAGTAGCTGCCCAAACCGACATAGCCGGTTGCTCCGAAGGCAATCATCGCTTGCAACTGTTGCTCTTGATTGCCGATACCACCCGGAATTACCACGCCGCCAGTCGAATTGATGCCGCTTTGGAGCGACGCCCCAGCAGGGGTCATGTGATAGGCAAATGCGACGAGCGACACTTCCCCTGGTTTGAAACCTGCCCCGCTTAAAGCGACCCCCCAGTTGCCTAAATCCTCGCCTTTGATCATCGGTTCGTGGATCGGGCCAGGTGATTGGTAAACCGCCTGCAATTCGCTCATGTCGCAAGCGAGAAACCCACCAAACGGGGGGTTTTCAGCCTGTTTGACCATGAGATCGTCTTTGCGCATGATGGGAATTTTGACGAGATCGGCGCGCGTATGAACGTCGGCCGGGGTGAGACCGGCATCGTCAAGACGGGCTTTAAATGCAGGTGCGTTTGTATATAAATGGGCAATCAGTTGGTTAATTTCAGACATTGCTTATTTTTTCCTAAAAGAAATGTAATATGCATTTGCAGCTTGTGCTTGCATATATGGTTTTTCAATAATGGCGAGATCGGTGATGGTTTGATCCGCTTTCATTTTATCTAATTGAATTTTAACGTCATCCTCAAAATAGTGCGGCCGACAGGTAAATAACATCGGGGCACCTGGTTTAAGGATGCGAATCATTTCGGGTAAGAAATGCGTTTTAAATCGGGATGAGTATACGCCGATAGAAATGATTCCATCGTACAAACCGGTTCCTAGCGCGATGGGGGCACAAAAGTCGGCCGGCATAAGGGTTTGATACACGTTGAGCAAGCGAGCCTTTGCCAGCATGTCGGGTGAAAAATCGGCCCCATGCAGTTGGGTGTACCCCATATCGGCCAGACATTGTCCCGCCAGGCCGGTACCACACCCTGCATCATAGACTGATGCGCTTTTTTCTGTCAGCAATTCTCCGAACATCGCTGTTCCCAATTGAGGAGCAACGTAGCCAAAGTTATCGAGATCACCGTCATAAGTGGCGGCCCACTCAGCGTAAATCGCCCGGGTTTCGGCCGAGTCATTGGAGGCGATGAGCCGGTTAATGAGGGAGTTGAGAGTTGACATATTAAAGGGGCAAGGAGCGAGTGGCGAGGGGCGACACCTTATCCAACTTGCTTTTGTTGATCATAATATCACTGAAATCAACGAGGGCATGGTGTCGCACCACGCTCCTCGCTACGCATTCATTAGATGTCGG
>JBLIMP010000356.1:0-4547 GCA_047638855.1 Cellvibrionaceae bacterium | reverse complement strand
ACTGATGCTGTGGCGGCCGTTTGTGACGTGGAGCCAGCGGTGCCTTTTGCCTAGCCAACCCGCCAGGGTTGGCCCTGCGCCAAAAAAAGTTAAAAATCGTGTCGAACAGCCGCATCTGTTCACGCCGATTGACCAAAAGCGAACGGGCTGCATGGTAAACCTGATTCCGATTGCCAATATCAACCAGTAGCATTGCGTCCAAGAAATCTGCCGTCTGGGTTGGGGTGATGCTAAGCCCGGCCGCATGAAGCGAGCGGGTAAACAAAAGAACGTTTTTAAAGAGCTGTGACTCGCTATGCATGATCAAGTCTCTCTAGGATTGTCACAATCCCAGGACCACTTAGTTTATCAACATCATCTTGATATTTTAGAATGATGCCTAGCGTCGCCTGAATCATTTGCGGGGTAATTTCTGTTGCGTTTAAATGGCCCAAAGCTTCTGCCCAGTCGAGCGTTTCAGCAACACCAGGGAGCTTGTAAAATTCTTCTTTGCGTACTTCTTGAATAAAATCAACAGCCCTTTCAGCAAGTTCGGTTGAGATGCTCGGCCGTTTGGAAATAACAATATCAATTTCTTTTTCACGAGATGGGTAGTCGATCCAGTGATAGACACAGCGTCGTTTAAGCGCGTCGTGGATTTCACGGGTGCGGTTCGAGGTGATGATCACAATCGGCCGATGGGCAGCTGTGATTGTGCCTATTTCGGGGATTGTGATCTGAAAATCTGATAACAGTTCAAGCAGGAAGCTTTCAAACTCTTCGTCAGAGCGATCTAGCTCGTCGATGAGTAATACGGGTGGCTTGGTGCGGGCTGGGTCGATTGCTTGGAGCAACGGTCGTTTGAGTAAAAATTCTTCAGTAAAAATATCGGCCGAAGATGCAGAGGTTCCATTGCGTGACTGAATTTCGAGCAGTTGGCGAGGGTAGTTCCACTCATAAACCGCTTGGTTCATGTCTAGCCCTTCATAGCACTGTAAGCGGATCAGATCTGTATCAAAGTGTTGGGCTAAGATTTTTGCGACTTCTGTTTTGCCGACTCCCGGCTCTCCTTCTAAAAACAGCGCTTTTCCCATTTTTAGCGATAAAAACAGCGCGGTAGCCAGACCTTCGTCTGCGATATAGTTGAGTTCGGAAAGTTGCTTAACTGTCTCTTCTACGGAATTAAACATTCAAAAGCCTTGTAAATGTGCAAAGGTATTGCACAGATATTTACTTAGAGAATATAGCTTGTTTTAAAAAATGAACAAGAAAACCGGTCCAAAATTTAGCTAATTTCCACAAGTCGGCGTTAATCTGGACAGAATGTGGACCAAAAGGGCCAGGGGTGGCCTAAAAGGGCCATAGCTTAAATTAGCCCCTGTCGCACCGCTTCGGCCACAGCCTGAACGCGTGAATTGACATTCATCTTTTCAAGAATTCGGCGGGTCTTTCTTTTTAGAGTTGTAGGGCTAATGTACATCGATTCAGATATATCAGTGTTTCCAGCTCCGGCCGCCAACATCTTTAAAATGGCGATTTCATCTGAGTCTAAATCTGTCGTCGGCCGGTTTTCAGCCGTGTCCCCGCCCATGTGGCTTAAAACCACATCCATTACCCCAGAACTCAGCACCCTGTCACCTCGATAGGCAGCTTGAATTGAATGCACCAATGAATCATCGGTTGAATTTTTGAGGATATACCCTTGCGCTCCCGCTTTGAGTGCGGCCGTCACATACTCTTCATCATCAAAAGAGGTAAGCACAAGCACCTTCACATTTGGATCAAGCGTTTTGATTTCTGGTAAAAGTTCTAGCCCTAAACGATCTGGCAAACGGATGTCAAGCAAAACAACATCCGGCCGGAGTGCTGTGAGCTGACGCAACCCTTCGGCCGCATCATTTGCTTCGCCAACCACTTCAACCTCACTGTAATTCGATATTAAGCTACGAATCCCTTTGCGTACCACCGGATGATCGTCGATCATCAAAATTCGAATCGGGTTACCCTCCATTGGTCCCTCCGATTAATGTTTTGGTTGTTGTTCCAGCAGGCTCACCGGCCGTCACAATATCTCTGATCGGGACAACCATCTCGATCCGGGTTCCTGTTTCATGACTAGAAGTAATCGACAGATGCCCGCCTAAACTTTCTGCCCGCTTTTCCATGCCTAAAAGTCCTAAGCCATCTTGGAAATGAGCTTGGATCGCGGCCAGATCAAATCCTTGCCCATCATCTGAAATTGAGACTTTGAGTGTTGCTGGGGAGAAGGAGAGCAGGACGGTGGCTTGAGCCGCCGCCGCGTGAACGCTGCAATTTTGCAGGGCTTCTTGAACAATCCTGTAAATGCTCACTTCGGCTGTTGGGTCGATTCGCACGATGTCACCTAGGACATTGACCCTGCATGGAATCCCTGTAAATTGCTCATACTGTTTACCATAGCGGCGCAGCGTTGGGACAAGCCCTAGCGTGTCGAGCATCGGCGGCCGGAGATCGTAAATGATCCGCTTTGTTTCTTGTTCAACCTGAACCAAAATCTCTTCAACTGAATCGGTTGAAACAATCGCCTGATCGATATGGCCATTTTCTAGCCGTTTTCGAGTTGATTTAAGCTCAAACATCGCCCCGTAAATAAGTTGATTAACCCCATCATGAATACCATGGGCGATTCGTTGCCGCTCCCGTTCTTCGACATTAACTGTTTCCTGAAGTAGATGGCGCAGCTGCTCAGCTTTTTCAGCCAGTCGTTCTTGAGCGATTTCAAGCTCGGCCGTCCGTTGCCTAACCATCTCTTCTAATGATGAATTAGTTTGTTCAAGCTTCTCAAATAGCTGGCGGTTTCTGGAAACGATTGCAACTTGGGACGCATAGGTCATCAGCAGTTGCTCATGTTCTTCAGCGTAGGCGGTCGGCCGATTGGCGACCCCAATCATCCCATTGGTTCTATCGTTGATGCGTAATGGCACGCCAAGAAATGTTTGTACCGGTGGGTGATCGGTCGGTTGACCTACTTTACGCGGATCAGTTCGTGCGTCAGCCGTGCGGATCGGTTTGTTTTGAAGGATGACGTAGGAAAAGATATTCGGCCGGAGCGGGATAAATCGATTGTTGCGATAAAATTCCGGGGCCAGCTCAAACCCAACAGTGGCAACGACTTCAAGAATTTTGCCATCATCGTCTGAAAATCCAACAAATCCAAATTGTGAGTTAGTGAGCTTTAAACATTGTTTAAGAGCCGTATTTAGGACTGAATCCAGACTTCGTTGTGAAGACAACTCAACAGCCAAATCATATAGTGCTTCTAATCGTTCAGTTTGTTGATGAGCCGTAAGTGTGTCTAGTTCCATCGGCTGATTTTAATCGGCATTTAGAACGGCGCAAGAGGCATATTCTAAATAGAGTGATTGAAAAACTTCTCTTTGGTAACTGGCGTTACACACCTGTTCCGGCCGGTTTCCACCCGCAGGCGTAAAGCTAAGGGGTTCACAGCCTGTTAGACTCTGATTTGTACACGATCACCAGGACGGACAACGCCTTCTTGTAAAACCCTGCAATAGACTCTTGACCAGCCTGGATGTAGCTTCTGAGAGACTCTGATCGACTTGCCATCATTAAACCAGTCACTAATTTGTTGGCATGGCACCGCGTAATCTGATACTTCGAGTAACAGCTCTGAGCCAAAAGAAATTTGGGTATAGGGGGTCACCAAATTCCAATCTAAGCCAAAAATGGTGAAATTTTCGCCGGTGGCCCCTGGCCATATACTGTGCCCTTCACGTTGTAGGGTCATTATCCTTTCAAGGCTATAAATGCAGACTGCCCGATCTGGGCCACCGTGGAACTTGAGATTCTTTTGCTTATCTCCTTCAATTCCCGCTGTTGTTACTGTTGCTTGATGGGTAGGTAGTTTTGGTACGCCACCTTGCGAAATGCTGATTTGAATTAACTGTGCCATGTTCTCTCATTATCTAATTTGGGAGTAGCTTTTGGGAATAACTTATGTATACCCGAGAAATCTTACGATTCCTCAGAAGGCTTTGACCTAATAACCGCATAGGTGCCATCGGCCGTGCCGATGAGTTTGTCACCAGAATAGATTTTCGATTCGACAACGACACTACGGCGTCCTTTTTTTAAGACTTTGCCTCGGGCTGTCACAATGCCTGACTTAACTGAGCTTAAATAGCGATAATGCAAATCCTGAGTGACACAGTTTTCACCGTCACCCAGTGCTGAAAATGCGGCTGACCCTGTTGAGACGTCTGCAAGTGAATAGGCAGCCCCACCGTGTAAAATGCCCAAAACGTTTAAATGATGCGGGGCGACAATCATGCTTGTGAACGATTCTCCATTAATAGCTTGTTCAACCTTAATGCCGCATACGCTGTTAAATGGGTATTTTGCCATTCGGCCGAAATCCTGCATCGTTTTAAGCGCAGATAGCGCCACAAGCCCCTCCTCGTATGTGAGGGAATCAATGAGGGTATGCATCTGAGCGTTTATATCTTCAATCATGTTTGTATATTACAGGATGCCAAGTGGTTGTACCGCATTGTGGAATTTATTATTTC
>JBLIMP010000355.1:0-4557 GCA_047638855.1 Cellvibrionaceae bacterium | reverse complement strand
ACGGCAACGAGCTGATCGACTGCTCAAGCGGCTACGGCGTGGCGAATATCGGCCACTGCCACCCACATGTGGTGCGGGCCATCGTTGAGCAGAGCACCGTCTTGCTGGCCGCGGCCGAATTTGTCTACAACGACACCCGAGCACGGTTTGAAGAAAAGTTGGTTTCAATTCTGCCTGATGGGTTGGACAAAGTTTATCTGTGCAATTCAGGAGCCGAAGCGAACGAGGCCGCCATCAAGTTTGCCCGTTTAAGCTCGGGGAAGACTGACTTTATCGCGACGGTGAAAGGGTTCCACGGCCGGACGATGGGGGCCTTGTCAGCCACTTGGAACAAAGAGTATAAAAAGGATTTCGAGCCTCTGATTCCTGGCTTTACCCATGTGCCCTACAACAATCTTGAAAAGATGAAGAATGCCATCACCGAAAACACAGCGGCGATCATTGTTGAAGCGGTACAAGGCGAAGGTGGCGTGCGCCCCTCGGCCGATGGCTATTTGGCTGGGCTACGCCAACTGTGTGACGACAAGGGTGTGCTTTTGATTATTGACGAAGTGCAAACCGGATTCGGCCGAACGGGCAAATGGTTCGCGGTTGAACATTATGGGGTCACGCCTGATCTGCTGTGCATGGGCAAAAGCATCGGTGGTGGTGTGCCGATGGGGGCTGTTGGAATCGGGCCAGCGATTCAGAATTTGGGACCTGGCAAACACGGTTCAACCTTTGGGGGCAATCCGCTTATTTGTGCCGCAGCGTTGGCCAACATCGAAGCATTTTTAGCTGAAGGGTTGATCGAACAGGCGGCCGAACGTGGGGCTTATCTCATCGAAAAGCTACGTCAAATCGAGCACCCAATGATTCGCGAGGTGCGTGGGTTAGGATTGATGGTTGGCATTGAGTTGAAGGTTCGAGTAGGGCCGATTTTGCGGGCGTTGCAAGAAAATGGGGTGATTGGTATGCCAGCGGGGAAAACGGTGCTCCGGCTGTTGCCTCCGGCCGTGATTAGTCACGAACAGATTGACTTTGTGGTCAATGCGATTGAAAAGGCTCTGGCCGATACAACAGAGAAATAATAAAGAGATCGTATTCGTTCTGCAAAACCTTTGCGCTATCGAACCAAATTCTTCATTCTCAGTTCTGCGTTGGCAATTGTCCATTTTATTTAATTGCCAATTGCCAACGCAGAATGAAGAATTGAGAACGAGTGTCGCCTAATGGGCGGGACTGATTCAAACCATAAAAATATTTTATGTGCTATGAACCTAGTGGAATTCGACTTGAATTCACTTGGATGGGAAATTAAATTTTGTTTGAAATTTTGAAAAAACAGATCGATTTTATTAAAGAAATTGACCAGCTCAAGCTGATCTTACGGCGCAGTCCAGTTTGTGGTGGCGAGCGGCGTGAAAATTCGGCCGAACACAGTTGGCATCTTGCCATGCTGGCGATCACCATCGCTGAGCATGCCAACGAGCCGATTGATGTACTACGGGTTGTCAAAATGGTGCTTATCCACGACATTGTTGAAATCGATGCAGGGGATACGTTTGTATACGACACAAAAGGGTACGAAGACAAAGAAGAGCGTGAGCAAAAAGCGGCCGATCGACTATTTGGCCTATTACCGGACAAACAAACCAACGAGTTTATGAACCTGTGGCACGAGTTTGAAACCAGGGAATCGGCCGATGCCAAATTCGCCAATGCTCTAGATCGTACAATGCCGTTGCTGCACAATTACATGGCCGAAGGTGGCTCCTGGAAGACACACAACGTCAATCGAGCGATGGTCGATTCGTTGTCTAGTAGAATCACCGATGGCTCTGAATCACTCAGTCAGTTTATAGGCGATTTGGTTGATGATGCGGTTGAAAAAGGATATTTGGGAGCTTAGATACCTAAGTGAGCCACAAAAAGTAAATTAAAAACACTGAGGCACAGAGGCCGCTGAGAAATTCTCCAGCGAAAACAGGTGAAAGACTCGATACACGGTATCTCTGTGTTCAAGAAACTTATTGTGATCAACTTAAATGTCTAAATCACAAAACAACGTATGAATATAGATGCAGTTCAATTTTTAGAAGACATTGTCACCATTCGTAGCCATTCGGGTGAAGAGCAAGATGTCACTCGATTTATCGTCGGCCGGATGGCTGAGTGGGGCTATATCGATCCGCATGTAGATGAGGCGGGTAACGCCGTTGGCACTCGAGAAAACCCAGATGAACATGGAAAAATCACCACGGAAATCGTTCTGCTAGGTCATATCGATACGGTGCCGGGCGTTGTGCCAGTACGCATTGAAGATGGCAAGCTATACGGCCGGGGGTCGGTTGACGCAAAAGGGCCATTTGCTGCTTTTACAGTCGCTGGCGCACAAGCCAATCTTACCCCAGGCACACGCATTGTGGTGATCGGTGCCACCGAAGAAGAAGCGGCTTCATCTAAAGGCGCACACTATGTTCGTGACCATTATCAGCCCGATTTTTGCATCATTGGTGAACCAAGCGGCTGGGATGGGGTTACGCTAGGCTATAAGGGTGTGATTTTATTTGACTACCGCTTAGACCAAGAGATGGGTCACACGGCCGGACCGGAAGTTGGTGTGGCGGAACAGGCGGTTGAATTCTGGAACCGTATGATTGACTACGTGAAGGACTTCAATCAAGATAAATCAAAGCTCTTTGATCAGATTTTGCCCTCACTACGAAACTTTAACACTCAAACGGATGGCATTACCGATTCGGCCGTGATGCGCTTAGGGTTCCGATTGCCGCCCGACTTTGACATTGGACCGCTGGTTGAGCTTGCCGAAACAAGCAAAGGTTCGGCCGAAGTTGAACAAGGTAGCCACACGCTAGCTTGGCACAGCAAACGGACCAATCCTTTAGCAAAAGCATTTTCCCGTGCAATCCTGCAACATGCCGAAAAACCCCGGCCGAAACTCAAGACCGGCACAAGCGACATGAATGTGGTGGGTCCCAAATGGCAGTGTCCCATCATCGCATATGGGGCAGGCGATAGCACGCTTGATCACACGCCGCACGAACATGTTGTGATAACTGAGTACCTCAAAGCGGTTTCTGTGTTAAAGTCGGTCCTTGAAAATAGAATTTAAGTAAGCAGTAATCAGTCTGTAAACAAAGCAACACTGATCACTGGTCACTTTTTACTGGTCACTAAAATGCTCACTCCTGAATCAAAAATTACCCTCATCGCAACCCTCACCTTCGGCCTGGAAGCGGTTGTTAAATACGAAGTCCAAGAGCTTGGTTTTAAAAACATCAAGGTTTCCGACGGCAAGGTCGAGTTTGAAGCCACTATCGCTGATATCCCCAAAGCCAATTTGTGGCTGCGTGCGGCCGATCGTGTGCTTCTCAAAATCGGCGAGTTTAAAGCGATGACTTTTGACGAACTCTTCGAGCAGACAAAAGCGATTGCATGGGAAGATTGGATTCCTGTAGATGCAGAGTTTCCGGTGCTAGGCAAGGCTCAAAAAAGCCAGCTAGGTAGTTTTCGGGCCTGCCAATCGATTGTAAAAAAAGCGGTTGTAGAACGCTTAAAAGACAATTACCACAACGAATGGTTTACGGAACGTGGGGCTAAATACACCATTCAAGTAGCGATGCTAAAAGATATCGCCACACTCACGCTTGATACGACAGGCTCAGGATTGCACAAACGTGGTTATCGGTTAGAAGCGGTTGAAGCACCGCTCAAAGAGACGATGGCGGCCGGATTGGTTCAGCTGAGTTTCTGGCATCCGGAGCGGCGTTTAATCGATCCGTTTTGTGGCTCTGGTACGATGTTAATCGAAGCGGCGATGGCTGGCCGAAATATCGCCCCTGGTTTGCTTAAAAAGTTTGACTCTGAACAATGGGACGTCTTGCCGATGTCGGTTTGGCGTGAGGCGCGCCAAGCGGCCGAAAATGCGATTGATCGCAGTGAACGGCTTCCAGAGTTTATTATGCAGGGGACTGACATAGATCCGGCCGCGATTGAGGCCTCTAAAATCAATGCGGAACGGGCCGGAGTGGCACAGGACATCAACTTTTCAACCAAAGATGTCAAAGAGTTATGGATCGATAAGCAATTTGGAATCATGATTACCAATCCTCCCTACGGGCAACGGTTGTCAGATTTTCAGCAGTTAAACGAACTATACATTTCACTCCATCATACGTTTAAGAAAAAATGGGGCTGGTCGGTGTATGTGTTGACGGCCGATAAGATGTTTGAACGCTATTTCAAACGTGCCCGGCCGGACCGTGTGCGCAAGCTGTTTAACGGCCGGATTGAGGTGAACTACTATCAATATTATGGGGATCGGCCGCCGAAGAGAGAAGAGAGTGAGGAGTAAAAAGTGACCAGTGGGTTAGTGGCCGGTATTCGGTAGGGTTTCATACCACTGCCAACAACATGATTCCTAAGTCTCAAGATGCGGCTGGCTATCATTTCTGGCTATGATCGTAAATATATGTAATTGTTCAGCAGCCTAAGAAAATCGAGTTTGTAGGTGCGGCTTTAGTCGCTTTAACCGGAAACACAACGGCTGAAGCC
>JBLIMP010000354.1:0-4564 GCA_047638855.1 Cellvibrionaceae bacterium | reverse complement strand
TCAATTTTCTCAATCAATGCATCTGGTACAACAATGCCATTGGCTTCGGCCGTAGCCCGAAACTCAGCCCGGCGGCCGCCGGGCAGTCGCACTCCGTCTTGCTCAAGCAATGCGCCTAACATATGTTCAACCCGTTCTAAGTAAGCCTCACCGCCTGTTTTGGCCGGGTCTATGGCGATAAACGTTTGGCCCACATCGGGATAACCCCCTTCATTGTTGCCAAATTGAGGTGCCTCGAACGCCCAGTTTCCACCTGTTAATCCGGCCGCCATCAGCTCAACCATTAACCCCAATCCATACCCTTTTGCGCCACCCAATGGGGACAGGCTACCGGCCAACCCTTCAGCCGCATCGGTTGTTGGGTTTCCATCGATGTCTTGTGCCCAACCCAACGGGATTTCGCGCCCTTCATAAGCGGCCTGTTTAACATTAACTTTGGCCGTCATGCTGGTTGCTAAATCTACAATAATAGGCGGTTGGCCTGCTCTGGGTGAACCAAACCCTAACGGGTTTGTACCAAAAAACTTCTTCTTGCCTCCGGCCGGATGCACGCTTGACGGCGCATTGGCAAAGCCGAAATTCAAGAAGCCCTCACGAGCCAAGATATTGCTAAACCATCCCACAACCCCGGCCGTGTATCCGTTTTGAATGCTCATGATCCCGACCCCTTGCTGACGCACCATCGCTGAAAATGGCTCAAGCACGTGCAAAAAGGCGGTATGGCTAAAACCGTGGGCCGCATTGACTTGGATCACAGACCCTTCTTGTTTAACGATCTGTGGCACCGCATTCCCCGCCAATTTGTTGTGGAGCAAATGACCCAGATAGATCGGCAGGTAGTTGAGTCCCACGTTGCGAATGCCGTCTGCTTCAGCATCTTGTATTGACTTGGCACCAGGGGCCGCCTGAATGTCGGCCGCACCACAGCGGGTTAGGGCATCGTATGAAAGTTGATAAATTTCTGGTAGGGTCAGGGTTGCCATATTCTTCTTCCTTTTTATTCTTTTTTGATGAGATGAGGGTAAATTTTGTTGTCGACCGTAATTGTAAACTCAACTGGTGCAAGATGCAGGCTTAGCTCCGTACGCAGGCTCAAGGCATTTCCCAAAGATTACAATTTCAACTTAGCAATCGAGAAACGTTAGTCATTGCGGTTGACATAAAACCGAAATTTCTCTTGACGAAAAGCCCCTGTTGGTGATAACCTCCCATTGACCAACCGTGGGAATTATCCCATTCTTGCCCCGCTGTTCATGCCCAATAACAGCGGGGCTTTTTTATTTCTTTTATTTTATTAGGGTACGCTAGCTTCTTGAGCGTTCGAGTAGCGTCATCATTAAAATAGCGAGTACGGTTCGAATTTTGGCCGCTTCATTGGTGTCTACAGCCTCTTCAATCGTAAAAGTACTCTCCAACATCGTCTTCTGTTTTTTAATCTTGACGATATCTGTTCCATCCGGCCGAGTAACCAAATAGGTCGGGTTAAATATATAGCCAGAAAACAACCCTACAATTGGAATTTCACTAAAAAGAATATCCCCAACGCGTGACCAACCGCTTTCTTCATGAATCGAAGCCACGATTTCTTCTTGTGCATTAAAGATGTCGTAGTTAGCCTTAAATATAGACCGGCGGCCGCGGCGTTTAATAGAGCCAAGGTCTTCTCCATTTGCATCTTTAAAATGATAACGGGCCGAAAAGTCGATGATGCGATCTGCATTGATCTCATAAAGTACTTCGGTCTGGGTTTCATCTGTATAGACTTTGACCGCTTCTTTTAATTTAAACAGTTTTTGCTTCACGTAGAAGAGTTTTTGGCCAGATGCGTCTGTCGCAGTAATTTGCGGAGCTAGGGCTAATATTTTGAATTGTAGTTTGATGGGGAATTGCACGTGATTGTCTCCTATTTGACTTAAATAAATTAGAATAATCAAGTTAAATAGGCACAGGTCAGGATGTGCTATTTTCGCATGTGGCTCTATTTTTACAAGACTACTGGATAAGGGTAGCAAATTTGTATGCTAAATACAGTTCCTGTTTAGGTGACTTAA
This sequence comes from Cellvibrionaceae bacterium, assembly GCA_047638855.1. Classification (GTDB taxonomy): domain Bacteria; phylum Chloroflexota; class Anaerolineae; order Promineifilales; family Promineifilaceae; genus WTJY01. Next base: position 2,513 of record JBLIMP010000354.1, on the reverse strand, counting down.
GTCCCTATAGCGGCCAACTTGTGACGATTACGCATTGGGATCGTCACAAGTTGGCCGCATTGTTGCAGATAAATCGGCAAAATCAAATTAAGGAATAAAAAGTTCTTTATCTAGCAGGCGACTTGCAGGCCCCAGAACAATAAAAATTCCGTTCATATTTTAAAAACATGAACGGGATAAAGCGTTAAACCACGGCCGTGCCCTTGAACTGACTCCGGTACAGATTATCTTAAAAGCCACTGTCTTGCATAATCTCGTTTAGCTCGGCCGATCTAAACGGAATCAAGTCGCCAGAAAAAGCGATGGTCAAGTTGTATTTTGGCACGCTGACAATGTAGGTTTGCTTAAAAAGTGTGGTGAGGGCCACGGCCGATTGTGACTACACCGCCTACTTTTATCTTGCCTATACCACTGAAACGGTCGCTTTGCTAAACCCGACGTCTGATCATTGGATGAATACAACCCAGGCGACGGTTTTCAACTTTAATCCGCAGGTTGGAGATGGGATTGAATTGCGAATGGGGGACGCAAATCTGTATGAAAACCCTGAAATTGTGGCAGATATGGCTCGTTTGGCCCCCGGCCAGTGCTTGCTGATGTCTACGGCCGAACAGCCGTCACATGCTCAACCGTGTGACCGGATTGCTCAGTTAACGTTAAGCCCGGCAGTTGCTTTTTGGCTATTTGAGTTTGAGGTGTTGAGTGAAACCGATGGTTTACGGCGCAAATGTCCGGCCGCAACTGAGGGCAGGTTGACGCTTTGCATTGTGCCGCAATAGTTAGCATATAGCCCCGCTGTTACTGCCTAATAGCAACGTGGCTTTTTTTTGTCTGTGGCAAAATGACAAAATGAGGGAGTGACATTACAACGCTATAACGTTATAATGTTGAATATGGCAGAATTAACTAAAAGATCAACCGTCTATTTTGACCCTGACTTGCATAAGGCTTTGAAAATCAAAGCAGCTATCGACAACCAATCTCTATCAGAGATTGTTAATAATGCTGTTCGTTTTGCGTTGCAACATCAGTCAGCAAAGCGGGAGGCCCCAGCGGTGGTCGCCTTGCTCCAATCGTGGATGAATGAACCGGCCGAAGATGAGGCAAAAGCCGGACTGGAACAATCGGAGGAAATGATTTTGGAGGCACTTGATCAAGATCGTACTTCTGACCGTAAGTTATTTCCGCCTGAATTAAAGGGTGTCACATGGTAGTTGTGTTAGACACGGGACCACTGGGACTGCTCACTAATCCAAAGCGCTCAGAAATGAATAGAGCCTGCAACCATTGGCTACAAGGTGTGGCATTGGCTGGCACCAGAATCATTGTTCCTGAAATCGCAGATTATGAACTCCGGCGGGAGCTGCTTCGAGCCAATAAATCAAACGGCCTAAAGCGGTTAGATGCGTTGATCCAAGCTCTTGATTATCTGCCGATTACAACAGAGGCGATGCGCCAAGCGGCCGGTTTTTGGGCCCAAGCTCGGCAACAGGGGCAACCCACGGCCGGAGATAACACGCTGGATGGGGATATGATTTTAGCGGGGCAGGTAGCTACGCTGAGAGAGAACGAGATTGTGATTGCCACGACGAATGTGGGGCATTTATCGAGGTTTATGGCGGCCGAACTTTGGGTTGATATTCGGCCGTAGGCGATATTCTTTAGAGTTACGGCCGGTTATTCGATATGATTTACCCACGGGACAAACCCATTTCGCCAAAAGCGAAACCCTCAGATAAACTCACACCAACCTAATCAACAGCCTTTATACCAATGAGGTTGATCACTACACATGACCCAACCCACTCGCGCACAAACCCGCCAATTTATCACCAAATATTTCGACGACAATGAGCTAAACAACCTCTGCTTTGATTATTTCCCCCCCGTTGAAGATCAATTCACAATCGGGATGGTTAAAACCCAGAAAATTACATTGTTGATCAAATATGCTGAAACACGAGGGGTGTACAAAGAGCTACTAGCCGCCATCGGGCGAGAGCGGGAGAGTGCTTACAGTGAAGTTTTTACCATAGATCCTGAGCCTATCAAACCGCAAAACCTGATTAAGGTCAAGCTGAAAAGAAACTCAAAACAGATATTTTTGAGCCATTCGGGCAAAGATCGATCATTTGCCATTGAACTGGCAGATAAATTAAAAGCAGAAGGGTGGCAAATTTGGATGGCACCAGACAGCATTCAGCCAGGGGAAAAATGGGTTGAGGCGATTAATCGTGGATTAGAGGAAAGTGGCATTTTTCTATTGTTGATTACACCAGATGCGGTTGCGTCAAAATGGGTGACGCTGGAAACCAATACAGCGATTAACTTAGACACCCGTGGCACGATGCAGTTTGTGCCATTAGAAGTTACCCCTGCTGACACACCCGTCCTGTGGTCAGCGTTTCAATGGATTCCATTTAGCGATATGAGTGACAAAAGCTTTGGTAACTTGATGGCTGTTTTGAACCGGGAAAAATTAAAGCATCAAGAATCTGCTTTGAAAGTTGAAG
>JBLIMP010000353.1:0-4640 GCA_047638855.1 Cellvibrionaceae bacterium | reverse complement strand
TTGTATTTAGATCGCGGGGTATTTGCGACAAATGCGCAACTGGTTGAGCGGGCGGTCAATATTTTGACAAATATGAATATTAAAGTGATGGGGCCTGAAGCGGTACGCGAAAAGCTAAAATTGCAAAAACGCTAAACGGGTACAAGTTGGAGCCTAGAAATAAGAAATAGAGAGCGACCGGTTTTTGTCGGCCGCTCTTTTTTTGTTGGTGTGTATCATGAGCCAGAGCTTCGCCGATTTTGCATCTTGCATCACCGGCTCGCTACAATCTAATTTATGGAAAGATTTAGACAGATATTTCGGTCGGTGATTTTGGTGATGGGCTTCTTCGGCCTGAGTAAAGTGACCGGCCTGATTCGAGGGCGGTTCATAGCCGGGCGTTTTGGGGCTGGGGATGAGTTTGACGCATTTACGGCCGCCAATCAGCTGCCCGAACTGTTCTTTGTTTTGATTGCAGGGGGAGCTTTAGCGGCCGCGTTTATCCCGATCTATACCGAATATCTAAAGGATGAAAAGTTAAAAGAGGCTTTAAAGCTGACCCATACGACCTTGTCGCTGGTGCTCATTGTATTGGGTGCCTTAGCCGGGATCGGCGCATTGTTTGCCCATCCGATTGCGGCCGTTTTGGTGCCTGACTTTTCGCCAGACAAACAGCAGCTCACGGCCGAACTGATGCAAATCATTCTGCTTCAAACGATGTTTTTTGGTGTTTCTGGGGTCATGTCTGCCTTTTTAAATGGCAATCAGCACTTTGCTTTGCCCGCTTTGGCCTCAGTTGCCCTTGATATCGGGTATGTCATTGGGCTGTTTTTGTTTGTTGATTTTATGGGGATGGGAATTCACGGGCTGGCATGGGGAACCGTTTTAGGGGCGATTATGCACATCCTAATTCAGGTTCCCGCCCTGATTAAGTTTGGCTTTAGTTACCGGCCGGTGCTCGAATGGAGCTTGCCAGGCACCCGAGAACTTGTTCGACTCATGGGACCCCGTTTGTTGACCTTGGGAACAATTCAATTTGCTGACTTATTTATAGTGCGTCTCACATCTGGCCTTCCGGCCGGATCTACGTCCGCCTATTTTTACGGCTACTTTGTTATGCAATTGCCTGAGACATTATTTGGCACAGCCATTGCGTTGGTCGTCTTTCCAACTTTGGCTGAAATGTGGAATGAAGGTGATCTCGAATCGATGAAAAAGACAGCCATGACGACTTTAGGAATCATTTGGACCCTGACGATCCCGTCCGCTGTGGGGGTGGTTTTGCTGGGTCAGCCTGCTATCGCTTTGCTGTTGCAAGGCGGAGCCTTCACTGCAAATACAACGACGCTGGTCTATGGTATTTTAATATTCTTCTCACTGCGCATAGTCAGTGAAGCCTCGCTTGAGATACTGGCACGATTGCTATACGCCCAACACGATACCTTTCGGCCGATGTTTGCTTACTTTATATGGCTGGTTGTACAAGTGGGCTTTGCCTACCTGTTGGTGGGTCCGCTGGGGGTTCGTGGATTGGCGTTAGCCAGCACGCTGGCATTTACAGTGCTATCGGTTTTGCTTTGGGCCATTAGCCGCTGGAAACTGGGACCGCTGGGCGAAGGGGTTGCGCTCAAGAGCGCAGGTCGTGCGCTAGTGGGTGCGTTGGTGATGGCAGGGGCCATTTTGCTGATTGGCCGATTTATCGACGGTACATTTTTGTTTTTGGCGATAGGTGGCTTGGTTGGTGGAACGGTTTATGTGGCGGTAACGATGTTGCTTGGCGGCCGGGAAATTCAAGATGCCTTGGCGCTGGTACGTAGTCGCTAGTCTTTCTAGTAGCCCAAACTAGCAGCCCAAACAAAAAAAAGACGGCTAGATCAATTTTAATCCGGCCGTCTTATATCAGTTTTGCTAGTTCAACAGTGCTGTGATGTGACTGTGATGAATGAGTGTGATGTGACCTGTGAAGGGCTTGCTGTGAGATTGTGCAATGTGACGTGAATGTTTGTCTCACTAGCCTCAACTGATACTTATATGTTAAGCGATATGTATGAACAGATATATAGGTAGAACTACGTAATTTTTCTGGCTACCTGACACAAATAGGAAATCAAGAAATTTATCCAACAGATGGCGGAACAAGTTCAGATTATGTTTATAAAATCTGTTTTTTCTGCGTAATCTGTGGATGGCTACAGTAGAGTAGCCAGTGATAGTCAACAATTGAAAAGTGAATTGTTTCGACAAATTATCTGAGGGTGAATCACCTGCTAAAGTTTGACGGCAATAAAAAATTGCGATAACAATGTCAGCCTACTCATAATCGATCAAACTAAACCATAAACCAACCAATTAGGAGAAAAATAATGGCTCATTGGAGTGAATATCTTGACAGTGAATATGATCGCTTTTTAGGCGAATACTTTGATTTTATACGTATCCCTAGCGTATCAGCTTTGCCCCAACATGCGGCCGACGTGCGTAAAGCCGGTGAGTGGGTTGTGGATCGCCTTAAATCGGCCGGCGTTGAACATGTTGAGCTGATGGAAACAGGCGGCCACCCGGTTGTGTATGGGGACTGGCTTCATGCGGGTGATGACAAACCGACGATCATGATTTACGGTCATTTTGATGTTCAGCCGGTTGACCCTATTGAACTATGGGACACTCCACCATTTGAGCCGACCATACGTGATGGCAAAGTCTTTGCTAGGGGAGCGTCTGACGACAAAGGGGGAATGGTGACTCCCATCTTTGCGACAGAAGCTCACTTGCGGACGACGGGTAAGCTACCGATTAACATTAAATATTGTTTCGAGGGGCAAGAAGAGATCGGTAGCCCTCAGCTCCAACCATTTTTTGAAAAGTATAAAGAAAAATTTGCTTGTGATCTTGTGCTCACTTCTGATGGGTTACTGCATGATGCCGATACGCCGATAATTTTGCTGGGGCTAAAAGGGCTGACCGGATTGCAAATTAATGTCACGGGGCCATCGTCTGACTTGCATTCCGGCTTGCACGGCGGGATGATGCAAAACCCGCTTGAGGCGTTGACGAAAATCATTGCGTCAATGCGCCATGCGGATGGGACGATTGCGGTTGAAGGCTTTTTTGATGATGTGGTTGACCCGACTCCGGCCATACGCAAGAAAACCAAAGAGATTGAATTTGACGAAGCTGAATATGCAGAGTCGGTTGGCATTAGTGAATTTTATGGCGAGCCTGGCTATACCACCCGTGAGCGGAATTGGTTCCGGCCGACATTAGACATCAATGGGATGGGGGGCGGTTTTCAGGGAGATGGGATGAAAAACGTTCTGCCTTCTACCGCATTTGCAAAGCTCACCTGCCGCTTGGTTGCCAATCAAGACCCACCCACTATTTTAAAATTGCTCAAGGCCCATATCGAAAAACATGCCCCCCCTGGGGTGACAGTAAAGGTTGAACCGAAAGAGGGCTTGAGTTTTCCACAGTTAATGTCTGCGGATCATCCTGGTAACAAAATTGCGGCCGAAGTATTGACCGAGCTTTTTAATAAAACACCATATGAAGTTTATTTGGGCGGATCAATCCCAATTGTCGCTTTTTTCAAGGAATCACTCAACGCTGACACTATCAATTTTGGATGGTCGTGTGCCGATGAGAACTTGCATGCGCCTAACGAGTTTTTTCGCCTGGAGAATTTCAAGCGTGGCATGCGTGGCTATTGCATGATTTTGGAAGCACTTGTTGAGTATGGGGCGTAGCACAATCATTGTTTGCTAGTAATTCTCCGTTACTCATTGATTACCTTTTGAAAATTGTCAATGAAGAACGGAGAATGGATAATGAAGAACGATTTGAATCCACTACTCAAATCAGTACGTACATCACCATAACCACAGAAACCACAGAGGATACAAAAAAATGGTAAAAAACAAATTAGGCAACAGACTAATCGCACTTGATGTGGCGATTTACATCGCACTTTGGTTCATCTTTCCGCCTGATCATGGCATTATGGGCGAATTGGGGCACGTTCTAGGTGAAATGTTGGCAGGTAGTGCCATGATCTTGATGGCGATTGGAATTATGCTTTCCACTAAGCCCAAATGGCTTGAGCCTTATTTTGGCGGCCTCGACAAGATGTATGGCACGCATCGACAAGTTGCGATGATCGCCTTCCTGTTGCTTATTGCTCACTTTTTTGTCATTCCGGCCGGTCCGCAAGGTGGACCAGGAATTTGGGTCGGGCAGGTCGCTTTTTATGGCATTATGCTCTCTGTGCTGATTACGATTGCGCCACGTGTGCCGTTTATTAGTAAATTTATTCGGTTGAGCTACGACAAATGGCGTATCGGACACCGTTTATTGGGGATTTTGTTTGCGGCTGGAATCGCCCATTTCTTGATGGTCGAACCACTTTCGCTAGGGACTCCTCAAGGGCTCTTCATGATGCTGTTTGCCATTATGGGCGTGTTGGCCTGGCTCTATAAACAGACAATGGCCCATCGCTTAACCCCGCATAAACAGTATGAAGTGGTTGAAGCAAATCGGCTGAATGGCTCGATTGTTGAGGTAGTTATGAAACCTTTAGGTGAAAAACTACAACATGCGGCCGGGCAGTTCCTCTTTATTCACTTTGATGACGATAAGATTTTGCAAGAGCCACATCCATTTACAAT
>JBLIMP010000352.1:0-4680 GCA_047638855.1 Cellvibrionaceae bacterium | reverse complement strand
AAGCTGGGCATTGATCGCCACCACAATCGTGCTCAACGACATGACAATGGCACCCACGGCCGGGGGCAAATTAAACCCCCACGGTGCAAGCACACCAGCCGCCAACGGAATAGCAATAATGTTATATCCGGCCGCCCACCAGATGTTTTGGCGCATTTTCCGATGACTAGCATTGCTTAACTTCACCATTTTGACCACATCAAGCGGATTACTTCGCACTAAGATAAGTCCGGCCGACTCGACAGCTACATCGGTGCCACCACCTATCGCAATGCCTACGTCAGCCCGTGAGAGTGCGGGTGCATCGTTAACACCGTCGCCCACCATCGCAACGATACGCCCTTGAGCCTGCATCTCCTTAACTTGGGTGTCCTTATCTTCGGGTAAAACCTCCCCTAAATATTGGTCAATGCCTAACTCATCAGCCACAGCTTTAGCAACTTCCTGACTATCGCCCGTCAGCATAGCAACACTGATCCCTAACTTGTGAAGTTCACCGACCGCTTCATAACTTTCCGGCCGAATCACATCAGCCAAGGCAAAGGCCGCTTGGAGCTGGTCATTAATAATCAGATAAATGACGCTTTGCCCCTTATCACCAGCATCGTCACTGAAGCGACTTAAGTTTTGCGGTAGATCGGTTGCTAAATATTCGAGCAGTCGTGGACCGCCAACATAAACGGTATTTTCGTTATGCGTGGCCCGGACTCCACGCCCTTTCATAATTTCAAAGTTGCTAATTTTGGGCAAGGTCAGATTGCGTTCTTCGGCCGCTGACCGGATCGCCCGCGCCAGTAAATGCTCTGAATCTCCTTCGATTGCGGCCGCAAGAGCCAACATCTCAGCTTCGTCTACACCGTCGGCCGTGGCGATATTTGCCACACCAAACTCCCCTTTGGTTAGCGTGCCAGTTTTATCAAAGATAATGACATCAACATTTCGGATCTCTTCCAAGGCCAAACGGTCACGCACCAAAATGCCGTTGCGTGCCCCCATGGCGGTTGTGATCGCCACAACAAGCGGAACAGCTAAGCCTAAAGCATGTGGACAAGCGATAATGAGGACTGTCACCACTCGTTTTAGCACCTCAATGTCCCAACCAATCGCAATTGTCCAAATGACACCGGTTAACACGGCGGCTGCTAGAGCTGCATAAAACAGGAATGCGGCCGCACGGTCAGCCAAAATCTGAGTGTCTGACTTACTCTCTTGCGCCTCTTTGACCAAACGCATGATGCCAGAAAGCGCAGTTTCATCTCCCAAAGCGGTAACACGGACCCGTAGGCTACTATCTCCACTGTTGACCGTACCGCCTAGGACTTTGTCTCCTAAGCTTTTTAATACCGGTTTTGACTCGCCGGTAATCATCGCTTCATTGATTTCGGTTGATCCACCGGCCACTTCACCATCGGCCGGAACGCTGGCACCCGGCCGAACCAAAACGATATCGTCATTTCTCAAATCGCTAATTGAGACGGTTTCAACTTCTTCGTCAGCTGTATTTGAAATCCGCTCGGCCGTGTCGGGCATCAGCTGGGCCAACGCATCGAGCGCACCCGATGCTTGACGCACACTGCGCATTTCGAGCCAATGGCCCAATAGCATAATGTCGATCAAGGTCACCAATTCCCAGAAAAAGCTTTCACCTAAACTCCAGAAAAGCGTGGCAACGCTGTATAGAAAAGCGACACTTATCGCCAGTGAAATGAGCGTCATCATCCCCGGTTTGCGATTTTGCAATTCGGTGGTTGCCATTTGCAAAAAGGGGATGCCACCATACACAAATATGACGACTGAAATTATCGGCGTGATCCATGCACTACCAGGAAATTGAGGCGCCGTGTAGCTGAGCCAATTCTGTAATGTTGGGCTGAAAATCAATACGGGGATCGATAACGCCAAACTGACCCAGAAGCGGTCTCGAAACATAATTTCGTGACCGGCATGTCCACCGTGGCCACTATGATCTTCTCCCCCTTTTGGGTGGTTTGAATGATCTTGATGTTGGCTATGGTCCATTGCCTGATGGTCAACTGGTTCATCGGCTGCTGAATGCGACTCGTGCTGTGCGTGTGTTTTCATGAGCTTACTCCTGCTCTTGTGTGGTCAAGGCTGGCACGCTGTTTTTGCGCCAGCTCCACCACAGGTAAACGAGTAGAAAAATATCTAGCCCGTATTCAAAAAAGATAAAAAGGCGGCCGAAACTTTCTGATTCCCAATAACTTATCGGACTAGCAAAACGATAAGTAAGGCTGAGCGGAAAGAGGAATAGAGGGCCGTCTGACGTGTGTGTAAAGATGTCGATGACTGTGTGTAGTTGGGTGCTGATCGCCAACCAAAAGATAAACCGGCCCCAACTGTAATTTTTCTGCCACAGCCACCAACCTAGAATGATCAACACCCCATTGATGACGATGGAGTGAAAAAAGTTGTGCGGCACAATCCACCACCAGCTTGTAAAAAACAGATCAAAATGGAGATATTCCATAATGCTCACTCCCGTTACTGGGAGTGGTGCAAACCAGCGGTAAAATATTTCCCCTCCTAGGGTCAGCAACGTAAATGGGATATCGGGCAAAACAGAACCGATGAGAAACGCCATCCAAGAAAACTTAATGGTCGGTTGGACGATATTCCGGCCGATGGCGCTGCTGATGATGAAATGAGATGGTGTCTGCATAAAAATTACCGTTTACTTCAGCCACCGACCTATTTTATAAGGGCTTTCAGTGCCTGATCGGTAGCGAAGGTGATTACAGCTTAAACCCTGTATCTAAGTACGGAGTCAACCCCTAATTTAAACGCTACTCAAAATAAAAAAACCGACAAAATTTGCCGGTTTTCAGAAGACCAAGTTGTTTCACAAAATCAATCTACTCGTCTTGGTTAGCATACCTTAAGCTTGCAAACATCAAAATATTGATTATCAAGAATGCGGTTCCGGCTAGAACTGGGATCGAAATAAAGCCAAACCAATTGATGTATTTAATCGAACACAAGACGGTTGTACAGCCATTCGACTGCACAATAATGCCGTTTTGGATCAGAATGTGATACACCGAAATGCAGATTCCGATGAGCGAGAGTGGGAGCACATAGTTAGGCAAATATTCATCCTGTTTGATAATACCTACCAGCACGAGAATCCCAATCGGGTACATCATGATCCGTTGAAACCAACACAGCCTGCACGGTTCAAACTGCCGGATTTCACTAAAGTACAAACTACCGAAAGTGGCAGCAAGCGCGACGACAAGCGTTAAGTAATGGCCATAGTCAGAAATAAATTTTTGAATTGGACTGGATGTTGAATTTTGAGTTGTCATTTGAAAACCAGAATATGTTTAAGTGAATTAATAATGAGAATAGAGTTGTTTAAAAGGAGGTGGAATCAAGCATAAACAGGCAAAGCCTTTTTAGCATCAGCCAAATGACCTAGAGTGACTAGGCTAGATTGCGGTTACGGTAGGCCGGTTTTTTTTATAAGATTGTTCTTTATCAATTTACTTAAATCAGGGTGGATGACTTTGGACAATAATCAAGAAGATTTTTTAGATGAAGGTAATCAAGAAAACAATGGTTTTTCTGGTGGAGCTGTTTTCGGCATCGGGATTTTGATGTTGGTTGTTGGCCTAGCTGTGGGTTGGCTGTTTAGTCGGCCGGTGAATCTTCCACCCCCTCTTAATATTTCAGAAGCTGCTGCGGGTAGCAATGAGTTACAACCAGAACGCTTTAGCCCTCCAGAGGAAGTATCAGACGCATTAGTTTCTGACCCAATTCAACAAATCGATAATGAAGCGGCCGATTTCGCCCTACCAACCAATCAACAAAACATCGCATATCCTACACCTACGTATATCGAGCCAGAAACACGCTTAACGATGGGAGATCCTAATGCTCCAGTCACCATTGTTGAATTTTCAGATTATGAGTGCCCATTTTGCGCCCGACACAGCCAATCGACCTTTTTGCGTTTAAAGCAGGACTATGTGGACACCGGCCGTGTTTATTATGTGTTCAAAGATTTTCCACTGACTGGCCTTCACCCTACCGCCCCTCGCGTTCATGAAGCGGGGCAATGTGTCTATGAACTCAATGGGATTGATGCCTATTGGAACGCTCACAGCATTTTCTTTGATACACAAAGCGAATGGGGCGGCCGACTGGAACAAGATCAGCAAGATGATGTGCTTGTAGATTTAATGGAAGGAATTGGGGTGAATGGGGATGAGTTGCGTACCTGCTTGCAAGAAAACCGGTATACGGCCGTTGTGCAAGCTGACATGGAAGAAGGTCGCCAATTGGGATTAACCGGAACCCCTTCATTTTTTATAAATGGCTTTCCTCTAGTTGGCGCGTTGCCGTATGAGATATTTGAGCAAATGATCAATCTGGCTGAGTCTGGTGAATTAGCCGAAGCGATCGCAGTGAATGAGCAACAGCAACAGCGTGAACAACAAGAACGTGCAACGGCAGAACTGGCGGCTAACCAGCCTGTTAGCATAGATTTAGGGGATGCCCCAAGCAAGGGAGACCCAAATGCCCCCGTTACTATTGTTGAATATTCAGACTACCAGTGTCCATTTTGCGCCCGCCATGCCACATCTACAATGCTAAATTTGCAACAGTACATTGACGCTGGGCAGGTTTACTACATCTTTAAAGACTTTCCCCTCGACA
>JBLIMP010000351.1:0-4727 GCA_047638855.1 Cellvibrionaceae bacterium | reverse complement strand
GCCGCAACCACGGCCGTCCTCGGTCAAGCGATTTTAGACGAAGCTACTAAACTATTGACTGCTGGAATCAACTTGATTGATATTCAAGCAGGGGTCCGCCAAACGGCCGACGTTGCCATTGCCCAGCTACAAAAAATGGCACGTCCGGCCGACAACTGGCAAACTCTAGCCGCAGTTGGTATGGGAGCCACCGGTCATGCAAAACTCGGGAAAATTCTAGGAGAAATGGTCGACGTCTTAGGGGTCGAGGCTCACATCACAACTAAAGATTATATGGCACCAACGCTTGAGCGGGAGTATATCGATGGCGGTCGCTGGGCCGGCAAGCTTATTTCAATAGCGATGCAAAACGCAGCCGCCTCACGCCAAGCGATTCAACACAACGCCCATATCGCACTATACGCTGAAAAACTCATCGATCCGGCCGACCTCGTGCCACTCATGAAAATCGTTTTCAACAGTCAGAGCAAAACCCTGTTTTTAGCCTGCACCGAATTCAGCCCCGAGGTCGAATCAGCATTGATCCAAACCCATGCCAGCCTCGACAACGGGATTAAAATCGTAGCAGTAAAAATGTTGCGCGCCGGAGAGACCGGTCTGCAAGAGCTGGAAGACATCGCAACCCTCACTGGTGCGCAAGTTTTAGGGGCTTACAACGGCAGGATGATCACCGGTATGACACCGACCGACCTTGGTTTTGCCCGACGGGTCACTGCCAACAATGAAGATTTCACCCTTACCCAGGGCAATGGGGATCAAGATACAATCAACATCCAAGTCGCTGAACTTATTACCCAAATGCACGCCCTTCCCAAAGGGGACAAAAACATCCCCGTCATCGAATCCCGGATCGCACGTCTTGGCAAGAAAGCCGGGCTTCTAAAAATCGGAGCACATTCAAAAACAGAGCGTCAATTTTTAATAGATGCGTCAAAAAAGGGGGCACAGGCGGTTAAATTAGCCGCCCAAGGTGGTGTAGTTCCAGGTGGTGGCACAGCATTCTTGCACTGCATAGATGCCGTTTCAGTCGAAACTGAAAGGCTCATCGCAGATCAAAAAAGTGGTGGACGAGTGATGCAAAAGGCACTTGCAGCCCCTTTTAAAAGAATATTAACCAACCGAGGGATTCCGGTACCAGAATTCCCAATGGAACAGGTTCTAGCACAGCCGCCAGGCATGGTATTTGACGTGATGAAAGGCGAGCTAGTGAACGGAGAGCTTGCAGGTTTGCTCGACCCGGCCGAAGTCGCGATTGAGGCCTTACGCTCGGCCGTTTCCGGGGCATTAATGGCCTTAAGTGTAGAGGCGATTGTGCTCCACAAAAACCCTGAATTGAGTCATGATCCGTAAAACATTGTGTAGAACGCCAGCTGTCTAAATCTTCAAAACATGCGTTACAGCCGTGCCACCCGTACCACCAATGTTTTGTGCCAAACCGATTTTTGCCCCAGCTACCTGATTGCCTCCGGCCGTACCGCGTAGTTGACTGGCTACTTCAACAATCTGGTACACACCGGTGGCTCCGGCCGGATTACCACGTGCTTTTAAACCGCCAAACGTACTGATTGGCGTTTTGCCCAGTCGGCCGATATTCTCTTCATTTGCCAGCTTATATCCCTCGCCAAAGTTCGCCAACCCCATCGCTTCCAGCGCCAATGCTGACATAATCGTGTATCCATCATGGATCTCAAACAAGTTAACATCGCTAATGCTTATGCCAGCTTGGGCTAAGGCCCGTTGGGTACTTTTTTCAACCGCCTCTAACCTTAATATATTCTTGCGATCATGCAGGGCAAACGCGTCAGTTGCAATCGCTGAGCCTGCAATTTCGACCGGTTTCTCCACCATTCCAACCGCTCGATCTGCAGCTGTGATAATCAGCGCCGCAGCACCGTCTGCGATTGGAGCTGCATCAAATAAATTAACCGGATCCGCCACAAGTGGAGCCATTCCGAATTTTTCAGCTTTAAGCAGATTGCGATACATCGCCATAGGGTTCGCTTTGCCATTGGCATGTGCATTCACACTAAAACCAGCAAAATCACTCACTTCAACCCCAAATTCATGCATGTAACGACGCATCATCAACCCTGCGACTGCCGCCGGGGTTAGTCCGTGGATCGTTTCATATTCAGCATCCAAGCTGGTTGTTTGGGTTCTCAGCCCCTCTTTGCCAGTTTGGTCGGTTGCCTTCTCGACACCTACCACCAGCGCGGTTCTGATCTGACCAGACATAACGGCCATAGTTGCCTGGCGCACAGCGGCCGCACCCGATGCTTCGCCAGCCTCAATCACAACCGCCTCAACCCCACGTAAGCCTGAGTAATCTGCAATCAAGGCTCCTAAATGCTCTTGCCCAGATGCGGTCCCAGCGAGCATATTGCCCACATACAACGCATCGATGTCAGTCGTGCGGGCATCGTCTAAAGCAGCTTCAATCGCCTGCCACGCCAAATGGCGCAGATTCACGTCCCAATGTTCACCGACCTGTGTTTGGCCGATACCGATAATGCTTGTTGTCATATTTTATATGACAGATATTGGATGTTAGATGTTAATTAGGTTTCGCAACTGCACTAATATCTAATATCTAATATCCATCCTCTACATTTTTAATTTGTCGCGGAAGCGCGTATAGGTTGCGTAATCAATCTCTTTGCGTCGGCCGATGTACGCTTCAGTCGTGGTAGCCCGATCACGAATCTCGTCGATTTTTTCGGTAACTTCCAGATCAAACGCGTCGGAGCCAGAGCCGGAGCCATAGCTGACCATGAGAATACGGTCGCCGGGTTTGGCCACATCTAAAATGCCGGTTAGCCCGATCATACAACTGCCTGAGTAGGTGTTGCCGATTCGAGGGCTGAGTAGTCCAGGGGCGATTTGTTCAGCCGAAAAGCCAAGCTGTTTCGCCGCTCTCTCTGGAAATTTGGCATTGGGTTGATGAAAGACAGCCCAATCATAATCGGCCGCAGTATGCCCCATCTCTGTCATCAATATTTCGGCCGCACCGATCAAATGTTTGAAATAAGCCGGTTCACCCGTAAAGCGATCTCCGTGTGATGGGTACTCAACATTGGCCCGACGCCAAAAGTCTGGTGTGTCGGTCACATAGCTAAACGATCCGTGGATCAAAACGGCAGATTCGGCTGCTGCACCCAACAAAATCGCTGCCCCACCGGCCGCAGCCGTGTATTCTAAGGCGTCTCCCGGCCGACCTTGAGCTGTGTCCATTCCGATAGCGAGCGCATACTTGCCCATACCTGACCCAACCAGACCAATTCCAGCTTGCATCGCTTCGGTACCAGCTTTACAGGCGAATTCCCAATCAGCCGCCTGTGTGTTGGGAACCGCCCCAATCGCTTCTGCCACTATCGTGCTGGTTGGTTTGACAGCATAGGGGTGACTTTCACTGCCAACCCAAACCGCCCGAATATCTTGCGGGTTGATTTGAGCACGAGCCAAAGCATTGCGAGCCGCTTCGATAGACATCGTTGTAACATCTTCGTCCAGCCCGTTGACCGCTTTTTCTTTGATAGGAACCCCGCCTTTGCCGTTGGTCCACACTCGGCTAATTTCTACGGCCGGAATGCGAAAGCGGGGAATATATGCCCCATAACCAACAATGCCGACAGGGCTGTTGGGTTTCATGATAATAGGATTGTTGTTATCCATTGAATTAATGTCTCTCTCGAAGAACCTAATGTAGGGGCTATGTCATTTTCGTAAAATGAAAATGACTCACCCCAAAATTGATTGCATCTTTCGGGGCGAGCCATTTGGACAAGCCAAATGACGTAGCCCTACCTGTTTAACAATTCAGCCGCACGATTGACGCGGATGTTTTGTTCTTGAACTAAAATTTCAGCAATCTCGTTGACACGGTGCCCCTCAGCCCCGGCCGCCAACGCAACCTGCCGAGCGTGCATACGCATGTGTCCCTGTTGAATGCCGACAGTGGCTAAAGCCCGAATCGCCGCCAAATTTTGAGCCAAACCGACACAAGCCATAATTTCAGCCAGCTCTCCGGCCGATTGTACGTCTAAAATTCTCATCGCAATTTTGGCCGTCGGGTGAACCTTAGTTGCCCCACCCACGATACCTACGGCCAATGGCAAGGTGAGTTCACCCACCAAGTCGCCATCGGCGTTTGTATGCCAATCTGTTAAAGACGAGTAGCCACCGGTTTTATGACGACTAGAGTTAGCCGCATAGGCGTGCGCCCCGGCTTCGATAGCCCGCCAATCATTGCCTGTTGCCAAACAAACCGCATCAATGCCGTTCATGATCCCTTTGTTATGAGTAGCGGCTCGATAAGGGTCAACGACTGCAAAAGCGTTGGCTTCGGCTATTGCTGTAGCAGCACGTTTGCCGTTGCCATCTTTGACCAAAGCATCGGCCGGAACCACACAGCGGGCTGTCGCTAAACGTTGGTCGGCCAAATTTGAAAGGATGCGTAGATTGGTTCGACCTCCAGTGAGCGTGGCGACCATAGAGGCCATCGCTTCAACCGCTGTATTAACGGCGTTGGCTCCCATTGCGTCACGGCAATCATAGTGCAAATGAACAACCAACATCGGGCCAACTGGGGTGTCTGGGAATGGGCGGGCGATCACGTCACGCGCACCACCGCCTCGTTTAACGATGTTTTGGCTCGTGGCGTCTGCGATTTCCATGAGCATGAGTCTATTCGATTCAATCGCTTGAACCGCAGCACTCAGGTCAGGAAT
>JBLIMP010000350.1:0-4732 GCA_047638855.1 Cellvibrionaceae bacterium | reverse complement strand
GGCCGTCGCTCCCATGTTCGCTGAAGAGATTGTTCACGATGCCAACGCTGAATATTGGCTGCGTGACCCGACTTAAGCACATCGGGCACAGTAAGCCCCTGAAATATATTGGGTCGGGTGTAATGTGGTCCTTCGAGCAAACCGGTGGCGTGACTATCTGTTTCGGCCGCCCCTTCGGCTCCCAAAGCCCCTGGCAATAGCCGGGTTACTGCATCAACAATCACCATCGCCCCTAATTCCCCACCTGTAAGCACATAATCGCCGATAGAAATTTCGTCTGTCACCAGATGCTGACGCACTCGCTCATCTACCCCTTCATACCGGCCGCAAATAAAAACCAACTGCTCAGCTTGAGACAATTCATAAGCCATTGACTGATCAAATTTGCGTCCTTGTGGGGTCATGAGAATAATTTTTGGGCTTTGTGCCTGTGTCTGCTGAATCGCTTCAACGGCCGCAAAGAGTGGCTCTGGCTTTAGCACCATCCCGCCACCGCCACCATAAGGGGGTTCATCGGTTACTTTATGCTTGCTATGGGCATGATCGCGCAAATTATGCAGATTGATTGTCAGCAAGCCGGCCGTTTGTGCTCGCTTTAAAATGCTTTCACCCAAATACCCTTGGAGCATTTCTGGAAACAGCGTGATGATATCGATTTGCATGAAACAAAGTCCTTTTGAATACCTCTTTTATAGTTCGACTAAATTATAACCGGTTGGTCGATATTATTCTTAAAGATGTAAGGTGACATAATATTTTCAGCTATTGAATTCAATTCATTATTCTAGCAAAGTCAAAAATAAGTGGTGTTTGACAAATCTTTTAGGGTCATTATACTAAAAACATGAAGGTAAAAATTTCAAAAATATTGAATCCGAAACGACCCATAAAAATCACTTCGACTCCAATCTTGATTTACTGAAAAACGCACGCGCAACTGGCTCGTGCGTTTTTTTTTACCATTTTTTATTGCTGTCAAAACTGTTTGGCAGTTCAACTAAATAGCAGGTGACCCTGACTATTGCAGAGAAGAACTTAACAACTTACTGGAGGTAACAATCAATGGATTACGCACTAATCGGAAAAATTGAAAAAGCGAAAATGTATGCGGCTGAACCCGAGCGAATTCAGTTCGATAATTTTTCTGTCCGTTTAAGTGGTGATAATGAATCTGTGCATGATGTAAATTTTAAAGAAGGGGATTGGCAATGTGATTGCCAGTTCTTTAAAAACCGGGGATTTTGTAGCCATACAATGGCGATGGAACGAGTTTTAGGCGATATGCTTGATCAAGCGGTCTAGACCACATTAAAAATAGTGGACTAAAATAAAAAGCCGATCTTCAAGGGTCGGCTTTTTTTGTGCTTAACTTATTATTCACCGCTAGGCACACCGAAAATCAATTAACCTCTCTTCAACAATCGTCACCCTTGTTCAGGCAAACTCCGTCTCTTTGCGAACCAAAAAATTAAAAATTCAGCAGTTCAACAAATCACCCATTAGAAAGAGCCCTTCTGAAAATTTGTGAATTGTCGAATGGTTAATTACCAGCATTAAGCACCTTCTCCGGCCGGTCTCTCACCGAAAGTAGCCAGAGGCGGTGTATCGTACGAGTTACTATGCGGCTCGATACCAGTAGCGATAGAGCTGAGTAAAGCCTAGTTTTTCGTACAGGCTGATCGCGGGCAGATTCTTTTCCACAACTTGCAGGTAGCTCTCATCGGCCCCATTTTCACACCCCCACGCAAGCAAAGAGGTGAGCAGCAGGTTTCCATACCCGCGTCGCCGATGGCTTTC
Source organism: Cellvibrionaceae bacterium (assembly GCA_047638855.1). Lineage (GTDB taxonomy): Bacteria > Chloroflexota > Anaerolineae > Promineifilales > Promineifilaceae > WTJY01. The sequence continues at coordinate 2,935 of JBLIMP010000350.1, read as the reverse complement.
TGAGGTGATGATGTCGAATAGGCCGATAGTGCCTCCATCAAGAACTCCCAGCCCGCAAGCGGCGGGTTCATCCGCAACAAACAAAACCATTGGACAAACTTGTCCTGGAATTTGTGATAGTAGAGCATGATGGAGTTTTTTCTTTTCTTCACCCAATTTTGATTGGTCTAGCGCATGGAATATTTCTAACCAAGAATCGAGCGGGATGATTTTGCACTGGCTGTCAATTTTGTTTTGAAACGAGGCAGTTTGTAAATTCATTGACATGACAGCGGTGAGATCAAGTTGCTCATATCCGGCCGCTGCCAGCTTTTGATCAAAGGCTTCTGGTTGAGTAAAACTAAGCAGGCGGAAAATCGGCCGCTGATTGCGTTTTGCATAAAACGCCTCAACCCACTGCTGCTTTTCGGCCGTCCATGACGCATCAAACAGGGCCGTAGCAGAGTTTGCCCGCTTGGTATACCCATCTGCCCAACGCACCACTAAACCCGCATGCAAATAGGTGTTTAACCCAGGCCAAGCATTTAAGGCCAATTGTTCAATTTCTACTGGTGAATTCATTTTGTACCCCTCTCTAAATTATTCCCATTTCGCGAGCTTGCACGGCCGCTTGGACTCTGTCACGCACATCAAGTTTTTGAATGATGCCGCTTACATAGTTTTTGACGGTTCCTTCAGCTAAATGGAGTTTTCGCGAAATCTCAGGATTGCTAAACCCCTTGGCTACCAAACTCAGTATTTCAATTTCACGATCGGTTAATAGATCAGATTCGGCCGTTCGGGGCTTAGGCGTTGGATTGGTAATTTGCCCTAATAATTTGCGCGTGACCCTAGCATCAAGCTGAGAACCACCGGCCATGACCGTTTGAATCGCAGCCGCCAGCTCTTCTCCTGATAAATCTTTGAGCATGTAACCCAGTGCCCCTGCCTGTATCCCCTGCATGATCAAATCGTCGTCGTCAAAGGTAGTTAGGATAATAATGCGTGCTTTTGGATGTGTGTTCAGAATCTCTTTGGTGGCCTGGATGCCATTCATGTTTGGCATACGAATATCCATTAGAACGATATCGGGTGAATGCTCGTGGAATTTAGCGACCCCTTTTTTGCCGTCGGCCGCCTCGCCAACAACTTCAATGCCATCTTCGAGTTCAAGTAGCAAGCGCAACCCGTCCCGCATAAGGCGTTGGTCATCGACGATGATTACTTTTGTTGTGTGAGTCATAAAATCGTTATACCTAATTGGATTGTATTTATCCAGCAGGAGATGTAAGAAGAGGGGAAAACTTCATATGCAGAGAGTAAGTTCTCCGCCGCTTCGTTCATCCCTACTTCATCCCTACTTATTCATCCCTATCTGGTAATTCATACGGTATGGTGAAAACTAGCTCACCACCCCCTTTCGGCCGGTTCTTGCGTGTGAGCGATCCACCGAAAAATTCAGCCCTCTCTTGCAGGCCACGAATGCCAAACCGGCCGTCAGCGATTTCTTTTGGGAACCCATTGCCATTATCCGCCACTGTTAGTTTTGCCCCGTGCTTATTGGGATCGAGCGTGATCCACACGCGGCTGGCATCTGCGTGACGCTGAACGTTGGTTAACCCTTCTTGGGCCGCCCGAAAAATAGCCAGACGCTGTTCACTATTGAGTTCTGGTAAGTGATCTGGTAGCAGTAGCTGAATATCAAGCTCGGTGGCTTGGGTAAAATTGGTTTTGAGTTCAGTCAGTGCCATAGCCAAATTGCCAACAACTTCATCGGGGTCGTCTGAGCGCAATTGTGCCAGGGTTGTACGTAGTTCAGCAAGGGCGTTTTTGAGCTGGGCCCGCATGGTGTTAATGATTCCGGCCGCCCGCTCAGGATCTTTTGGGATCAGTCTTTCAGCCCCTTCGAGCTGTACAACGGCGACTGTTAGTGAGTGGCCTAACGAGTCGTGCATCTCGCGTGCAACTCGATTTCGCTCTTCGGACACTGCCAGTTTACGCACCCCGGCCGAATAGCGCGTCAGCTGCATATGGGTATCGTGCAATTCATCATAAAGGGCTTCAATTGAATAATATGCCTGATTGCTGCGCCGAATAAGCGCCCCGATGACACCAAATGCACCAAATGCCCCGATCGATGTTCCATAACTTAGCATCCTTTCAAAGCCAGCTAAATAAGTTACGTTGATACCGCCGATGAGAAAAAATAAAACGAGCCAAAAGATAGCATTACCTACCGGAAGAAAGAAAGCCGCCATGGCACTGAGCGGGAAGGCGAGAACCATAAAATCTTGTGAGCTACTGGGATTGATCGCCATCAGGGTCGTGAGAATGGCCGTTTGCACAAAGATAATGAGATTAACGATCACTGGGAAACGATCAAATAAAAGGTAGAGGAAAAATAGAGCACCAAAAATAGCCACAAAGGTGATATTGAAGGCTAATTCTGAATCGGTAAATGTTCGGCTGGGGACATCAAAAATAAAATATTCTAAAACAATGAATAGATAGGTCAGTAAGGCAACCGCGATAAAGAGCATGGCGGCTATTTTGGGATGCACCGGTTTGACAATGGGTAAATCTTGAGAGACTTTTCTCGTTTTTTGGCGACGCCAAGGTTTGTTTCTTTTGGGTAGCCTTTTAACCACTTGTTCGCCTATCGCTGTTAAGTTGTCAAAGAAGAGATCGATTTGATTGTTTTTCGAATCGTTTGCCATATCAATAGTCCTATCTTGTTTGCACGCATCCTATCTTAGTTTGACTGTTTTTTCCAGTAAAAATTGCCCGCCGGATAAAAGCATCTGACGGGCAACCGATCTGGTAAGTTCTTCTACTAAAATAAAACCACTAAAATAAAACCACTAAAATAAAACCACTAAAATAAAACCACTAAAATAAAACCACTAAAATAAAACCACTAAAATAAAACCACTAAAATAAAACCACTAAAATAAAA
>JBLIMP010000349.1:0-4758 GCA_047638855.1 Cellvibrionaceae bacterium | reverse complement strand
AATGGATGGGATTTAGAAGAGCAATTAGCGAGCACGATTAGAGAAAACTTTAGCCATAAAATGGTGACGATTAGCGCTTATATTGAGCCGCTTGCCCTGAGCGAGGACTCTGAGCATGATTCATCACATGACTTAGCGCATGATTTAGCAACTGATCCACACGTGTGGCTCTCTGTGCGCAATGTTCGGCAGTGGTCGCAAAATGTGGAACAGGTTTTGCACGAATTAGATCCTGCAAACAGTGCTGTTTATGCAGCGAACCTCGAAGATTATTTGGCGCAATTAACGGTTTTAGAACAAGAAGTAGACACATTGTTAGCCGGTGTTCCGAATGAAAACCGTAAACTGGTGACCAATCATGATGCTTTAGGCTATTTTGCGGCCGATTACGGTTTTGAGATTATCGGTACAGTGATCCCGGCCGCCAGCACCAGCTCAGAGCCTTCTGCAATTGACCTAGTTCAATTGGTTGAGCTGATGAAAAGTGAAGAGATTTGTACGCTTTTTGCTGAAACGACACAAAATCAGACATTGGCGCAAACAGTGTCGGCCGAACTTGATGGTTGCGAGTCAGTGCAGGTTCTCAACCTGTATACCGGTTCGCTGGGGGAAGGGAACGCAAGTAGCTATGTGGGTATGTACTTGAGCAATGTCAACACAATTGTGAATGGTTTAAAGAGTCAAAAATAATAAAGCATGGCTGGCAATCTACAGATCTCCTCGTAAAATCATAAAATCGCTAGGATTTTAAAAATGAACCCGATTTACATCTTACCCAACTCGATAGATTTCGAACCTTTTCGTCCCGCACAGTGGGCTTCTGGCCCTCATGCTCAAACGGTTCTCGCCAACAAATTGCGCCGGACCGACTCAATCACCCTTCAGCGGGAGCGATTTGACACCCCTGATGGGGATTTCTTGGCGGTAGATTTCGCCTATTCAGAACCGGATCGAGATATTCCGGCCGATGCGCCACTCTTGCTTTGCTTGCATGGGTTGGAAGGGTCAAGCGAGTCTGTGTATATGCTCGAAATGTACCGCCAAGCGTTCCCGGCCGGATTTCGGCCTGTCGGCATGAACTTCCGCACTTGTGGCGGCGAAATGAACCGAACATGGCGCATGTACAACGCGGGTGCTTCTGACGACGTTGAACTCGTGATGCACTATCTGCTCGAAAAATTCCCTTTAGCCCGCTCGATTAGCATTATCGGCGTGTCGTTGGGAGGGAATATGCTGATCAAATATTTAGGGGAAGGGCGTGTATTACCGGCTAAACTAAAATCAGCCACGGTTATCTCTCCACCGTTTGATATGAACTTGGGGATTCAAAAATTACTCAATGGGATGGGATGGCTGTACGGTTACCGTTTTTTGCGTACTTTAAAAGCTAAAACGCGTTTAAAAGAGGAATTGGTTAAAGATCGGGTTGATCTAGCCGCCTGTTATGCAGCCAAGACGTTGCTAGAATTTGATAATGTGGGAACCTCTCAACTATACGGTTATAAAGATGCGGCCGATTACTATACCCAATGCGGTTGTCATCAATTTTTAGACGGAGTACAAATCCCGACATTGTTGATTCGTTCGCTTGATGATCCTTTTATGGACTCAACCGATATACCGTACGCAACTATCGAACAGAACTCAAACCTATACGCAGCGATCACAAAGCAAGGTGGACATGTTGGGTTTATGACGGCCGATCGGCGTTTTTGGGCCGAAGATTTAGCGGTGAGATTTGTGAGTGAAATGACGTAGCTATTTAGCACCTGTTCGTAGTAATGGCTTCAGCCATTGTTTTCCGATTAAAGCGACTCAAGTCATACCTACAAACTTGATTTTTTTGGCTGCTGAAGAATAACGAAAGTTAAATAAGTAAGGAGACATAAGCTATGAGACGCGAATTTGTCGGTTTTGTTCTATTGGTCATTGGCATTGCCATTCTTGGGCTCTTCGTTTACCCGTTGCTTCTATGGTCGCTCATCATTCTTGTCCCTTTGGTCATTATAGGTACCCAAGATTATTTTCAAACGAGCCAAGCTATCAAACGGAACTTTCCTATTGTCGGCCGCTTTCGTTATCTGTTTGAAACAATCCGGCCGGAAATCTATCAATACTTTGTCGAAAGTGACACAGACGGCGTCCCCTTTGACCGTGAACAGCGATCTTTAGTCTATCAGCGTGCAAAAAACGTACGTGACACCATCCCTTTTGGTACGAAAAAAGACCTTTATCAAGCCGGGTACGAATGGGTTAATCATTCCTTGGCACCGGTTCATTTAAATGCCGAAGACATGCGAATCACCATCGGCGGACCTGATTGCAAACAGCCTTATTCAGCCAGCATTCTGAACATTTCAGCCATGAGCTACGGGTCGCTTAGCCAAAATGCCGTTCTGGCCTTAAGCAAAGGGGCCAACGCCGGAAACTTTTTTCACAATACCGGCGAAGGGGGAATCAGCCCTTATCACTTAGATGGGGGGGCCGACATCGTTTGGCAAATTGGAACCGGATATTTTGGCTGCCGGACCTTAGAAGGTGACTTTAACCCGAGCATGTTTGCGGCCCGAGCCAGTAATAAGCAAGTCAAAATGATCGACATCAAGCTGTCACAAGGGGCCAAACCAGGCCATGGCGGTATTCTCCCCGCTTCAAAAGTTACCCCTGAAATCGCAAGGATTCGGGGTGTTCCTTTAGGCGTGGATGTGATTTCGCCTCCAGGTCATGCGACTTTTTCTACCCCGTTGGAGCTATTAGAATTTGTGGCTCAATTACGTGAGCTTTCGCAGGGCAAACCGGTTGGGTTGAAACTGTGTGTGGGCAAACGGCGCGAGTTTTTAGCCATTTGCAAAGCGATGATCCAGACAGGAATCACGCCAGATTACATTACAGTGGATGGGGGTGAAGGGGGGACAGGTGCTGCCCCGCTTGAGTTTTCAAACCATCTGGGAACGCCTTTAATCGAAGGGCTTATTTTTGTCCACAATTCACTGGTCGGGTATGGGCTGCGTGACAAAATCACGATCATTGCCAGCGGAAAGGTCTCTTCTGGATTTGACATGGTGAAGCGGTTGGCGCTGGGAGCCGATGTGTGTAATTCTGCCCGGGCGATGATGATGGCTTTGGGCTGTATTCAAGCGTTAAAATGCAATACGAATCATTGCCCAGTGGGGGTCGCGACACACAAGCCGTATTTAACGGCCGGGTTGGTGCCATCTGACAAAGCGGTGCGGATCACCAATTACCATCATCAAACGCTTGAAAGCGTAAGCGAAATTGTTGGGGCGATGGGGCTTTCAGATCCGGCCGATCTACGGCCGTGGCACATTATGCGCCGCACGTCTGAGACTCAAATTCACCATTATGGTGAAGTGTATGAATTTTTAGAGCCTGGCGATTTGCTAAAAGATGACCTTCCGATTTCGTTTAAGCGAGCCTGTGAAGTGGCATCGGCCGAAACATTTCATCATGTAACCGCTTAAACGAAGATGTGAGAAATACGATCATGTTCTTCACCGGTCAGTGTGGTAGCAAGTGCTTCTTTGACCGCCGTAAAATGGGCCGGCCGACGGGGTCCTACAATCGGGGCAGTGACGTCAGGGTGATGGGTTAGCCATGCCAATGCAAGGCCCGCCATGCTGATCTCATGCTCTTCAGCCGCTGCCGCCAGTTGATCGAGCTTTTCAAAGGTCGTGGGGTTCCACCAGTCTAAATATGGCTCCGGCCGAAGGGTCATTCTAGAGCCATCTGGGTATTTGTTTTCCAAACGGTATTTACCACTCAAAAAACCACCGGCAAGCGGACTAAAAGGGGTGTAGCTCAATTTTTGGTCACGACACAGAGGGAACATTTCACGGTTGTCAGTTTGATCGAGCAAGCTGTAAGAATTTTGGACCCACTCAAAACGATGAAGTTGGAATTTGTCACTGACCCACAACGCCTTCGTCATTAGCCAAGCGGGCATATTTGACGCTCCGATATAATGTATTTTTCCTTGATGGATGAGATCGTCGAATGCGCGTATTGTTTCTTCGAGTGGAGTATCTGGGTCCGGCTCGTGCATGAGGTAGAGGTCAAGATGATCTACGCCCAACCGTTTTAAGCTTGCTTCGACCTGACGCATGATATGACGGCGGGATAATCCACGATCATTTGCCCCTTCACCTATCGGGTTAAATGCTTTGGAACTAATCAGAAGTTGATCCCGCACATGGCTCCCTTTTTGTTTAAGCCAATTTCCGATCATTGTTTCACTTCGGCCGCCGCCGTACGCATCTGCTGTATCAAAAAAGTTAATCCCCATCTCCCAAGCGGTATCCATAATCGCAAACGCTTCCGCTTCTGTTTCACCTTGACCAAAGAAGGCCGGTGCGCTGCCGATGCCGCCAAAGTTTCCACAACCTAATCCGATAGATGAGATTTTTAACCCTGTATTGCCAAGTTTCTTATATTTCATATTGATCTAAACCTTTTTTACCTTTTTCTTTGTAGTCAGTCAGAGCTTATTCGATTCATGAAGTTGTGTCACGTACCGTTTTTTATCTTCCGGCAAAAGTTTTTCACAGATACAATAGGCGCACTATTTTAAACGTTTCTTTCGTACACGAGGATGACATGACTTTTCAAGTTGAACTAGCAGAACTAAATTTACCCCCATTTACGACCCCTACAATCGAGCCACAAATTCCGGCCGAAACCTATCTTAGCCGCTTGCAAAGCCTTATTACGCACGCCAGCGACGCAGGATACGACACCTTT
>JBLIMP010000348.1:0-4801 GCA_047638855.1 Cellvibrionaceae bacterium | reverse complement strand
CAAATAAGATTGCGATATATAAGCAGAACCCTTGAGCACTTTGCCATCAATGGGAGCAATGAGCGGCTCATGATAATGATCATCCTTCATCGTCCAAAAACTGAATTGCTGTAGTGTTAAGGCAAAGGAGAGATCAACTGTCCCTGGGTCATTTAAAGCTGGACTTTCTGGCCCCAAAAAATCATGCGGCTTGACTTCGTCCAAAGCGGAGATTTGCTGGGCCACACGTTCAATCTGACGTGGGTCCAACCGAACTTTTGGAGATTGTTCTGGCAATGGTGCCGCCACATCTGAAATAAGAGCCGTGGGGCCAATATGCTGCACCATTTCGGCCGCCAGCGGCATCGCCAAGCGTGCCGCCTGCACCGGATGCTCACCTCGCGTAAGGTAGGCGAGCGTGCCACCGCAGAAGGTGTCGCCAGCACCGGTCGGGTCGAGGGCTACAACAGGATTGCCCGTGAGGCGTGTTTGCCAATCCCCTTGCACTACCATAGCCCCCTTGTCACCTAGCGTAACAAAGACCAATTTTCCGGGTGCTGTCTTGACATTGTCGAGCGAACCGAAGAGGATATTAGCTTCCCCCTCGTTGAGAAATAACGCATCAGCTTCTTGGAAGACTGCAGTAGGCGGCTCTGGGTTGTCGGCAAAATCTCTAATAGCACACCCGGCCGAAATGAATTCGGCCCCACGTTCACGGCAGGCTCGCACAAAGCTCAACTGCACAACCGCATCACCTAACGGAATGACGTGGACCGCCGCATATTGGCTTAAATCGGCCGGTAGTTGAGTTGGATCAAGTGTCAACTCAGCTCCATGAAAGAAATCTAAATAGGTCGTACCATGCTCATTGTGCTCAATCTCCAAGCGGGGAATCTGATCAGGAGCTACCTGTGGCCCGAGCCAGGATAGACGAGCAGCAACGGGTTGGAGCGTTTCAGGCATTGGGTCTGGCTTTGGGGAAAACATACCGACATCCAGCCACCCCAAACCACTTCTTCGGGCCGCCATCGCCGTATACATCCCGGCCCCACCCGGCGAGCGTTTTGTCTGCCCACTAAAATGTAAAATATCTAAGGATGCACCACCAACAATAAGTATCTTTTTCATAATATCTACCAATTACGTTAATTGCTCTTTGACAATATAAAATTACCGCGTCTAAAAAAATATTTACTACGGTCTTTCTGGCTAAAAATGACACCCTCTAAGCGAATTATCCACAAACAAGTTACTTTCTTTGGGCCTAACTTTCTTTGAGCTTAATAGAAGGTAGGTTATCCGTTCAAATATTTTTTGCAACCCATCCAATAGGACTTAACCGAAAGTCATCAACGCCGGTAAAAAATTTGGGGAAGAACCTGATTGGGTCAAAACCATTTTTTAACAGAACCATATTCCTATTCACAGGTCCTGAAAAGACTCATTAATTCAATCTTTCTGGTATAGTTATTTACGGGCAGTTTGAGTAAAATCGGTCAGTCGGCTTCACCGGCGAATGAGACTTATGCTTAATGGTTTAAATGCCCAGGCGGTCTCCTGACCACACTAGAAGTGGCTCCAACGGAGCACCCGCAATAAAAACTGCGTCATCCCTTTTAAATTTATGCCATTTTGTTTTGTCTCATACAGGCAAGGCAAAATGTATTCTGCCCCTCTAATAAAAAAGAAGGGTCTTCATTCATAAAGAGTTATGGGTGACGCATTAGCATATTCTTCAAATCCTTATGAAAATATTTAAATCAAATCGTGTAATCTTGCTTTCGAGCCTTACAATCCCCCTCATATTGCTAACCTTAGTCTTTTTAAATTTTCCTTCTAATGCGGCTGGAATAATTTATGTTAGCAAGACCGCCACTGGCAATCCAAGTGACGGCAGTAGCTGGAACAATGCCTATACAGATCTTCAATTAGCTTTGGTCGCGGCCTCAGCTGGCGATGAGGTTTGGGTTGCGGCCGGTGCGTATACACCGGGTTTATCGACTAGCGACACATTTCAATTAAATAGCGAGGTTGCGATTTATGGGGGGTTTGCTGCGACAGAAACCGCCCGTTCACAACGGGATTTTACAGCAAATTTGACTGTCTTAAGTGGCGATATTGGCAATAATGACACCAAAGATGAAAATGGAATTGTGCTGTTCGCAGCCGACCAATTGGGTGACAATAGTTACCATGTTGTGACCGGCAGTAACTTAAGCAACTCGGCCGTTTTAGACGGATTTATTATAACGGCCGGGCAAGCTGACTCTTCCCTTTCTCCAAACGATTCTGGGGGTGGAATGATGCTTATAGCGGGTAGCCCGACATTGAGCAACCTGATTATTACAGGCAATTCAGCCGGTATTGCAGATAGCGCAACCGGTCTCGGTGGTGGCATTTATAGCGACTCATCGAGCAGCCCCATCTTAAACAATGTCGTTTTGGCTGGTAATACGGCCGAATATGGTGGTGGCATGTTTACAGGTGGCGATGCCAGTTTGACAGATGTGTCATTTATTAACAATTTTACCTATTGGACCGGTGGTGGTTTGTATAGCTCTAGTGGGAACCCGACACTTACCAATGTTCTCTTTTCAGGTAATTCTACGGTGTACTATGGGGGTGGTTTTGACAATGAGTCTGCTAACCCCACACTAATCAATGTTGGGTTTTTCGGCAATTCGGCCGGTCAACTAGGGGGCGGCATGCATAACTCCATCACCGGAGGCTCCTTAACCAATGTCTCCTTTTCTGGAAATTCATCCCCTTCGGGAGGCGGTCTCTATATCGATGCCGAAACCACGCTCTCAATTGTTAACTCAGTGCTCTGGAATAACAGCGGTAGCAACGGCCCCAATATTAGTAACAGCTCTATCACGACAACAATCAGCAGCAGCCTCATTCAAGGGAGTGGCGGAAGCAGCAGTTGGGCTGGCGGTTTGTTTGGCGCAGACGGCGGCGATAATATCGATTCTGATCCGCTTTTTGTAGATCCGATTTCTCCAAACAACGCGCCTACAACTCTTGGAAACTATCAGCTCCAACTTCTTTCACCGGCTAAAGATCAAGGTAACACCGCTGCATACACCGGTCAAACCGCAGTTATGGTTGATTTAGCTGGAAACAGTCGGGTCCAGAATTCAGTCATCGACATGGGGGCTTATGAATACACGCCGCCAACAATCCCCATCGCTACAAACAACAGCTATACGACAAACGAAGATATTTCATTAATCGGCAACGTGATTACAGATGACACCGGTGCTGGCGCAGATAGTGACCCAAATGGAGATACAATCAGTTCTACGCTTGAATCTGATGTTGAATACGGTTATTTGATATTGAACTTGAATGGAGATTTTCAATATATCCCCGAAATAATGGATTATGCAGGAAGCGACTCATTTGTTTACAAGTTAACTGATGGGAATAGTTCTGCTCAAGTCACAGCAACTGTTTCTATCATGATGACACCGGTCAATGATGCCCCTGTTGCTGAAAATGACTTCTTGACCTTTTTGGGATCCCCACCCCACCAAATTTCATTTTATGATCTGCTTGAAAATGATAGTGATATCGAATTTGCGCAACTACAAATAACAGCAGTTGGCTTGCCAAGTTTTGGCGGGTTTGAGTCTGTTGATATGCAAGAGGGAATCATTCAATATGATCCGTCGTTGACTGAAATTGGGGATATTCCAGATGCAGCAACATTTACTTATACTGTCAGCGATGGCGAATTAGATGACACCGGGTTGGTAACCATCCAGCTTGATGCGAATGTGAAAGTTGATTCAGGGTTTAGACCAACTGTTGATGGTTACTCTTTTGCAAATTACGCTTTAACAAAGGAGCAGGCTCAATCACCCGATGCGACGACTTTAATTGAAATGTTTGGCGCAGCATCTGTGTGTAAAGTGGGTACTTTGAACGAAGCCGGTACAGACTGTATCGTGGATACCCACGCAGTCACTGCACTTAATAAAGCCAATGGGTCAACATACGGACAAGCTTATGGCATGTTGGTGACTGCGGGCCGCTTCTTTTATGATCTTGACACCCCTTCTTCGATTTTAGCGATTGCGAGCGATAGTGTACCTACAATTGTCAATAATGATGCGAGCAAGAAGCACATCGGCCGATATACAGCTCAGCAGGCAACCGAACCAATTAGTGGAAATGCAGGCTGGAAACGCGATTTAGGTATTGCGGAGATGGTTGACTCTGTCAAAAACGGTATTGTTGAGCAAGATCCTTATTTGCTACTGCTCAATTCGAAATCAAATGGTAACAGCCTTCCCCTATTGCCATATCTTGTTGAGCCAACTTCCACCGGCTATATCGTTTATGTCTATGATGTAAATCAGCCTCTAAACAACTCTCTTCGAATCACGATTGATTTGCTTGAAAACGAGTGGTCTTATTCGACTCCACCGCCAAGTGCAGTAGCCATTGTTTTTGATGGAAGTGATGAGGATAGCCATTTTGATTTACGCAGATTGTCTGGACACCAGCCTACTGGGCTAAAATTATTTGGCTCGTCAAGTCAGATCCAGCAGCCGACTGATAGGGCGTTTGATTTGTTTATGGCTGGAGAGCCAATGGCGTTTACTGCAGAAAATTGTTTTGCAGTTTCAGGCGATGTTAATTTTAATAATAGCCCAGATGAGAGTGGGAATTGCAACAGCAGTAGCAACGCCCAAAATAGCGGTGCTTTTCAATGTATGCGTGGTGCAGATGGATTAATGTCTGAATCGAATCGATCAACTAATAGCGCCTGTGGAATGGATGGTACCGTTTCACAAGACATGCGGTTCACATT
>JBLIMP010000347.1:0-4802 GCA_047638855.1 Cellvibrionaceae bacterium | reverse complement strand
GCATTTTGACCAAATAGCTTTCACGTTAGAGGGAATCGAAACTGATTTCATTCGTCACGGGGTGATCGATTGGAGAGACTCCGTCTTCAAAGATAGTGACATAGATTTTTATGAGCCGATTGCGATCGAGCAGCGCAGAGGAGAACCATATGCAGATTGGAGTAAACAATATTCTAGGTGGACTACGAATGAAATGTCTGACCATCTCCCTATTTGGCTTGAACTCAGAGTAGACTACTCCGATAAATATTTAACTGAAAAATTTCTTTAACCATAGGCATCACATTGTTCAGCGAGCCCCACAGCCAAAAAAAACAAGGTCAAGCAGTTCATCGCTGTATTGCTCAAGATTATAGGCTCGCTCACGGCCGAAGTGCCCCACAAAAAAATGCTCCATACTGCCAAACAACGTGTCTCGAATGAGCGGTGTCGGTGTTGTTGCTCGAATCTGAAAATTAGCTTTCAAGCTGTCGATCAGATCGGTAAACAAGCCAGTATAGGTTTTGTTGAGCACATAGAACTTTTGAGAGAAGCCTGCATCTCCATACCGGCCGTACTGCCCCACAATTCTAAGCAAATCCCACTCCGCTTCAGCAGATTTTAGATGATTCATGATCAATGCCTTTAGCTTTTGCACAGTCTCCAATTCACTTGCATGAATCAATTCTGCTTCAGCCTGCAGGCGGCCGTAATAATCGCCCATCGCCCCTTCTAGCAAGGCCAACTTATTGGGGAAATGGTGAAACAAGGTTCCTTCCGCCACCTGAGCCGCATGTGCAATATCTTTGGTTGTAGCTCGTTCAAACCCTTGCTGACTAAAAATCTGTTTAGCATGGGCCAGCAACGCTTGCTTTGTATCGATAGATCTTTGACTACGGCGGCGGGTTTTCACTGTTGAATCGGTCATCCTTTTTATTTTAGCGGGTTTCCAAGTTCAGCACAAAGATTTTAGAGTGTCAATCGGTTTAACTAACTAATTAGTTGACATAAAGCGTTGTTTGCCTTTATTTACTGAGTTACACTTGGAAATAAAATGCGGCCGTTTGACTATAAGAAAATATGACGATCTTTAATTCACAAATTACAACCAATACCACGGCGTTTGCCCAAAACCGAGCCGATATGTTGGCTCTTATCGAACAGACTCGTGATCTCGAAAAGCGAGCTGAAGCGGCCAGCAACAAATCCCGGCCGAAGTTTGAACGGCGTGGCCAGATTATGCCGCGCGACCGGGTGGCTCGGTTGCTCGACCCAGGGGCGCCGTTTTTTGAAATCGGCAACATGGCGGGCTATCTGCGTGACACCCCAAAGCGACACAAATCGATCCCAGGAGCGAGTATCATTTGCGGCATCGGATTTGTGAACGGGGTGCGATGCGTAATCTGTGCCACCGACAGCGGCATTAACGCTGGGGCAATCAGTGAAATTGGCGGCTCTAAAATTCAGCGGTGCCAAGATATTGCACTTGAAAACAAATTGCCGTTTATCCATCTGGTTGAAAGTGCAGGAGCCAATTTACTTGAATATCGGGTGCAGCTTTTTGTCTATGGTGGCTCGCTGTTTCAAAAGTTTGCCAAACTCAGCGCGGCCGGATGTCCGGTGATTACCGTGCTACACGGTTCATCTACGGCCGGTGGGGCCTATTTCCCCGGTATGAGCGACGTGGTCATAGGGGTGCGCGGCCGGGGTCAAGCGTTTTTGGCCGGTCCCCCACTGGTGAAAGCGGCCACGGGTGAAGTGGCAGATGCGGCCGATCTAGGCGGAGCAGAAATGCATGCCACAATTTCTGGCTTAGTTGAGTATTTGGCCGAAAACGACACAGATGGCATTCGCTTAGGGCGAGAGGTGGTTGGCAAACTCAATTGGGAACACAAGACAAATCAGCCTCGTAAAACCCACTCTTTCAAAGAGCCACGATTTAGCCCTGATGAAATCGCTGGAGTGGTGCCTGTTGACTACCGAAAACCATACGATGTCAAAGAAGTAATCGCTAGACTCGTCGATGACTCTGATCTGCTCGAATTCAAAAGCCGCTACGGCAGTGCAACCGTGTGTGTACAGGCCAACATTCATGGCTATCCGTGTGCTTTTATCGGGAATAATGGCCCTATCGACAATGAAGGGGCGACCAAAGTGGCACAGTTTATCCAGCTCTGTTGCCAGTCAAACACGCCGCTGATTTTTCTACAAAACACAACCGGATTTATGGTTGGGACGATGTATGAACAAGGTGGCATGATCAAGCACGGGTCAAAGATGATTCAGGCGGTGAGCAATGCGACAGTCCCAAAATTTACACTAATGATCGGGGCAAGTTTTGGAGCGGGGAATTATGGCATGTGCGGCCGGGCGTATGAACCTCACTTTTTGCTCAGCTGGCCCAACGCCCAAACTGGGGTGATGGGGGGCGAACAAGCAGCTACAACAATGCGAATTGTGATGGAAGGCAGTGCCGCTCGTAAAGGGCAGACGATTCCGGCCGAAATGCTGGATGCCCAAGAACAAGAAATTATCAAAGTCTTTAATAGTCAATCTGATGCGTTCTTCACCTCCGGTTGGCTGTTGGATGATGGGATTATTGACCCCCGAGATAGCCGAAAAGTGTTGGCGTTTTTGCTGGCCACGGCCGATGAAGCCAGTCGACGGACGTTGAATCCAAATACGTTTGGCGTCGCGAGAATGTAGAGCCGATTGCATTTCAATCGAATTTTTTATCACGTTGGTTGGCTAAAAAACTCGATTGACTTAAATTGAATTAAAAGGAAAGGAAAAACCATGTTCTGGATTATTTTAATCGCCCTTATCGCCATTGTTTGGTTCTTTATGAAACGCAACGTCGATAAAATCAAGCAAAACGCGGAACGCTACCCGTTGAGCCAACTCAGCCAGGATCCACAAGGAGAAACGGTGATGATCGATCGGCCGGATGGCGGCCGCATTCGCGCAAAAGTCGCGGGTGAAGGGGACACTGTGGTTCTTGCTCACGGATATGGAATTGAGTTATTAGAGTGGAATGTGATCATGGACCAGCTGGCCAACAACGGCTATCGTGTCATCGCTTTTGATCAGATGGGACACGGCAAATCGACAATCGGTTCGGACGGCGTTGGGGCTATGCAGATGGCGGCCAGCTATAAACTGGTCCTTGAACATTTTGACGTGCAGAACGGAGTTTTGGTCGGCCATTCGATGGGTGGCTTTTTATCGATATCAACTTTGCTTAATTTTCCAGAAGTTACTGAACGGCTCAAAGGGCTGGTTTTATTTGCGAGCACGGCCGGAGATGTCTCCAAAGGTGCACCACAAAACAAGATACAAGTCCCTCTCATTAAATCGGGGATCATGACTGCCCTCATTAAATCTGACCTTATCGGTTATCCATTTGGTGCATCGCTTATGGGTATTAATCCATATGCGTCAGCCATCCGGGTCTTCGTCGATAGCTTTCTAGCTCAAGATCACTCTAAACTGATCCCTATTTTAAAAGCGATGGACGAAACAAGTTACTATGACCGATTGGGCGAAATTAACGTCCCGACTGTAGTCGTTTGCGGCAAAAAAGATGGCACAACACCGCCGTGGCATTCAGAATCACTCGGTCGTGACATTCCCAATGCGCGCAACGTTTGGGTGCCTGATCGGGGTCATATGCTTAACTGGGAAGCACCAGAAGCATTAATTAAAGTGGTTTCAGAATTACACGGAAAAGCAGCAGTTTAATTGGTGAATTGATGATCTGGTGAATGGCTGAATTTTTATTTTTCGGCCGTTCGCCACCGATCTGGCTTCTAATATCTGGTACATCTATGCATAAAAAAGCAGCACTCATCACAGGCGGTTCAAGCGGGATCGGGTTTGAAATGTCGAAATACTTTGCACGGGACGGGTACCATATTTTATGGGTATCGCTTGTTGCAGATGAGCTAGAACAGGCGAAGGCAAAGCTCGAAGGGTTGGTCAGCGGAGTCAAAATCGATACGCTTAACCTTGATCTTGCCAATGCTCAGTCACCTCAAAAAACATACGATTGGTGCAAAGGCAACAACTGGGTCGTGGATGTTCTGATCAACAATGCCGGATTTGCCGAATACGGCTTTGCCAATCAAACAGATGTGGGAAAAGAAGTGGCGATGATTGAGCTAAATGTGATGGCGGTTTTCAAATTAACCAAGCTGTTTTTGCAGGATATGGTGGCTCGTGACGCTGGAACGATTATTAACATCAGTTCAAACACATCGTTCCAGCCGGTACCGAAATTGGCGACATACGCCGCAACAAAAGCGTTTGTTTCTCATTTTAGCCAAAGTTTGCAAGAAGAGATGCGAATGCAGGAAAAGAAGGTGCGGGTGATGACAGTGTGTCCGGCTGCTATCGCCAATACAAACTTTAAATCGGCCGCCAACATGCATCGGGTTAAAACATTTGATGGATTGGCAACCACAACGGCCGAAGAAGTTGCCAAAGATGTTTGGTACGGTTTTAAGAACGGCAAAACGTTTGTCGTTTCAGGGGCACGCATGCGGGTTCTATATGCATTGCGAAACTGGGTGCCTTACCGGCTTCAACAATTTATGGTCAGGCAAGAACTAAAAGAATCAGGCTCTTTGGGAATTCAGGGGGTTGACCCCAGATGTAGGGGTTAGGCATTCGCATGAATAATCGGTCAATAGCCAACATGTTAATGCGAATGTCTCGCCCCGATGACGTTTAAACCCACCAGGGTGAGACATTTTCTGTTGCATGAGTAAATCAGTTCAAAGTATAAGGCGAAAATGCCTAACCCCTGCATATACTGGTTCCCC
>JBLIMP010000346.1:0-4831 GCA_047638855.1 Cellvibrionaceae bacterium | reverse complement strand
ATGCAAATGTTCCCACCTAGTGTAGGTCGAGATGGGGTTAAAAAATTTGTTCTTGAAACAGTTGAACTAGCGGGTCCGAATGCTTGTCCACCCGTTATTGTGGGGGTAGGCTTAGGTAGTTCGTTTGATGGAGTAGGGTTATTGGCGAAAAAGGCGCTGATGCGGCCGTTGGGACAACCGTCTGTTAAACCTCATCTAGCTGAATTAGAGCAAGAATTGCTGAATGAAATTAATGCTTTAGGGATTGGCCCGCAAGGGTTTGGGGGCACAGTCACAGCTTTGGCCGTACATGTCGAAAGTTTTGCAACGCATATTGCGGCATTGCCGGTGGCGGTGAATTTGAACTGCTCGGCCCCACGAAGGGCGATGATTGAAATTTAAGAGATTGCAGATAAGAAGCAAGCATAAACAGTGTAACCCGTGAAGCTTTGCCAATTGAAATGCTAAAATGCCAAAAGAACTCCAACTTCCTCTAAAACTAGACGAGATTGTTCAGCTTAAAGCGGGTGATGTCGTCTTGCTCAGTGGCCCCATGTTAACGGCTCGGGATGCGGCGCATAAAAGACTGATTGATGAACAATTAAGTGGGTTAGTATTGCCGATTGAGTTGAGCGGTGAGACGATTTACTATGTTGGCCCTGCGCCGGGCAAACTAGATGCTGTCATTGGCCCGGCCGGACCCACGACAAGCGGCCGGATGGACCCCTATACGCCCTCACTTTTAGAGTGGGGTGTGCGGGGTTTAATTGGTAAAGGGGTTCGGAATGATGTGGTTAAACAGGGGTTGATCAAGCATCAAGCGGTCTATTTTGCGGCCGTAGGTGGAGCGGCCGCTTTGCTGGCCCAGCAAATCACATCGGCCGATATTATCGCTTACGCTGACTTAGGCACCGAGGCGATTCGACGTTTGATCGTGAAAGATTTTCCGGTGATTGTTGTAAATGATTGCCATGGTGGCGATGCATACGCTGACGGCCGGAGTCGGTTTTCAACGGCTGGATCAATGAGTTGAGATAGGTTTGAGATAGAAATAAGTAATGCAGTTTCTCAAGATGCAGTTTTGCATCTTTCCCAAAGATTATGATAAACAAACAATTTATACGCGGATTTTTACCCGATCAAGACCCCTTGATTCATTTACCGGAAGCGTGTGCTGAGTGGGAAGCCTTTAGTGCTGACTTGCGCAAACTTGTGTTGACTCGCCATTTGAGAAATCAGGTTCATGATTTGCCAGACTTTCCGTTAGAGGCGTTGACGACGGAGCCAGAGCTCTGGCGTGCTGCAAATTTGTTTGCTTATTTGACAAGCCTGTACGTGCTGGGGTCACACAATGAGCATGTGCAAACGGTTCCGGCAAAGCTGGCGGTTCCGTTTCATGCGATTGCCACACAGCTGGGGGTTCCGCCGATCTTGTCATATGCGCTACAAGGGCTGGTGAATTGGCGAAGAATCGACCTGAATGGACCCATTGTGGCCGAAAACTTAACGTTGTTGCAAAACTTTATGGGAGGGATGGACGAGGAGTGGTTTGTGACGCTACATACTCAGATTGAGGCAAGTGCAGCTCCGGCTGTGTTGTGTCTTAAATCGCTACAGCTTGCGATGAAGAGCGAAGACTACGAGACGGCTGAAACCCATCTGACAACGATTGGTGACACGTTGCAGACGATGTATGATATTTTAGGACGAATGCAGGAACGCTGTGATCCGTATATCTACTTTAATCGTGTCCGGCCGTTTATGTTTGGCTGGAAAGACAATGAGATGTTTCCTGAGGGTGTTTTGTACGAGGGGGTGGCCGCATATGAAAACCGGCCGGTTCGGCTACGGGGTGAAACGGGTGCGCAAAGTAGCATTGTGCCTGCGATAGATGCAGCTTTAGGCATTCAGCATCAGCGAGACGAGATGCGAGTCTACTTGATTGAAATGTTTGATTACATGCCGCCTAGCGATCGGAACTTGATTTACGAGTTGCAGCAGGGTCTTAATGTACGTGAAGCGATTATAGGATTGGGTGCGGCCGGGGCTAATTTGCGCGAAGCGTATAATTATGCGGTTGAGAAGTTAGGACAATTCCGTATTCGGCACATCGAATATGCGGCCTTGTATATTTTAAAACCTGCCAAGACAACAGAAGGGGTCGGAACCGGCGGTACACCGTTTACCTTTTATCTAAAAAAGCACATTGAAGAGACAAAACGTCATCGCTTGTGAGTGAGTTGCAGCCATTTGAAATCAATTTGATCGATTAACATGATCAATATTACTCACTTAAGAGATCGATCAAACTGAGCACTCCGGCCAAATTTCTTTCAAACTCTGTGTCTTGATGATTTGTAAGCTCTACTTCAAATGCGGCGATGTTTTGGGTTGCTAAATAGTCGATTGCGGTGCCGGTCGCAACGTAGCTTATATTTAAGCCGCCTCTTTCAGGTGGTGAGAAGCCGGACCCTACCTCGTAAGCTCTGACAAGTGCATCGGTCCCATCCGCTATTGCCCCATTACACCGGCCGCCATATAGAGCACCCGCCGCACTGTGGTAAAAAACCACCCCGGCCGGATTTGATTCCCGAATAAAGTAGCTGATGTTTTGGACCTCCTTTTCAGAACCAACAAATGACCCACCACTTACCTCTTCATTCCGCCAATAGGCGGTTGGATTCCAATCGCAATCCCAATTTCGATTTAAATCAACCCCATTGGCATTAAACCGACCTGCATCTGTGTTAAAAGGGACATCATTTATTGTAAACCGACTTGAGCTGCCTGTTATGAGTTTTAATCCATCAGGATTCATGACTGGGATAATCGACAATTTTAAATTTTCCGGTACGGCGTCTAAATTGTCATTAAGCCAATCGATTAATTCATACATTAATAAGACGGTATTCCACTCATATCCCCCATGTATCCCCCCAATTAGAATGAGATGGACTTCACCACGGCCGAATTGATGAACCTGTATCGGTTCACCATTGATCGAAAAAGCGGCCGCATAAGTTGTCGTTAAGGGTAATGGGACAGCGGTTTCTGTTGGTGGAATGACCTCGGTTGTCGCTGTTGGAAGTGGAGTTGCGGTAGCGGTTGGCTCTGGCGTGTCTGTTGAAGTAGGTGTACTAGTTGGGATGTGTGTGGGTAAGGGGATGGCTGTCGCCGTATCAGGCGGCACAACCGATGGGATCAGAGTCGGGAGTGCGGCCAGTTCAGGTTCTTCAGGTTCTATTGTAGGTGTGCAGCTAAACAAGAAAAGAGTCAATAGAAAGCTGATGGGGAGGATTGTTTTTTGCATAACTAGTGTGTTTGGATTGGAGGCGGCGGGTTCGAGTTTGCTCCAAAGAGAGAAGGTTGTTCCTTCCTCTGGGTTATTTGGTTGATTGTATGTGATTTTTAATTATGCACGATACGGGCAAGTTGACGCACTTTTTTAGCATCGAGTTCATAAAAGCTATGGCTAATTCCAGTTGCCACAAGAAATATATCGACCCACGGAAGGTACTGCTCGATGTTTTCGGGTGTAATTCCGCTTGCCAAGCCTAGCGGTTTGTCTCCCAATGCTTTTCTCATCGCTTTTATTTTTTGAATGGAGGCGGTTTCCCCAGTACCAGGGCCGCTGGTTGTGACTACATCGATAAAACCGGCCGCGATCGCTGCTGCCCGGGCTGCATCCTCGATCTTTTCAAGCGGCCGCTGATATTTAAACGCAACCCCTCCAAAATAGACACCTTGCCAGCCCGATTGACTTTTGGCATCTAAATTTTTTTGAGCAGCTTGTTGCTCTGGCTTTGTTTCATCTATTTCACCATTATCTACCCAGACCCCGTTGACAGTTGGGTGTAGGTGTTGAAACACATCGGCCGCGGCTAAATCGAGGCAGTTGACCCCAATCCACCAGTCGGGAAATTGGGCGGCAACGGCCGCATGAATTTCGAGCAGGTCTGAGTAATTTAGGTCACGTATGCCGTCTTCATTTTCGTGATTAATCAAAAAAACGCCGTCACACTCCGCTTCAAAAGCGATTTGTGCATTTCGAAGGGCTTGCCCAACGTTTTGGACATGGATAACCGGATAAAGGGATTTTTTTGTAGTGATCATAAGATAAAACCTACTGGCTGATACGATTGCTGAACTAACTTGCCCCAAAATGTTGCAAGGTTTTTGACGCGTTTTGAGCACCCGCTTGTAACGCTGCCTTTAGGTTATGTGTGTTTGGGTTACGTGCTTGAAAATAGGTGACTGTAAAAGCGGCCTGAAATGCGTCACCACAGCCGGTTGTATCAACGATCCTCTCAACTGGAATAATCGGCTGCTCGATAATCTTGCCATCGACAAGGGCCACACTGCCTTTTTCGCCAAGTGTGACAATGATTTGGGCTTTTGAATCAATTGAAAGGGGTAAAAACGCTTGGACAGTGACTTCATCCCCGCTGATAAAAGCGAGATCGATTTGGTTAAGATAAGGGAAAACTACAGGATGACGGCCGTCGTAATCAAACCAATCGCCAAAATCTGCGACTCGTTTACCGCTGAATTCAAGCTCGCACATGACCCGATTGAATAGGACTTTGGTATAGGAAATATCATAGCGAGAAACCAAGACATCGTGCTGTTGAACAAAGGTGAGATCGGCCGCAGATGGCTCGAAGTTTGCTAGTACATTTTGATGATAACTGTTTGGAGGAAAATAGCGCTCGCCGTTTTCAAGCACCACAATCTCACAATTAGATGTTTTTCCATCGCGAACTGTGACGTGCGATGTGTCAATCTGCTCTTTTTGCAAATAGTCTAAAATCAACTGGCCATTCTCGTCCCGGCCGACACAACTCACAAGCGA
>JBLIMP010000345.1:0-4843 GCA_047638855.1 Cellvibrionaceae bacterium | reverse complement strand
CTTTTTAGAGCATTAATTCTAGATGCGTTTACAGTCATTTTGCATTTTTTGCGCACATTGTATGGTTTGATAGTAAAGTTCTACTGTGTCGTTGACATTTCGGCCGTATCCACCTGCTAAAGTTACTACGATGGGCCATCGGTTTTGTGTGCAAAGATTCAGCACATACTCATCTCGTTGTTTTAATCCAGCTTTGCTCAGAGCAAGTTTGCCTAATCTGTCTCCAGAAAAAGGGTCTGCCCCGGCTAAATAAATGACTAAATCTGGGGTGATTGTTTCGAGTGCCTTTGTAAGTCCTGCTTTTAACGCCTGTAAATATAAACGATCACCCGTATCAATGGGTAATCCGATATCGAGATCGCTTTTGGCTTTTCGGACCGGGAAGTTTTTCTCACAATGGATCGAAAAAGTAAATATTGAGGGATCATCGGCTGCAATGAGGGCCGTACCGTTTCCTTGATGCACATCACAATCGATAACGAGTATATCGGATACCAAGCGCTCTTGTTGTAAAACACGACTGCACACGATGATATCGTTGAAGATACAGTATCCTTGTGGCCGGTCCCATTGTGCATGATGGGTCCCGCCACCGCCTGTACATGCGATGCCTTCTTCTAGGGCTGTACGCCCAGCCAAAATTGTTGCTCCAACTGTATGCCGCACCCGTTTTGCCAGTTCGGCCGACCAGGGTAAGCCCATTTCACGCTCAAGCTTACGTGGCAAAGTACCCTCTCGAATCTGAGAGATATACTCGGCCGAATGGGCCAGCCGCAGTTGAGCATCACTGGCTTCTGGGGCGGGAATAATCTCCTCGCTAAGAAGGGTTTTAGAGTCTGCAACCATCGATTGGAGCAAGGTATACTTTTCTAGCGGGAAACGGTGATGCGGGGGTAACGGAAATGTATGATGTGCATAGTAAAAAAACTTCACACAAAAAGTATATCTGAATAGAAAAATTGGGGAATATGAAAAAACTTCGTTTTACGATATTAATCGGTATTCTTATTTTGTTTGGCTTGTCGCTCTTAGCATTAGGGTATGGGATTTCTAAATATGGATCGATTTCCGGCCTTAACCGGCGGATTCAGATTGAAATCGCAAGCCTACGGCCGAAAAAACCGGTTGTTGTGCCAACGTTTGTACCTGTGGCAACAGTAGATACGCTTGCATTTATGGCGAACCTAGCCACCGAAACCTCCATATCTATACAACCAACGGTTAACGCAGTAACACCTACCTCAACAGAGATAATAGCCAAAGAGAAAGTGGAAAAGGAAAAAGTGGAAGAGGTTGTCGAGCCAGTTGAGATTGAGACGATTGAACCGGTTTTTGAACCCACACCGTTGCCAACCTCGACCCCAAATCTGCTATACAGCCCGGTTGCGCCGTTTGTGAACCTAACGGGTTACCGACACAATTGGCAAACTTGGAATAATTGTGGCCCAGCGACGTTGGCGACCTATTTGAGCTATTTGGGTAAAGGGGTAACTCAGGTTGAAACGGCTGCTGGTTTGAAGCCAAATGAAAGTGATAAAAACGTTCGAGTCGATGAGATTGTCAGTTATGTCGAAGAGCGTTTTCCTGACTTAGTTGCCACCCCTTTGATCAACGGCTCGCCTGAAACATTACGCTTGCTTTTGAGCAATAATTTTCCGGTTATGCTGCAAACGTGGCTAGAAGAAGAACCCAATGACGGGATGGGGCATTTTCGTTTTTTGATTGGATACGATGATTCTACGGCCGAATGGATTGTGTCCGACTCTTTTATTTCTACGAACGTCTCCTCTCCATATTCCGGTATTCGCATCGAAAACGATCGGTTTAGCGACCATTGGCAGGTGTTTGGCAATAACTATATTTTAATTTACCGGCCGGAGGACAGCCTGCTCATCAATGCAATTGTCGGTCAGAACCTAGACTCTGATATCAATCACGATCAAGCCGTGGCTGACTACGCTCAAAAATTACAGCAAGATGATCAAAATCCGTTTGTGTGGCATACGATGGGGGAGTTACTTATGTTAGACGGTCGCCCCGAACAAGCGGTACAGGCGTATGATCAAGCACGTACCATCGGCTTACCCTGGAGGATGTTTTGGTATAGTTTTGGGGTATTCGAAGCGTATATGGCGGTTGCCCGTTATCAGGATGTGGTTGATTTGGCTGATGTAACGATTCAATCTGGTGGAGCTGGGGAAGAGGTTTATTACTGGAAAGGGGTAGGTCATGGTGCTATGGGTGAAAAAGCCAAAGCAGATGCGGCGTTTCGCCAAGCGTTGTGGTGGAACCCAACCCATCAGGCAAGCATTGACGCTTTAAATGGTTCTTGATCTTAAAAAAGTGACAGTTGTATCTTCGCACTAATTTGTCGATTTTGGAGTCCTATGTAGGCGTAGGTATACAGCCAAAAGAAACCAAGCGGTGACACATATTTGCCATTTCGGCCGGTGTATAGGGAAGATCGTTTCGAATCCACCACACGATAATAGCAAACATACTCCCGGCTATATGCCGAGAAACGACTTCGTGGGGAATGTCTATGTTGGTATTTTCACTAACAGATTGGAGCGTATTACGCAAGCCTACGGCCGCGATATAGTCGATTATTCGGTGAATCACCGACCCCATTCCATTTTGATCCAAAATAACTTTGTATAAATCTATATGCTCTGCCACATGCTCAAAAACCAGCCGATCGTATGTGTCGTCACTCCAAATTTGATTTTCGGGTGTATTGATTAACCCAGCTTCAATTGACTGTACAAGCTTATCAAAACGGCTTTCGAGTGAAGTAAATAGAAGCTCTTCCTTGGTTCCATAATGCAGATAAAAAGTAGCTCGATTCATATCAGCTCGATCTGTAATATCTTTGATGGTGATATTTTGAAAGCTCTTCTCTTGCATCAGTGCTAGCAAGGCCAATGATAGTTGAGACCTTGTTCTGACAATGCGGCGATCTGTTTTTCTGGGGGTAGGGTTTGTTTTGGTCATTTTTAGACAGCTGTTGTTTATCATACGCTGCATTGATATTGCTTATTGACAGAAACACAGCTTGAGATTAATTTATAGGCAAGATGTTTATTTAGCGACATTGTGTCGTTTAAAAGCGAATCTGTCAAGAAAAAAATGTGACTTATAAAATTCATAAGGTCAAGGTCGGGCGTTGGTTGCACTAAAGTCGCATAAACGCTTTTGTTTTTGAAAAAATCAAAAAAACGCAGGAAGTTCCAATGAGTACTTTGAAAGTAGTTCCAAAAGTTGAAAAAGAATTTGTAAATAGCGCAGGTGTAAGTTTTGACAATAACCCTCCAGAGTTTTTGTTGGCAATGGCTCGCACCTATGGTGAAATCGTGAAATTTCACTTTGGACCCATTCGTATTATGTTGGTGTCAAATCCAGATATGGTTCGTGAGATTCTAATCACACAGGCCAAGAATTTTCCAAAAGCGCGACGAGATATTAATTTAATGTCACGTATTTTAGGGGCTGGATTAGTGACGACTAACGGCGATCAGCATAAACGCCAACGCCGATTGGCTCAACCCGCTTTTCATCATCGCCGAATCGCTTCTTATGCAGACACGATCACTCAATATTCAGATATTGTTGCAAATGGACTTCGAGCGGGTGAGTCGATCAATATGGCTGATGTGATGGAGAGCTTGACGATGTATATCGTTTCAAAAACACTATTTGATGTTGATATGGAAGAGATGGTCGAAAGTGCGGCCGAAATCGGTCATGCGATCGATGAGCTTCAAACATTGGTTGATAAAAATTTTGACAAGCTTATTAATCTTCCTCTGTGGGTGCCCACACCCGATAACATTAAAAACTGGCGTGCTCGTAAGGTGGTCGATACGACGATTACACGCATCATGAAGGAGCGACGGGGCACCAGCGAAAATAGCATCCCCCAAGACACCGGTGACTTGCTCTCGATGCTGATGCTTGCTAAAGACGAAGATGGCAGCTTTATGAGTGACGTGGAAATTCGTGACCAGCTCCTAACCCTATTTGTAGCTGGACATGAAACAACCTCTAACGCGATGTTATGGACGTGGTATCTGCTCTCACAGCACCCTGATGTTGAGGCGAAATTGCATTCAGAACTTGACGAAGTGCTCGGCGGCCGACTACCTACTTTAGAAGACCTGAAATCATTGCCGTATACAGAGATGGTGCTTAAAGAATCGATGCGTGTTTTGCCCCCTGTGTGGATGCTCAACGCCCGTCAAGCGATTAGTGCCACTGAAATTAACGGCTACCATGTGCCAAAAGGGACAATGATGTTTGTTTCTCCATATGTTATTCAACATTTGGAAACGAATTTCACGGAGCCTGATCAATTTGATCCTGAGCGGTTTCAAGCTGATAAAGTTGATGAAATCCATAAATACGCTTGGATTCCATTTGGCGCAGGCGGCCGGGTATGCATTGGAAACAGCTTTGCTATAATGGAGGCCCAATTGATTCTTGCAACGTTCGCTCAACGCTTTCATTTCGATATGGCTGAAAACGAGTCTGTTCGTCTTCAAGCCCGTATTACCATGACAAATTATGGTGGTATGCAAATGAACGTTGTTGAAAGAGATCAGGAGATTCAGCAAGATTGTAAGTATTCAGCTCTTACTGAACCCGCTAAATCATAGCAAGTGCTTTAATAATTAAAACTGTTGATGAAAATGCCCGACCCTGTGTTGGGCATTTTTTATTTCCTTAGGCGATTTCCGAGAATAAAACATGCAATTGCATCAACAAAATCGCCTCACAGCCAACCCCTGAGCTAGTTTGCTAGATAATTATTTTTCGGGGTTGGCCTTAGATGTCAATCAGACCA
>JBLIMP010000344.1:0-4905 GCA_047638855.1 Cellvibrionaceae bacterium | reverse complement strand
TATGGGGTATGAAATCCCTGGTGCGATTGGGGTGAAAATGGCTGATCCAACACGTGAAGTATATGTAGTTGTCGGTGACGCGACCTACTTGATGAATCCGACAGAAATCGTGACCTCGATCCAAGAAAGGATCAAGCTCGTCATTATCTTGATCAACAATCACGGGTATGCTTCCATCGGTGCCTTGTCTCGCTCGATTGGTGACAACGGTTTTGGAACTCGTTACGCCTTTAAGCAAGATGGGACTCATCAAGAAGATGATGCTGGATATAACGTAGACTTTCTACCAATCGATTTGGCTGCAAATGCTGAAAGCTTAGGCGCACATACCTTCCGCTGTAAAACGGTAGCTGACGTGCGCCAGGCACTGCAAGATGCCAAAGCAATAGACAGGACTTGCTGTATCTATGTCGAAACAGACCGCTATGCGGGTGTGGATGGCTACACGTGGTGGGATGTGCCGATTGCGGAGGTTTCAACCCGTGAAACGACGCAAAAGGTTCGGGCTGAATATGACCCGGCTGTGAAAAACGAACGATATTTTAACTAGTAGGGACACCCTTTGTGGGTGCCCTTTTGGGCGGGCACAAGGGCCGCCCCTACGGATAGAATCACATGCTACCTCTCTATTTTTCAGAAGAAGATATTAAACTGAGCGGATTGGTTGAACTTTGCAGCCAGGAAACAAAATTGGCCGATTACCCATTTGCGGCCGATGTGCAGAAAAATATTGTCATTTATGACAATGCCAGATTGCAGCCTGTGCTTGACGACCCGACTAAAGAGCAAGCATTAAAAGCTGAAATCGCTCGCTGTTTGAAAGACGGCCCTGGGGTTTTGGTGATCAGCGGCGCGTATTTGGATAAAAATGTGATCGATCGTTCAACGGCTGCCTTTGAGGCGATAATTGCCCAAGAAAAAGCGGCCGGTGGCGGACAAGGAGATCATTTTGGCCGCAATGAACGGGTGTGGAACTCTGTGCAAAAAGCTTGCCTATATGATCCTGACTTGTTCATTGATTATTATAAAAACCCAATGCTAGCCTTGGTTTGCGAAGCGTGGCTGGGGCCAAATTATCAAATGACAGCCCAAGTGAATAACGTGAAGCCAAGAGGCAAGGCCCAATCGGCTCACCGTGATTTCCATTTAGGGTTCCAGGCGGCAGAAACAGTCCGACAATATCCAGCGCATGCTCAAGTGATGTCTCAGTATTTGACCCTGCAAGGGGCGATTGCCCACTGTGATATGTTGCTTGAAACAGGGCCGACGCTGTTTTTGCCTTATTCGCAACAATTGAAGTCCGGCTATTT
The DNA here is from genome assembly GCA_047638855.1 of Cellvibrionaceae bacterium. GTDB lineage: Bacteria > Chloroflexota > Anaerolineae > Promineifilales > Promineifilaceae > WTJY01. The sequence goes on along the minus strand of JBLIMP010000344.1, from coordinate 3,595 downwards.
GAGCTATACTCGGCCGGAGTTTCGCCAATATTTTGATGAAAACCATGTGCAAATTCCGTTTGCAAAAGGTGACATGGTTTTCTTTAGCCCGGCGCTGTTTCATGGTGCCGGAACCAATATCTCACATGGGGATAGGTTAGCGAATTTGGTGCAGATTTCATCTGCATTTGGGCGGCCGATGGAGACAGTGAATCGCACCGCCATGATCAAAGCGGTCTACCCAGTTTTGCTCAAGCGCAAAACGGAGGGTACCCTCACAGAACGGGAAATTGCAAATACGATTGCTAGCGTGGCAGAAGGGTATTCGTTCCCCACAAATTTAGATTCAGACCCACCCATCGGTGGAAATGCGCCAGAAACGGCGGCTCAAATGATGCACACAGCATTAGCGGCCGATTGGCCCTTAAGCAAACTCAAAAAGAAGCTGAAAGCGTATAAAAAACGTCAAAAAGCGTAGGAATTTACGATTTCGGATTTTGGATTGACGATTGGTCGCCTAGCGCACAGTCTTCGTCAATCCAAAATCGTCAATCCAAAATATAAACATGATACAAGTAGCTAATGCCCCGTGTTCTTGGGGGGTAATCGAAAATACAGAAGGTGAGCGCAAGACTTACCTTGACGTGATCAACGAAATGTCGGCCGCTGGGTATGCGGGGACAGAGCTGGGGGATTGGGGCTTTATGCCAACCGATCCAAAAATTTTGGTCCCACAGCTTGAAGAGCGCAATCTGCAAATGTTGGGTTCTTGGGTGACAGCCCGTTTGTACGATTCGGCCTATCACCAAGCGGGCATCGACCAAGCTATTAAAACGGCCGAACTGCTGGCGGCCGTCGGCGGCAAAGATGCATTTATCATCATTGGTGATGATCACAGCACGATCCCGTTGCGCCACGATAATTCCGGCCGGATTACCCCCGATATGATTCTCGATGAGGCTGGCTGGGGTGAATACACGGCCGGTGCGATGGCGGTTGCCAAGGCGGTCAAAGAAGCGACCGGCTTACGCTCGCTCATTCATCATCATGGGGCGACCTATGTTGAAACGGCGGCCGAAATCGAAAAATTCTTAAGCCTGACCGACCCTGATTTGATCGGGATGGTGTTTGATACCGGCCACTGCATGCTGGGCCAAGGCGATCCTGTCACCGTTTTGAAAAAACATGCGGACCGTGTGAAACACGTCCATTTTAAAGACTTTGATCCAAGCGTGGTAGCGAATGCGGACGCCAACGGTTGGGGATATCAGCAGATGATTGGGCAGGGCGTTTTCCCTGAATTGGGCCAAGGGGCGGTTGATTTTGCGGCCGTCTATGCGGCATTGCAGGAAATCAATTACTCTGGCTGGATCGTGGTCGAGCAAGACGTTCTACCTGGGATGGGATCACCGGCCGAAAGCGCGAAACGGAATCGCGACTATATTAAATCTATCGGACTCTAAAAAGACGAGAGATAACAGATAAGAGCAGAGAGTAATCATGCTCGCCTCTTATCTGTTGTCTCTCATCTCTCTCCTTATGAACGTAGTGAATGTTGGTGTTATTGGTATGGGGTGGATGGGAACCGTCCACTCACGCTCGTATACGAGCATGCGGGATCGTTTCCACGATGGTGGCGTGATGCCCCGTCTGGTCATGTGTTCTGACAATGTGCAAGAACGTTTGAATGAAGCGCAGGCTCGTTTTGGCTTTGAAGAAGCGAGTTTGGATTGGATGGATGTGATCAATCACCCTGATATTCAGGCTGTGAACATTACATCGCCTAACTTTTTGCATCGTGAAATGACGTTAGCAGCGATTGCGGCCGGAAAACATGTGATGTGTGAAAAGCCGATTGGGGTGCTTCCGGACGATGTGGCGGCCGTCTATCGGGCGGCGCAAGCGGCCGGTGTGATGACATTTACCGGTCTGAACTATCGTTGGGTGCCGCTGGTGCAGTATGCTAAAAATTTGATTGATTCGGGCAAATTGGGTGAGATTACGAACTACTACGGTCGCTTCTTCGCCATGTACGCGAGTGATCCTTTGGGCATGTTGAACTGGCGTTTCCTTAAAGAGCAGGCGGGTACGGGTGCATTGGGTGACTTAATGCCGCATGCGGCCGACATGGCTCAGTTTTTGGCTGGTCCAATTAGCCGAGTTACAAGCACGACGCAGACTGTTGTAACGGAACGGCCGTTGCCTGTCCCCGGCCGGGGTAATCATTTTGCCGTTGGGCAAGCGGGTGACCCTACCGGTGAAGTGACCAACGAGGATTATGTTGGGGCGTTGATTGAGTTTGCCAACGGCGCACGAGGCACCATCGAAATTAGTCGAGCCATCTTTGGCCCTAAAGTTGAAAATCGTTTTGAGATTTACGGCACGAAAGGGGCGATCCGATGGAACTTTGAAACGATGGACGAACTCGAAATTTATATGCCCGATGGCACAACGGCACACGATGGCTGGACGCGTATTTTGTCTGGGCCAGCTAATCCGTTTTACGGCCGATTCCAGCCCGGTCCCGGCAATAACATGAGCTATGACGACTTGAAAGTGATCGAGCAGCATCATTTCTTGAAGTCGATAGCAGATGGGGAACAGCTAGAACCCAGCTTTAAATCGGCTTATGAATTTGCTCAGGTCCATGACGCGATGATGCGTTCATGGGAAAGTGGTGCATGGGAAGAGGTGCGGGAAATTTAAGATTTACGGTTTTGGATTTACGATTGGTCATTGCGACCAATCGTGAATCGTCATTCGTCAATCCAAAATCAATTTATGTTTGATTTAATTACGATCGGCCGGTCTAACATGGACCTATTCTCTAGCGATATCGGGGCTGACTTTGTCGATATTACCGGTTTTTTGCCTCAGGTTGGCGGTAGCCCGACCAATATTGCGATTGGGACAGCCAAGTTAGGGTTGAAGTCGGCCGTGCTGACGGCCGTCGGCAATGACAACGTTGGAGACTTTATCATCAACTACCTTGAGAAAGACGGTGTTGATGTGAGTTTGATCAAGCGCAAGCCTGGGTTGAGCAGTTTGGCCGTTCTGGGGGTTCAACCGCCCGACAAGTTCCCATTGCTGTTCTATCGGGAAAATCCGCCTGATATTTGGATCAATATTGATGATCTGCCTGATTTTAGCCAGACTAAATCCTTTTTAGTTTCAGGTACAGCTTTAGCGCGTGGCACTTGTGCCGATGCCGCATTTTTTGGTGCTGAAGCGGCTAAAAATACGGGCAATATAGTGTGGATGGACATCGACCTTCGGCCGGACCAATGGAGTCACCCGATGGCGTGTGGCACCGCTCTGCGCCGCATTATGCCGATGATTGATGTGGTTTTTGGCACTGAAGAAGAGTTTTGGGCTGTGATCAACACCGATCCTGCAAAATGGCATGGCAACGAGCCTGTGAGTGAAGACGAGCGTGCTCAAGTTGAAGCTTGGGTTCGTGAGGCTTATCTGGCAGATGGCTACCCTGATACGATTGTGCTGAAGCGTGGCAGCAAGGGCGTTACTATTTTTGATCGCAATGCTGGGGAAATGGATGTCCCTGGTTTTCCGGTTGAGATTTTAAATACGGTTGGGGCGGGTGATGCGTTTGCAAGCG
>JBLIMP010000343.1:0-4934 GCA_047638855.1 Cellvibrionaceae bacterium | reverse complement strand
AAGGCCAACCCCAAAAAATAATTATCTAGCAAACTAGCTCAGGGGGAATTGGCTGTGTCAATCAAGTTGACGAGGTGAGGCGATTTTGTTGGTGCAATTGCATGTTTTATTCTCGGAAATCGCCTAACTCATCAGACTACAGTTTTTTACGCAGCGTATGAATTGTAATTTCAGGTGGGCAATTAAAACGAACCGGCACGCCACATCCGCCGGATCCGGGAGATGTGTACCCGTGAACCCCTTCGTAATGCCAATTTCCTGAAATCATTTCGCGAGGGCATTTAGCATGTACGATAAGTGGAATGCCACCTGGTAAACAGATTTGCCCAGCGTGGGTGTGACCAGACAGCATAAAATCAACCCCATGCGCGGCCGCTTCTTTCCATGTTTCTGGCGAATGTGACATCAATATTTTGACCGCGTCAGGTGGTACACCCGCGTACGTCCTGTTCAAGTTATCCGTCTTGTACATATGTGGGTCATCGATACCGGAAAGCCAAATGACATCGCCATCTTTTTCTAATGGCAACGACTCATTGATTAAGAAAGTCATCCCGGCAATGTCTTCAAGAGGCTGAACGAATTCAATAAAGTCATGATTCCCAAGAATAGAATAGATCGGCTTTTTGAGAACTTTCATTAATTCGGCCGTTTCATCAAGGGCCGTGCGGTACGATCCACTTGTACTGGCACGGTAATCGCCTGTAATTAAAGCCAGATCATAATCAACCGGTTTCACAACTCGCTCAATTGCCCCTCGCAAATTTAAATCTATATCCAAGTGCAAATCACTGAGTTGCAAAAGGCGATATCCGTCAAATGCATCAGGCAAATTTTCGATGTACACATCATTTTCGACCGTTTGAATATCTAAAAAGTTTCGATTCCCACGCCCATAAAGTCCAAGCAGTTTTAAAGCCCAGTAAAGAAAGACCATGATCCACTCTGAATTTTCAACATAGAGCAATCGGCGGCCGCGATCAAAAATCTCGTCTGCATGCACTATTTGGTATTGCAATCGTTTCCGCAAATAATCTTCGCCGAAACGGGCGGTCAGCCAAACAAACATCCCGGCATTGGTATGTTGTGAAGCTATTTCTTCGGTTGGCACTTTTTTATCAAGCTTTTCTAGTATAGGCTTAAGCACTTCAGTCGGTTTTTCCATAATTATCCATTACAGCTTGATTTCAAGCTGTTTTCTCGTTTCCATTTTTATAGAAATGGCCTAAGGTCATTCTAAAAAACATCGTTCGCAGTAGCGGTTCACGGGATGATCTAATAACCATATTCCCGATTAACTAAATTCAACAGCGGTTCACCAACTAAGTAACGACGTAGGTTTTCGCTAAATAAATCAACAGCTCGGGCATTGTACGAATCAGTCAAACCGGCCACATGTGGACTCATTAGCACATTCTCCATTTTCCACAGTGGACTATCACCTAGCAATGGCTCCTGGCTATATACGTCTAAGCCTGCACCTGCAATCCAACCTTTATTCAAGGCGGTAATTAAATCAGCTTCAACCACAATTTGCCCCCGTGCTGCGTTAAACAGATAAGCGGTAGGTTTCATGGCCTTTAGCAAACTACTGTTAACCAGCCCATGGGTCTTAGCAGTTAAAGGCAGGGTAACCACCACAAAGTCACATTCTGCAACCATTGAGCGCGTTGCTTCTCCTGGATAAAGGCGTAGCGGAATTTTTCCCTCTGGATCACCGGCCCCTTTCATTCGGAAACCACCCTCACTGGTTTTTTTCAAATTACGCTTGGTTGCCAACACATTCATCCCAAAGGCATTTCCAATTCGGGCAACCTCTCGCCCCATACTGCCGTATCCTAAAATGCCAAGCGTCTTGCCTTGCAGCTCAATAGGTGAAAAATTCTCTTGGCGGTTTTTAGGCCATGTCTTGCTTTGCTTAAACGCTTGCCACTTAGGAACTCGATTCGCGAAAAAAAGGATTTTTGAAAACAGATGCTGGGCTATGGCACGCGCATGGACACCGCTGGCAGTGGTAATAATCGTTTCAAGGTCCCAGATCGGCCGATGGCTCAATTTGTCAATTCCCGTCCAATGGCTTTGGACCCAGCGAAGATTGGGAGCAAGCTCGGCCGGTGGAACGTCAGATGTCGTGTAAACAATTTCAGCATCGGTGTGCCGGTCCACGGGCCAAACACCATCTGGTAAAACAAACTGTTCTACAGTTATTTCATGAGAAACTGAGCGAATATTTTCTATTAGCTCTTCTGAAAAAGGGGCAGAAACGAGGATATGAGTCATATTAATTTGAGGATTTTAATTTTGAACTGCAGAAACCTGCTAATCGTAGATCGTCATTCGAAAGTCGTCAATCAAAATGATACTGGTTACGAATGAATATGCACTGGGAAATAAGATTGGTCCACTTTGTCGGCATCGCTTAAGGAGCTGGTTTAGGCTGGTTCGCAAGGTATTTGTGGGTCGGCAATAGGGGCCAAATCGACCAGTCAATTTTATGAAGATGCGCTGGCGCAGCGATATGGCCGTCAAAAGTAATCACCAATTTGTATCCCTAATCTTCGCATTTGTATCCCCTTTAGGATACCAACCTTGCGGTTAAAAAGTGTTTAATATAGCTACAAATCATCTTTTATATTAGTCAGCAGTTTGATTAATATATTACTGGGCCAAATCACAACTTTCTTATCAAAGCTCATGCCGATTTAGCCTTTAAATCTGCTAAAATCGGCGTGATCTTTGATATTGTTTGGATTGCAAACAGTTTCTTAGGAACGGAAATTAAATAATACAACGAAGTTGTTTCCCCCGTTCCTCCACAACTGACGATTTAATCCCTTGTTTAATATAATCGTCAGTCCTTAACACACCCATCATTCCGAATTCATAGCTAGGAGAAACCATATACTTCATATCCCTCAAAACTTAGAAGCGATACAACCCGCATGGTTAACGGCCGCTTTGCAAAAAAACGGCACTATTAAACAATCGACCGTGGTATCGTTTAGTACAACTAGGGTTGGCGAAGAGACCGGGTTTACCGGAGGGGGGTTGTATCGGTACGAAATTGAATATGATGCCTTTGAATCAAAGGCTCCATCTTCTTTGATCGTTAAAACCTCACCCACCGACCTAGAGCTACGAGAGCTGTTTAAAGGTTTTAATCAACGAGAAGCACAGTTTTTTTCCGCTGCAGCACCTCAATATCTCCCTATTCCAAATTGCTATTATGCCTCGAGTAATTTTGAGACAGGCGAGTCGATCTTACTTTTGGAAGATTTAAAAGATTATCGAGTGGTTGATATTCTGACCGGTTGTAATCGACAGGAAGTTGAACTGGTGATCACATCAATGGCTGACATTCATGCCTATTGGTGGCAAGATGCCAGGTTAAAAAACTTTAGTGGTGCTGAGTTTTTATTGGAAATTCCCTTTGATGAGTTGTGGGCTGAATATCCCCAAAAAGTTGCTGAATTACTGCCCGATTTTCAACTACCTCCATTATTACTCGATATCGGCCGCTTGGCTGTTGCAAAAATTGACCGTATATTTAATCACCTCAATGAAACGGCAGTGATAACCTGTATTCATCGAGATTTACACGTTGACAACATCTTGTTTGGCGCAGAGGATGCGATCATTCTAGATTGGCAATGTGTGGGTAGAGGGCGAGCTGCATACGATATCTCCTACTTTATGATTAGCTCAGTTCCGATACACCTGCGGCGCGAGATCGAACAGGAGATGCTTCAGCTCTATTACCGCACACTGATTGAGAAAGGGGTCACCAACTATAGCTTTGAGTCATGCTGGCTTGACTATAGATTGGCCATGATAACCAAATTGCATATTTCTCTCTTGGCAACAGTACGGTTAGATAATGAAACCCCTCATAAGAAAGCTTGGAGGCGCAGAGATTTAGAGCGACTGATCGCCTTTTGTGAAGATCATTCAATAGAAGCTTTTCTGAAGAACTTTTAAGGTGGCGTTAGGCCAACCCTGAAAAATAATCAACCATAGGACTGACGCACCCTGAGCTTGTCGAAGGGTGTCAAAGGGTGTCGCCAGTTCAGATTATTTGTGGTTGAATCAGCTTAAGGCGATTTTCAAAAACAAATCATCCATTTAGGCGATTTCCGAGAATAAAACATGCAATTGCATCAACAAAATCGCCTCACTTCGTCAACTTGATTGACACAGCCAATTCCCCCTGAGCTAGTTTACTAGATAATTATTTTTCGGGGTTGGCCTTACACAACCGAAATCGCCCCACAGCCAACCCCTGAGCCATCTCGTTGAACGATTATTTTTCAGGGTTGGCCTAACTCAAATAGATTAGGACATATCAAACATGGTAAAAATCCCCACCAGCGCCAAAGCTTTAACGGCCGCTTGGCTGACTGAGGCACTGCGTTCTACCGGTACCATTCAAACAGCCACCGTCACTCAGATACGCTTAGAACCGATTGGTGACATTGAGGGGTTCATGGGGGAACTTACCCGTGTTTTTCTCAGTTATGATCGGCCGGAAAAAAATGCACCTCAAACATTGATCGCCAAATTACCAACCAATGACCTGAAATTACGGGCCGCTTTGGCGGTAAATCGATTGTACGAAAGAGAGGTCCGCTTTTATCAAGATGTTGCCAGCCAGATTAAGATGCGCATCCCCCGCTGCTATTTCAGCACAATAGATGAATCAGGGCAAAACACGCTGCTTCTATTAGAAGACATGGCCCCCGCCCGGGTAGGAGATCAAATCGCAGGTTGCTCTTTAGCTGAGGCCGAATTGGCACTAATCGATTTAGCTAAGCTCCACGCCGCATTTTGGAATAGCCCAGTGCTCAAAACATTCGACTGGGCTCGAAAGATTTCGAGTCTAGACCGTATGAACCAAGAGGCTTATCAGCAACGAAAGTGGCCCACTTTTTATGAAA
>JBLIMP010000342.1:0-4943 GCA_047638855.1 Cellvibrionaceae bacterium | reverse complement strand
GGGGCACGATTCACACTGCTGGCGAAACGCATATTTCCCCGGCCGGGAATACCACCTTTTAGCACAATAACTTCATCGTCATCGTTTACAAGTTCTGCCAATACTGCACCAGTATCTCGGTTGCGTACGAGAGTACCCGGTGGCACTGGTAGGATTAAGTCCTTGCCATAGGCACCTGTTTTTTGGGTCCGCCCACCACTTTTGCCAGGATCTGCCCGATAATGAACTTGCCGCCGAACCGGAGTTAGGCTATTCATTTTAGGCATTACTTTAAAAATAATGTGACCACCACGGCCACCATCCCCACCATCGGGGCCGCCCAACGGGACATACTTTTCCCGTCGGAAACTGATCATGCCGTCGCCGCCATCACCACTTCTAATAAATATATTCGCTTCATCTTGGAACATTAGGTTAATTATAGCCTCTTGATGAGGCTATGGCTTTTTCTCTTAAATTTTGAACAAAGAATAGGGCGTGATTGTGTTCGACTGGTAGAATTTAATAATGTCTGAACGCGCCCAAAACATTTTGGTTATTTCGTTGGCTATTTTATTGCCCATTCTAACATTTGTCGCTGGATTTATGACCAATGAGGTTTTTGATATGTCACTTCCATTTACGAAAGAGTCATCACAACTGATAAGTGATGCAGATTCGGCCGGATTTGATCTGTTTTGGGAGGCATGGGGACACATTGAAGAAACTTACATCGGCGACGTGCCAACAGGGCGCAATTTAACGTATGCTGCTATTCAAGGAGCCTTGGTTAGTCTCAACGACCCATACTCAAGGTTTTTAGAGCCGGTTGTACGGCAAGAAGAAATTGTATCTCTATCGGGAAATTATGGTGGGATCGGCGTATATGTAAAGCGTAATGAAATCGGTGAGGCATGGTTGATCCCTATTCCCAATAACCCTGCAGCAGAGGCTGGAGTTGAAGAGGGAGATATTTTGCTTGAAATAAATGATGAGACAGTTTCGGGCGACCTGTCGATTTCGCAGATTGAGCAACTGCTACGCGGCGAAGTTGGGGACGATTTAGAACTTACATTAGATCGAAACGGAAAAGTTATTGAGCTTGAAATCGTTATTGGCCAAATCCTAGTCCCATCAGTTTTTGCTCGCATTCTGTCCGAAGCACCCGCGATAGGATATATTCAGCTTTCAAGGTTTAGTGCGGAAACATCAGAGGAACTTGAAAAAGCGATTTTAAATTTTGAAACCAAAGGTGTAAAGGGGATTATTCTAGATTTGCGTGGAAATGGCGGAGGGCTACTTGATGCATCGGTTGAGGTTGCTGACCATTTTTTAGAAGATGGGATCATTTTGCGACAAGAAAGCCGATCCGAAGGTGAAAAGATTTATAATGCGCATAGTGGCTCTGTAGCGGCAGATATTCCAACTGTGGTGTTGATGGATGCTGGAACGGCGAGTGCGGCCGAAATTGTGGCCGGAGCGCTTCAGGATCAATCCCGTGCATTATTAATTGGAACAAAGAGCTATGGTAAAGGATCTGTTCAACTCGTATATGATTTGTCTGACGGATCGTCAATTCATGTAACATCGGCCCGCTGGTTCACCCCGAATGGGACGCAGATTGACCAGCAAGGACTTTTTCCCGATGTGCCAGTTGATTTGGTAGCGGCGAGTGAAGACCTGAATAAAGACTACTTTATTCAGACCGGTATTGATAATCTTTCAAAAATATTAGAAGCGGCAAATTAATTTCGCAGTTGGTTTCAGTGATTTGTAAGCAATCAGAATTGCACAGATCGCTGATTATTACCCGCTTAGTAACAGGAAATACAATGAATAATAGAAATTCTGGGTTTATGAACACACTCACCGGTAGTGTGATCGGGGTGCTTTTACTCGCCCTAGCTTCTGGTATGTCGTTTTACGGCGGTATGATTTATGAACGATCGCAAGTCAGCGTAAATGTTCGAACTAGCGCAAATTTAGAGGTGGTTGAAATAGAAGTCACCCGCATTGTTGAAAAGATTGTTGAGGTCCCTGCGGCCGGTGTTGAGCCTGCACCTGCTATTGAGGCCGAAGAAGCGATAGAGACCGATGGAAATGGCGGAGATGCTGCGGCAAACGATCTAACTGTGCCAAAGCAAGATGAGGTTCCGCCAACACCTACTCCTACTCCGGCTGGTCCGCCCGTCGAGAACCTGGATGAAGAAACGCTTGCCTTGTTTTATGAAGCATGGGGGTTGGTTCAAGAAAACTTTGACGGCCGTTTGCCCGATCAAGAAACGATCAATTATGAGTTGCTCAAAGCGGCCTTGGGTACATTGGGAGATGTAAACACTCGCTTTTCAAACCCAGATGTTGCGGCCCAATCTCGTCAAGATATGACCGGCACGTTTGAGGGTATCGGAGCGTTTGTCAACGAAAATGAAGATGGCTTGATCTATATCGTTCGGCCGATGTCTGGCCGCCCTGCGTCCGAAGCGGGGCTAAAAGCCAATGACATCATTGTTGAAGTGGATGGCGAAAATGTTGTGGGGCAGTCGATCGACGAAGTAATTTCAAAAGTACGGGGGCCGCGCGATTCAATCGTTGTTCTAAGCGTGGCTCGTGAGGGGGAGACTGAGCTTGTCGACATTACGATTACACGCGCCCGTATCGAAATTCCAACTGTTGAAAGCGAACTCCTTGATGATGGCGTTGGTTATATCCAACTGACTCAGTTTAATTCCGTGGCTTCCCAGCAATTGACGGCCGCTGTTGAAGATATGCTCGCTCAAGGGGCTACGTCGCTCATTCTTGATGTACGGGATAATCCGGGCGGCTTCTTGACCACTGCAGTTGAGATCGCAGATCTGTTTATGCCAGAATCGGTTATTCTGTTCCAAAAGAGCAATGCTGGCTTAGAACGTACCTATGAGTCAGATACAGGAGATATTGGAGAAGAGATTCCGATGGTATTATTGGTTAACTCCGGTAGTGCCAGCGCTTCAGAACTGATTGCAGGGGCCTTTAAAGATACAGATCGAGCGGTTATTATTGGAGAGAACTCCTTTGGTAAAGGCTCGGTACAAAATCTGTATAATTTATCAGATGGTTCAGAGCTTCGTGTGACCATCTCCCGTTTTTACTCCCCTAATGATACGGTAATTGATAAAGTTGGAATTGCACCAGACATCGAGGTTGTGTTGCCAGATGGCGCATTATTCCGATCAGAAGACGATACGCAGTTAAAAGCGGCTATCGAATATTTGTTAAATAACTAGTGTTGGTATGGCTTCGTCCAGCATCAAATTTTACTTGACGGCAGTTTGTGAGATGCAAACTGCCTTTTTATGCACATGATTCAGACAGGCGAAAAAATAGTTAGTAAGAACCGGCGCGCAAGTTTCGATTATCACTTAGGTGAGCGCTTTGAGGCTGGGTTGGTTTTAACAGGTACAGAAATTAAATCGATTCGCAATAGTAAGGCGGACCTGAAACGGGCTTATGCCCGGCCGGATAACGGAGAAGTATGGTTAATCGACTTGCATATCTCACAATATGAACAGGGAAACCGTGAGAACCATGAGCCAGAACGGCCGCGTAAATTGTTGTTGAACCGGCGGGAGATTTTCAAAATAGAGAAGGCTTTGAGTGACAAAGGGGCAACCTTAATCCCAACTGTCCTATATTTGAAAAATGGCCTTGCAAAGGTGGAAATCGCAATAGCGACCGGTAAAAAGAATTATGATAAACGGCAGGCGGTTGCTGAGAAAGATGCAAATCGACAAATTCAACGCACATTGAAAGATCAAAACCAATAGCCAATAAGATCGAAACGGAAGCTTTACAATAACTTGGGTCCGCTTGACTCAGCAGAAAGGGTTTGATATATTTCCGGCCGTTATGAATAATAAATGCCAAAAAACTGATAGTCGCAAAACTATCATCACCATTAAGAAGAGCAAGAAGGCTAACGAGATTTAACAATCTGGCATTTTTTGTTGTAACCCAATCACAAAAATATAAAGCTCCGCCAGATTTGGCGGAGCTTTTTTTTTGCTTCTATTTATTTTTTATTCAGATGAATAATCTAACCAACAACATGACCAACAATCGAAAGCAAACGAAGAAGAACTATAAGCGGTCTTGTAAACGGCCGTTTAGTTGTCCTGTCTGATAAAAGCTACAAAAGTTGCATGTAATAATGTATTTGAAGCGGATTCCGGGATAGGAATCCGCTTTTTTTTTACCATCATCCTGTTTGAACAGTTAGCCCCCAAACAAGTTCAAACATAATTACGACAAGAGAGAATTATGAGTTTAGAGAAGTTTTCAATTATAGAATCCACTTTGCGAGAAGGGGAACAGTTTGTCAACGCGTTTTTCACAACAGACCAAAAGATACGTATCGCGCATACATTGGATCAATTTGGGGTCGAATATCTTGAGCTAACATCACCTTATGCATCTGAAAGCAGTTTTAAAGATTGCTGTACGATTGCCGCGTTGGGTTTAAAAGCAAAAACGTTGACCCATACCCGCTGTCATATGGAAGATGCGAAAAAGGCGATTGATACAGGCGTTGATGGGATTGATGTTGTCATCGGAACCTCATCGTACTTACGAGATTTTAGTCATGGGAAAAGTATCGATGCGATTATTGAGATTGCTCAAGAGGTGGTTTCTTGGATTAAAAGCCAAGGAGTTGAGGTGCGTTTTAGTACTGAAGACAGTTTGCGCTCAGCCCGTGAAGATATTTTTCGAGTGTATGAGGCGGTTGATGCATTAGGCGTTGACCGGGTTGGCATCGCTGATACGGTGGGAATTGGCACCCCTCGCCAGATTTATGATTTGGTTTCTGAATTGCGCGGCCGAATTTCGGCCGACATCGAGTTTCATGGACATAATGACTCTGGTTGTGCCATTGCCAACGCGTATGCGGCTTTAGAAGCAGGTGCAACCCACATTGATACCAGCGTATT
>JBLIMP010000341.1:0-5005 GCA_047638855.1 Cellvibrionaceae bacterium | reverse complement strand
ACGCCCAAAATAGCGGTGCTTTTCAATGTATGCGTGGTGCAGATGGATTAATGTCTGAATCGAATCGATCAACTAATAGCGCCTGTGGAATGGATGGTACCGTTTCACAAGACATGCGGTTCACATTATATGAAGATGAAATATTGACTCAGCGAAATGGTGCTTCAGCCGGTCACGCGATGTCGATGATTACTGACTTGGGCACTGTTTTAGAAATTGGATCTCAAACAGCAAAATCCACGGCCGGAAACCTAAGCCTCACAATCAGTCCCGATGCTAAATCAGTGACCGTTGACCCAAGCGACAGCTCTGGCGTTTTGCCACAGCTTGGGTTTAGCGTGCGAGGAAAAACTGCAAATCAACCTAGCTACGTCATAAAAATCACAGCTGAGGATCTAGCCCAGGGTAGCAAGCTATCAGCCCAAATTGATCCCGACAGCGGTATCTTGTCTTTCAGTGACGATGATGGAAAAGATATTTCGTTTAGTATACAAATTGAACAAGTCAATTCAGATGGTTCAACGCAATCTTTTTCAAACAAGGACATCGTCTTGAATGGGAAAGCGGCTTATATCGATTTCGGCACTTGGACTGGGGCTGAAATCGATTTGTATGTTGATGACGAAGGGGATGGTTTTGGTGATGAGCAGGCTACGCCAATTCGGAACAATTCTACTAAAGCCATCTATTTACCACTTATTGCTCGTAAGTAGGCATATGATCAGCCAAGCGACTTTTAAAACTCGTTTGGCTGATCATGTGGCTCTCGTTCTTCAACCTGAGTTCTCAATTTCAAAAAAGACTATTACTTGATTAAATTAACCGAAATTTGCAAACGATACGATGCCTCTAAAAGCCAAACCATCGCTGTTCAAGATATCAATTTGCACATAAATGAGGGATCTTTCATCGCCCTGACCGGGCGCTCTGGTAGCGGAAAATCAACACTTTTGAATTTAATAGCCGGATTAAGTCGGCCGACTTCTGGTCAAATTGAAGTGGCAGGCACACACTTAAACGGCTTAAATGAGAATCAACTCGCTCAATGGAGAGCGCAATCAGTTGGGATCATTTTTCAGTTTTTCCAGCTTTTGCCTACATTAACTACCCTAGAAAATGTCATGCTGCCGATGGAGTTGGGACAGCAACTGTCAATGAAAGCTAGGCGAGAAAAAGCGGCCGACATTCTAGAGGTAGTAGGGCTTGCCAACAAGCTAGATGATTTTCCATCTGAGCTATCTGGCGGGCAACAGCAACGTGTTGCCATTGCGCGTGCAATGGCCAATGATCCACCCTTATTATTGGCAGACGAACCGACTGGCAACCTTGACACACAAACGGCTGAGGCGATCTTCGATATATTTGATCAGATGGTTTCAGCCGGAAAAACGCTCGTTTTGGTCACCCATGACCTTCATTTTGCGTCTCGGGCTAGCAAGCAAATTCATCTAATCGACGGGCAAATCGTATAAACGACATGGCATTCTATTCGTTAAAGCCACTGATTGCGGTTCGAGATTTTTGGCTAGACCGTCGGCAAACGGTGATGGCACTTGTTGCATTGATGATTACGATTGCAACAGTTGGGTCTACGTTTCGTATACAGGGAGCCTTGCTGTTTAGCCTAGATCAAGCACATGTTGAGGCGAACCCACCATCTTATGTCTTGGAAACATCAGAATTTACAAGCGAAGGATTGATCGATGAGCTCACAAGCTTGCCAGCGATAGAAGGTGCAGAAGCTTGGATCTTGCCCCAAATTACCCGCATGAAGTTTGCCGACGAAGTTTGGCGACCGCTTGTGCTGACCGGCCGCCAAACTTTAGACGATCTCAACTATTCTAAATTAAAGATCGATGGGGAGTTTAATATCCCAAAGCTAAAAGAAGGGGAAATTTTTCTTGAACGTTCGGCCGCCGGTCTGACTCAGGCCCGGAAAGGAGAGCCCATTCAGATCGATACGATCAGCGCACAGCACACAATCCAAATAGCGGATTTTGTCTACGACCCAATCGCTTTACCCAGTCGGTTTTCCCGCTTAGTTTATGGGTACGCCACGCCAGAAACGATAGCCGCACTGACAGGAAACGATGGTTTCAACCGAATTTATCTGTCTATTGCACCTGATAGTGAAATGTCTAAAGTTGAAACACAAATTAAAAAGATTTTGGATCAGCATGACGTTGAATATAGCTTGGTAAAATTCAACCAAGAAAACCCACTTCTACCTTATATCGAGCCTGTCGTCTTTTTATTTCAGGCTCTGGGTGTGCTTTCTATCATCATTTCGCTTTTCTTAGTGAATACGACAATCTCTACTTTAATTGCCCAAAAGATGGCAGAAATCGGCCGATTGAAAGCGATCGGATTTCCCAATTCATCAATTATTCAAATTTATCTTTTAAAAGCTTTCATCTTAGGTGCGGTGGCAACTTTGTTTGCCCTGATCATTGAAGCCTTAATCTTCAACTTTTTATTAAATGCGGTATCAAAAGATCTAAATGTAGACATCGTGCCTTATTATTTTTCAGCCAAAATTTTTGCATTAAAAATTTTGGTTGGGTTTGGGCTTCCATTACTTGCTTCAGCCGTGCCAGTCATCCGTGCGGTCAGCCGCCCTGCAGATGAAAGCTTGGGCTTTAACGGGTCAACACTTGCGGTTTTCAAACCGGGTCATTTTGAAAAAAGGTTACACCTCTTAACTTTATTACCGCCCTATTTGCTCTATCCATTACGCAACATGCTGCGCCACAAGCAGCGTACGCTTCTTATGGTATTACCACTGGCCGCCGCTGGGGCGATATTTATTTCTATTTTGAATGTTCGCCAATCATTAACGTCTGACTTTAAGCGGGCAACTGACTATTGGAAGGAGGATGTTCGGCTGAAGTTTTCTGAACCATTGGGGGAGGCGTTGGTGCGTAACGAACTAAACTCAATTTCTGGAATCACGCTTGTGGAGCCACGGTTTGTGCAGCAAGGTGTCCGGTTACGGCCGAATGATTTTGTGCTCGACCGAGCAGAAAACCAAGTTAACCTCGCTGTGGTTAGCCTCCCATATGATAGCCCGTTCATCATCCCCTCAATGACAAACGGCCGCTGGCTCAATCAATCGGATACCCGCCAAATTGTTATCAATACAGATTATTTGCGCACCGAACCCGATCTAACCGTAGGAGACTCGCTAACCCTAGATTTCTCAGACGATGTCCAGATCCAGTTTGAGATTATTGGTATTGCAACCGGTCAAGTTGTAGGTGTTGGAACCGCAGATCTTTTCGAACCAGTTGCTTATCTAAATGGATCATTTTTTGCTGAACAGTTTGGCGCACTTCGAAAAGCAAATTATTTTCATATCGGAACTGATTTCTCTGACAGCAAGCTGCAAGCCCAACTCGCAACCGCATTGGAAGATCATTTGAAAACTTTTAAGGTGAGTCCTGATCGGCTTGATATTGTCAGCGAATTTAGGCTTCTAATTGTAAACACCTTCCAAGTAACGATTCAGCTAACAGTTGTCATGTCAATCTTATTTGGAATTGTGGGGGCAATTGGCATGAGCAGCCTTATCCGCTTGAGCATTTTGGAACGGACAAGAGAAATCGGTGTCCTGAAGGCGATTGGTATGAACAACAGGCGGATAAACCAAATTATTCTAATCGAGGCGCTATTGATAGGTATGATCAGCTGGCTAATTGCCATTCCATGCGCTTGGTTATTAACCAACACCTTGTCTAGCGGATTAGGCAGAATTTTCATCAACTCACCCGGTGTTCGATCTCATCTTCTTGTAAATTATTTAAGCTGGCTGCTGGTGACCATTGTCATCTCACTGATCATATCGATTTCGTCAAGCTCCTCAATGCATAAAAAAGAGCCATCTTTATTATTGGCGGCTAGATAATGAGAGACGATATGATCCACATCGAACCGGTTTCGCAGACATCTAGAAGGCAGATCAATCAATTTATTCGCTTTCCATTTGGTTTATACAAAGGGAACCGAAATTGGACTCCGATGTTGAACCTAGATATGCGGGAGTACTTTAAACGTGATTCGTTCCCATTCTATGATCACTCTGACGCGGCGTTTTTCTTAGCTTTTCGCAATAACCAAGTTGTCGGCCGTATTGCAGCCATCGACCATTCGTTGTTTAACAAACATCATCAAACCCGCAAAGGTAGCTTCTTTTTTTTTGATTGTGAGGACGATCAAGAAGCGGCCAATGCACTATTCTCTGCGGCCGGTGCTTGGCTGAAAGCCCGTGGCTTAAACGAAATTATAGGCCCCAAAGGGTTCGGCTTGTTAGACCCCTATGGCCTGTTAATCGATGGGTTTGCAGAAAACCAAACAATGGCTTTCACCACTTATAATTTCCCCTATTATCGTCAATTTATTGAAGAAGCCGGGTTTGAAAAAGAGATTGATTTTCAATCTTACCAGATCTTGACTGAGTCATTTAATTTCCCAAGTTGGATCATTAATTTGGCCGAAAAGGTTATGGTTGAAGCCTCTTTAACCGTTGGCACATTTCAAACCCTTCGAGGGATGGAAAAGCCGATTTATCAACTAGTTCAGCTTTACATTGACTCTTTTAAAAACAATTGGGAATATTACCCGCTACCCGGTAATGAGATAGATTTCTTGATCAAAGCCCTAATACCAATTGGTGTTCCAAATTTAATCAAAGTTATTTATCACCATGAACAGCCAGTTGGCCTCCTTCTTGGTTTGCCAGACCTTTCAACTACACTCCAACAATCAAATGGTCGTTTAACGCCTGCAACGATTTTTCGGGCACTCAAGCAAAAAAGTCAACTCGACAACGCCGTAATGGTTGGTATTGCCATCACTGAAACGTTTCAAAATAAGGGTGGATCAGCCCTCCTGATGACCGAAATGGCTAAGACAGTCTTACAGTTGGGGATCAAGAAGTTAGAATTGATCAACGTGGCAGAATCGGCCAAACGCATGCGGGATGACCTGCAGGCATTAGATGCGCGGC
>JBLIMP010000340.1:0-5032 GCA_047638855.1 Cellvibrionaceae bacterium | reverse complement strand
ACGGTCGTGTTTACTCAGCAATGCGCCCCCTGTCATTTACTATCACCCGATGATGTCAAAGTTGGTCCATCGCTTTATGGTATCGCGGATCAAGCAGGGTTCCGGGTTGAGGGGCAAGATGCCCGAACCTACATATTGACTTCAATTTTACGGCCGGATGCCTATCTAGTTGAAGATTTTGCAGACCTGATGCCAGTCTCGTTGGCGAAAAACCTAACCAGTGAAGAAATGGATGCTGTGATTGATTATCTGCTGACGCTCAAAGTGGAAGAGTAGGGTGAGGCGGGTATGGGCCGACAGGTGAAGTTACATTCTGTGTCATATCACCTGTCGCCACTTGCTCCTCGCTAATTGCTAAATTTCGATCTTGTGAGCGGCCAAATGGTCATTAATCTTTACAACTTGTCCCGTTTTAATCGACTCTTGCGCGGCCGAAGCCACTGCAATCGACCATAGCCCTTCTAAGGCGGTTGCTGTTGGTGTTTCGATTCCATCAATATTGTTCACAAAATCAACGTGTTCCATATAAGTGGCTCCATGATGGCCGCTTCTTTCAATGACGGCCGGATAATTCGGTGTAATGCGCAACGAAGGTTGGTTATCTGATCGCAATATATCGATCCCGGTTCCTGATGATGATTGGGGCAAGAAATCGACCTTTTCCCAAGATTTCAAATACCCGTCATCGCCGCAAATGACCAGCTCTTCATAAAACATCGGGGCAAACATGCATAGATTAAAATTAGCCCGCACCCCATTTTCATAATTAACAATCACCATCGCATTGTCCAGGATGTCAGACTTTTTCCCATCGTATTCAAATTCAGTGAAATTAACCGCTTGATTGCCCGATGCGTAGACATCAACCGGCCGGCTGCCTGCAAACAAGTTCAGCAGATCAAAATAGTGACAGCATTTTTCAACCAGCGTATCGCCTGAAAATTCAGCAAATTTATTCCACTGGTTTACCTTGTCTAAAAATGGGATTCTATGTTCCGCGATACTAACCGTCTTAATATCACCAACAACCCGTGACTTGCCCAGTACTTGGCTAATCGTTTCACGATAGGTTGGTTTATAGCGATACTGTAGCCCGATTTGGAAAACGGCCGGATATTCTTCCCCGATTTCGTAAATGGTGTACGCATCTTCAAGCGTGGTTGCAATCGGCTTTTCAAGCAAAATATGCTTGCCCGACTTAATCGCTTCCTTCACTAGATCGATATGAGTATAGTTGGGCGTGGCAATGATCAACCCGTCAACTTCAGGATCCATAATAGCCGCCTCTAGCGACTTGTGAACCTGCAATTCATCATCGGAGTAGTTAGCAAATGTTTGTTGCGCCCCGATTACACTCCCTTCATTTGGGTCATATACCCCGTTAATCGTCGCCCGCCCCTCTAGCATCGTCACTCGGATATGCTCTTGTCCCATCGTTCCGGTTCCGATGACATTAAATTTATAAGATGGTTTCTCTTTTGCCAGAAAATATCTATCTTCTTCAGGTAAATAATTAAATCGGCGATTTGCGCTAAATGTCCGAGCTTTTATCATTTTGTTTTTTTTCTCATCTTTCTGCATCGGTTGGCCTCACTTTGGTAAATTGATTCAAGAATATTTTATTTTCCGAATTTGTAAAAGAGATTGTAAAACGGCTACCCTATTCGGTCCATCTTGGTTTTTATCGTGCTGTTTCTAGTCAAGTGGCTGGATGGTAGAATTAAATAATAAGTTAAGCTGGAAAGTATGATCCGGTATTCAAATACTATTCGTTCTAAGCTAATTACTAGCGAGGGGCGTGTAGCGGGGAGCGACACCATTCCCAAACACTTCAGTGGGATATAACTTTGGATATTTGATAAATTCTGTGGTGATGGCTCGCTGGCAAAGCCAACTCGCTTCGTTAAAGGTGTAAATTCACAACTTTTTGATAATTGTTCAGCATTCTAAAAAAATTGAGTTTGTAGTAGCGACTTTAGGCGCTTTAGCCGATTTAGTCAGAAAACAATGGCTAAAGCCACACCTACGAACAGGTGCTGAATAGTTACACTTTTTTCTAATCTCCAATCAAATCGGTGTCGCCCCTCACTATTCGCTACTCGCTCCACAAAACAGGAGTTCCCCTAAAAATGAAAACATATAAAATCCCAAACACAGACCTAGAAGTTTCTCGACTGGCCCTTGGCACTTGGCACATGGGAGGCTCGTGGGACAAAACCCCACCCGGTGATGATTTAAAAGATCGGGCAGGTCGCCTGCTTGATGCGGCCGTTGAACACGGCATTACACACATCGACTTAGCCGATATCTACACCATGGGTAAATCCGACGCAGTGGTTGGCGACGCACTTAGCAAACGGCCGGGGATGCGTGACAAGCTCGTTTTACAAGAAAAAGTTGGCATCGTGATTGGTGGCAATCCCGACTTTGGTCCTCCCGGCCGATATGATTTTAGCTATAACCATTTGGTTACCGAAGTCGAAGCCAGCCTCAAACGACTCAACACAGACTATGTTGATATTCTAGCTTTGCATCGGCCGGATCCTCTGTTCGAGCCAGAAGAAGTCGCAAAAGCGTTTGACCATCTGCATAGCTCCGGCAAAGTGCGCTACTTTGGAGTCAGCAATCACAACTGGTCACAAATCTCCAACTTGCAGAAGCATGTCAATCAAAAACTTGTCCTGAACCAAGTTGAGCTAAACATCATGCACCACTACCTTATCAGCGACGGGATGACGGCCAATATGACCCACACAACCTCATATGCGGGTGTGATGGGCACGCTAGATTATTGTCGACAAAACGATATTATGCTTCAAGCGTGGTCGCCAGTTGCAGGGGGTTCAATCTTTAACCCAGGGGATGACGCGGCTGATAATGTCAAAGCTGTTGCCGCATTGTTGCGTGAACTTGCGGCTGAAAAAAGTACATCGACTTCGGCCATTGCGTTTGCATGGTTACTGCGCCACCCGGCCGGTATCCAGCCGATCATCGGGACACTGAATCCAGCCCGCATTCCCGAAGCGGTTCCGGCCGACGATGTTGAGATGAGTCGGGTTGAATGGTACAGATTGCTTGAGGCCGCTCGTGGGGCAGGCGTGCCCTAAACCGTTTTGCGTGGTGCGTTTTGCGTTAAACGCATCACGGCACGATACCCATCTAACAGACCCTCAACCGCCTGCGGACCTTCCTGAGCCGCACCGCCAGTCACCATTTGCCAATGGCTACCCGCCAAATGATCACCCGTTGTCCCCAACAGATAATCAGTGACCCCAGGTAAAAGCGTCACTTCTATCGCTGTTTCACCTTCAGATCGGAACGATTTTACGTCTTCAAGAGATGTGACTTCAAATGTTTCAGTCACGGGGTCGGCCAAAAGCTCAGCCGTCAAGCGTCCAACAGCCGACTGATCGCAACCCCCTTTCACAAAATAAAGGCGACTCACATCACAAGAAGTCAGCTTAGCAACTCCCAACTGTCGAGCCGTTTGTAAGTACCCTTTTCCAATATCTGTTTCCAAGCCTAATCGTTGGCTTACTAAAACCTGATATGTCATTCTCACATCTTCTCCATGCAAACAAAAAAAGACGTAAAACGGATGTTATTTTCCGCTTTACGTTGTTCCGGTACAAGAAAAAACTCCTGCCGTTTTGAAAGGTCACAAAAATTGTGAAATTCAAAGACAAGAGTTTTTAAAGTTCTAATCGTTTATTCTGTGGGGGGAAGTGAGATTCTCTATCAACGAATGATTCAAAAGAAAGTAAGCCTAACTGTGAAACATCAATCCAACCCATTCGCTTTAAGATGGGCAGATTATAATCAAGTCGAGTGATGTAAGTCCAATCCTTAACCCCAAGTGGTCACAACAAACTCCTGCGTCCTATATGTTTGAAAATGACTTCTATTAGCAAGTTGATACCAAAAGTTAATTTCTCTTAGATTTTTGTCTAAAAGACAACTTAGCCAATTGCCTTGTAAAAGGGTAACGAGTAAAATATCATTTCAAGTGGACTGTGGTCCGCTTTAAAGCAAAGGAAATTCACATGACAGTCTTAACACCCTTTAAAATCGATTCAAAGCTTCAAATCGGCCTGACAACGCTTAAGGTCAAAAATTTGTCAAATATGACTGATTTTTATCAAACCCAAATTGGCCTTAGTTTATTAGACCAAGACACCCAATCAGCCCTACTTGGCATTGCGGCCGACAATCGGCCAATTTTGCGCTTACTCAGCAACCCAGATGGCCAATCATACCCACGGGCAATCGGTCTGTTCCACCTAGCCATCTTGCTGCCCACTCGGGCAGATTTAGGCCAATGGCTACGCCACTATCTCCAAACCCATCAGCTTGACGGAGCAGGAGATCATATTGTAAGTGAAGCCCTTTATCTTAATGACCCAGAAGGGAATGGGTTGGAAATTTATTGGGATCGTCCAAGAGAAACATGGACCGTCAACGGCGAAAGCATCCGCATGGACACGCTAAGAGTTGATATTCCAGGGGTTTTGGCTGAAGCTCACTCAGCCCCATTTGAACAGATGCCATCGGGCACAACAACGGGCCACATCCATTTGCAGGTCGATAGCGTTGAAAAAGCGGCTGGCTTCTACCGTCAAATCCTCGGCTTTTCCCAGACAGCGTATATGAGTACCCAAGCTGGTTTCTTCGGAGCAGGTGGATATCATCACCACATCGGGTCAAACATCTGGAACTCGCGTGGTGCAACGCCACCTCCGGCCGATGCGCTCGGCCTAGACCGTTACGAGCTGATCTTTTCGAGCCAAGCACTTCTTCAAGAAGTGCTCGCAAGACTTAAAGAGAACGACATCCCATTTGAAAAAAGCACCGCCGGATTTGAAACCACAGACCCAGCCGGAAACAAACTTGTACTGAAACCAGAAATTTAAAAAGCTCAGTGCTTTGTGCTAACAAATAAAACCAATGAACAAAATCCAAGGCATCCATCACATCACCTGCATGACCGCCAACCCCCAGCAAAACCTAGACTTCTACACCAAAGTTTTAGGCC
>JBLIMP010000339.1:0-5077 GCA_047638855.1 Cellvibrionaceae bacterium | reverse complement strand
TTTTCTTGAGCCAGAGCAACAATCGGGAGTAGCAAAACTAAACTGATAGCCGTCAAGCCGATAATAACTAAGATACGTGAAGTTTGTGTCTGCATAATTTACTTTAGACGTTTTCAGGTTGAGCGGTTATTTGTTTTTCTGAAAACACCTTGAAACAAGAGATAAAGAGGCCCAGTCTTTTTTGTAAAAAATTTCAGTTCGTTGCAGAATCGAGTAGGCTCATCGATTCTCGTGGTGCAGATACTGCGGCAAAACCGGTCAGCTTATGCACTACGATTCACCGTTCCAATTCGTCAGCCCCATAAGACTCCAAAGACCCGCTATTTAGATAGACCATCATCTAAACAAACAGGTAGCCTAAATCTATAAACCGGCCTTAGCCCTAGAGGAGGCGAAACCCTCTACAGCTATGACCGATATCTTTGAGACAATCAGGTTGTTTTGGCGTGGCCCAACCCAGGAACTTCCACTAACTAGGTTGGAATCTAATGTCCCCACCTTTAATAGGGAGTCCAGAAAGACGAATAATCGAAGCCACTGTCCATTTGTTGTCTTCTGAAATAGCATCCTGTGTTAATTCAACCGTATGGTTTTTGAGCAATTCATCATCCTCTGGTTCCCAATCAGGACACATATTCACAAACGAATTTGGGTCGCCTTTGAGTAAACCAGCAAAAGTTGCACAAATAATCGTTGATCCAACCTGACCCATTACCGGTCCAATACCTTCTTTTGATTCCATTCTCATTTCATCTAGCTCTTTTTGAGTTTTGCCATTCAATGATTGACTTCCTTCTAAGGCTTCTAGGTCCTCTAATCTTCGCATAGCTTTTTTGTTACGTTCGTCAGCCTCTTTTAATATATAAAACCATAATGAATTCTCTTTATACTTAATATGAATAGCTTGGCCATCGTAATCATCAGGTTTTAGTGAAAGCGGTTTATAACCCAATGTCTTAGCCACATCAGTTCCTGACGGCAAGCCTAGTTTATGCCCTCGCTCAAGATTACGTGCGGCTAATATATTTAGCGGGTCGCCTGTCATTTCCTCATGCAAAAAAGAGAGTGCATTAGAGAGTTTCGTATCGATATTTCTTGCTCGTTGTGGGAATTGCCCTTTTGAGCTTTCCATATCCAAGAACCAATCCCATTGAATAATGTTTAACGCCGACAACTTACGGAAGCCACGCAGGTTATTTCCTGTAGACTGAGCTACGTTATTAAAGATCGGAATAAAAACATCAGCACTTTCATGAACGTCAGAATTAGTGCGATAGCTATTGCGCACCATTGAGTGTCCAAAACGGTATGCAGCAACTGAAAACTCTACCGGTATAAAAGGCTGTTCTTTCCATCTATAAACATCCTTATATCCCAGTTCAACAATGTTTCGGCCGGTATCAGTCTTTATAATTAGTGCGTTTTTTCGAATCTTTTTATCTGTGATTCGGCTCAGATAATCATTCCATACAATATACTGATAGAGCCATTGAAGCGTATTGCGAGCCTGACCAAAAGCGATCTTCGATTGTTTACGCACATCGACCTTTTCAGCCTTCAGCTTTATTAAAGCTTTATCTACTAGATTGTTATGTGCTAATAGAAAAGCAAGATGTACTTGGGTAACAATAGAATTTTCATCATTGCGCACATCACCAATCAACGCGCGGTTAACAAAATCACTTCCCTCCCTACCTCGGTTATTGCGTGGCAAATCAGAATAAGTCACTTCTTTGCTTTGTCTATTATTTTGAGTGTCTCGATCGACTTTTGATTGAACTTTGTCAATTAAAAATTTTCCTGTGAAATTATTACCTGCATCAAATTCATAAAGGTAAGGAGAAACATCTGAACCGCCACCATAAACACTATCTAAATCTAAACGTGGTGTGCGATGGTTAACTAATCCATTTGGGTCAGAATCGCGACCGCCCAACGGGGTCGGATCAAAGGTGATATCATGATCAACAAATTGCCCAAAGTAGGTATAGCCGGCCGGAATATTTGAATCGAACTCTTTTTCCAGTTTTTCGATAATATCCCGATCATTCGCAATATCAGAAGGACCTAGTGGTTTTCCATTGCCATCCTTCAGCTCAATCATGTTTTTATTAGCAAATTCAAGAAAGAACTTTCGTTCTTCCCCTTGGGGCACACCTCTTGGTGACCAAGCTGGCAAGGTTCGAAAAAGTCGGCCAAACTTTCCTTTATACATCTTCGAATGGGGAGCAACTAGCTCCAAGTTTTTTCTTCCGTGACTCATGTTTGTCTCCTTTTAATCTTGCAACAGAGCTGTTGACAAAATAATTCTCAAGCTCATCACAGCTTGATTTGTAAAACAAACATATCCGATTGACTCAATAAGGGGCTTTGCTGATGCTGAATCTACTCTGTAGCTTTTCTGTCAATTAAATAAATTAGGCTATTTAGCACATCAGGATGACCAGCCACAATAGGTAACGGGGCCAATTGCTGGTTGAGTAGCACCTTGAAATCTACGCTTTGGCCATCCAAATACCAAAACTCTCCCCCCAAACCTGCAAGAATCGCAGCCCCAGCAACCATATCCCATAAATAAGCCTTGGGGATAAAAGTAGCCACGGCCGTTCCCCGCGCTGTATAAACCAAATTGGTCATATTACTTCCCAACGCCCTTAAATATTTAATCTTGATGTCAAAATCTGAATTTGCGGCCGTAGTCAACGCCAAAAAGCCCTTGTGGTCCCATTTTGATTGCAAACTAGCCGAAGTTAACCGTTTCCCCTTGCAATAGACATCTCCATTTTGGTTAACATATGTCAAATCATCTAAAAGAGGCATATAATAAAAACCAAGCTTCGGCCGCCCACAATACAATAAGCCAATCGCAACACCCCAGCCTGGCAGCCCCTGTATAAACGCAGTTGTCCCATCAATCGGATCTATTGTCCAAACAAACTCAGATTCAAGCTGAACTATATTTTCAGCGGTAGACTCCTCGCCGATGATTTCATGTATCGGAAAGTTCTGCTTTATCTTTTGTGTCAAAAACTGTTCAATTTCAAGATCAGCTTGGGTCACAAAGCTTTGATCCGCTTTGTATGAAAATTTACTATTTTCAAATTGGTTTAAGGCTATTTCTCCCGATTGTTTAAGCCATTGAATAATCATTTCAATGGTTTCAGAAGTAAAAGTTTTTTCAAAACTTGTTTTTTTCTGCAATTTGTTCACCTACGTTCAGAATTTCTGATTATCGTAACGGATACAGCAGGCCCCAAACTATCATTTATTTACAGTGAATTGCTGTAGCTAGCCTCAAGCTATGCTGAATATTTGCTGAAGACTCTTTAGGTAGATTGTGGGAAGCACAGCAGTTCATATAATCGGAGCCTAATGTAGACCACCTTTTTTGGGTTTTTAGTTTGGATTTTTAAATAGAAAAGGAATTTAACATATGGCACACGATGAATTTTGGCACGCTTATCCCAAACATTATCGCGCAAAGGAAATGGAAACGATTGCAAAATGGGTTGCAACTGGAGATAGCGGATCAGTTGTAGGATTGATCGGCTGCGGCCGAACTCATCTACTTGGCTACTTGTGCAACCATCCCAAAGCATTGAAACAATATTTACCAAGCCATATTCAAGATGTAATCGCGATTCCAGTAGACCTGTATAACCTACCAAACAACGATTTGTCGAGCCTATACCGCACCATTCTGCACGCATTTTATTGGATCAGTGACCGCTTTAAACCTGAAAGACAACAAACTATCCGTGATTTCTACTTAGAAAACAGAGCTGAGCAAGATCCGTTTTTACCCCAAATGGCTTTGTACGATCTCTTGCGTCTGTTTCAGGAAGATCATATTCGAATCATTCTAGTCTTTAATCGATTCGACCGTTTTTGCGAAACGGCCACGCCTCAAATGGCAAATACATTACGTGGCCTGCGTGATAGTTTCCGCGAAACATTAAGCTATGTCATGGGGATGCTGAAAGATGTTATTTACCTATCTGACCCAGCTCAGTTAGGCGATTTGTATGAGTTGCTGGTCGGCCGGGTATGTTGGGTTGGCCGACTGAATGATACTGATGCAAGGTTAATGCTAGATCGAGAATTTCGAGAGGTATTACATAAACCAAACGAACAACAAATCGATAAAATGATCGAGCTTAGCGGCGGTTTTCCTAGCCTGTTAAAAGGGGTCGCTCAATGGTGGTTGCTCTATGCGTCCAGCCAATTACCAACATCTGACTGGCATAACATTCTCATTCAAGAGCCTAGCATTCGCTTTCGGCTTGAGCGAATTTGGCAAGGTCTTACCCAAGAAGAACAATACCTGCTTAAGAAAATCCAAGTGCATCAACTAGACTCAGAAGATGAAGAAAAACCGTTGAAATCACAGAGAAAGCAAGTGTTATCCCAGTTGGAAGCGAAAGGTTTGTGCGTTGAAAAAGGTGCTCAGTGGAGTTTAGAAGGGACTTTGCTAACGCTACTCATCGCACATTCAGCAGATTTGGGGCGCGGCCGTATTTGGCTCGATGAAAAAATGCGCTCAATTATTCAAGATGATGAAGAGATCGAACTCGCCCCCATGGAATTTAATGCTCTCCGCTTTTTTATAAAGCACCCGCATGCTAAGCACACCGTTGACAAAGTCATCGACAACACATGGCCGGAAGAAGAGTATCGCGAAGGAATAACCAACAACGCGCTACACGTTCAAATTCGAAATATCAGACGCAAAATTGAGCCTGATCCATCTAATCCAAAGTATTTAATCACATGGCATGGCCGCCCCGGTGGGTACATTTTCTATCCTGAAGGTAAACCGGTCTAGATTCGTACCTAGGATATAGATGGGTCACCTAATTGATATAAACCAGCCGAGACAGTTGGAAAGTTCAAGACATATACTTTAACAGTAACCGTTCAGTCCCCCTGTCATTGATACGCATAACTTCGTAGGGGTGAAAGGGGCGGGGCGGTTTTAAGCCCCGAAGAAGAGATTTTCTTCCCGTCCCGACCGAAGGGAATGCCTACGGCCTTACACCCCTCTGAACGGTTACCTTTAACAAATAAGCCCTTAAGC
>JBLIMP010000338.1:0-5089 GCA_047638855.1 Cellvibrionaceae bacterium | reverse complement strand
GATGTATGGCAAAAGAATTTTGGAAGAAAAAACAGTTGAGGCGGCGATTACCCTGCAGTTTGCAGGGCATGATCACACCTTTAATCATTTTGTACGTTGGGGTAGCGGGTTTTTATTAGGTGGTGAAAAACCGGCCGAATATGCTGAACGGCCACCTTCGTACGGCCGAAAATCAAGCGTGTCTACGTTTGGGCACCCAGGGCAACGCAGCTCTCTCACTTGGGCAGATCGGGAGAAAGACATTGCTTTGATATTCTTAGTTAATACATTGGTAAGTGACGAAGACAATGCAAAAAGATGGGCTGATCTTTCAGATGCTGTTTGGAATGCGATTGAATCGTAAGTAACTGTCTGATTAGCCTATTGGGAGTCTGGAGACAATCCACTTATAATTCTGGTACATTCAAAATATTATTGGGCACGAACCAACTAATGGCTTTTATCCACAAACTCCCCCGCCAGTATTTGTTCTTCATCTACCTCCTCATCGCAATTTACATTGTTTTCTTTAGCTGGTTGTTGTTACGGACAGAGACATCAACTATCCAAGCGGCAACAAAATCAATACGGCTTGAAACGGCGCTTTTTCAAGAACCCTACTCTGAAAATCAGGCAATGGACTTGTTTGAAAATGATCCAAGAGTTGCAGAGATTCTGACAGAAATTGAGCATGACTTTATTCAGGCGGTGCCATTGGCGCATGGCGAAGCAACCCAATGGTCAAATTGGGGATGCTGGGACGAGACGTGCGCTCATATGCTCTATTACAACTTTAGCGAAAAGGGGACTGTTGAAGGGGTTGTTAATTTAGAACGAAATGAAGTGCTAGATGTGTGGAAAAGTGAGGAAACCCGGCCGCTGGCGAGCACACGCACGCTGCAAAAGGCGGTCGAGATTGCTTCACAAGACAAAAACGTTCGGAGCCTGTTGGGCAATATAACCAGCGCAGATCTAATGATGGTGCCCATGAATATATGGCTACTAGATAATGACTGTTTAGACGATTGGTGTGTTGATCTAACCTTTGAAGATCCAGCCGAAAGCGGCAAAATCTTACATGTAACCATCAATATGGAGAAAGCTTATGTCGCACGCACCT
Source organism: Cellvibrionaceae bacterium (assembly GCA_047638855.1). GTDB lineage: Bacteria > Chloroflexota > Anaerolineae > Promineifilales > Promineifilaceae > WTJY01. The sequence goes on along the minus strand of JBLIMP010000338.1, from coordinate 3,990 downwards.
TTTACACACGCGGCCGTGAGCCTGTGCCCTATCGGGATATAACACCACAACGGAGTGCTTGGACAAATGGATGCCATGATGAAGGAGGGTGGGAAGTCTGTTGGGAGATGACCGCTCATGATGGAATTGAATTCTTCGACGCAAAATTTAAGGGACAACCGGTTTTTAGCAGCATAAAAATTGCGCAAGTAGAAGTTTGGTATCCTGCATGGCCTGGTGGCTATAGAGACGAGATCGGTACAGCCGCATCGGTCCCGCCTTATTTTGACACCAATATAGACACTATAGATGGCGGCTTCCGTATCAGCCAACTGTTTACTGAATTTACTCGCTGGCCTAACTGCGTTTGCTGTTATCGATATGAAGAAGCTCTGGCGTTTTATGAGGATGGCAGTTTTGAAACTCAATTTGTCTCTCATGGCCCTGGATGTGATGATTTATCGATCTATCAACCTCTTTGGCGCATCGATCTTGATTTAAAAGGGAAATCAAATGATGAAGCCTATGTGTTTGAAGATGAGCAGTGGAATGAGGTGACAGAAGAAGTTGAGATGTCTCTAATTCCAAATGGAGATTGGTCTCCTGAAGGTGAAAAGCTTGCCACATTCGATGGGGATCTTCATTATCGCTGGTCGTATCAATCTGCAGACCCGCTCGGGTTAGACGAAGCCAAGCTGTTTTTAGTGAAATGGAATGAAGATGAGGGTGAAATTCCGATTTTAACCGGAGCCGCTAACACCTTTGCACCCCCTCGTAATTTCATTGATGGGGAACAGTATTCGGGTGAAAACATTACTCTTTGGTATGTCCCCCTACTCAAAACAAAAAAAGGTGACCCATGGTACTGCATGCCAGAGCCCAACCCCGAAATGACTCCATGTACGGCCGTACTGCGCGCGGCCCCGGCTGGCGCACTACCTACGGCCGAAGAACTAGCCATCCTAATTGCAGCTCAGGAGCCTAAAATCACAATCAATCCGATTGAATCAGGAAAAGAGGTTGCTCCGTCAGCGGCTGAAGCTAAAGACACTCCCATTCCATTGCCGACTTCAACCCACTCGCCACTCGAAGGGGATGAAGCCGAAACAATTCTGCTTAATTCTGGTTGCTTGGCTTGCCACGTTATTGGAGAACTAGGAGATCATGGAAAAGTGGGGCCTGATTTGACCCATATTGGAGGGGATGCAGCGGCGTTAGGTGCACCACTAGGACTAAGCGGCAGTGAGTATGTACGCCGTTCAATTATTTTCCCAGATGAGCATATTCAAGAAGTATGTCCGAATGGTCCTTGTTTAAATGGTGTGATGCCTGCGTTTTATGGAGAGAGGCTGAATGCTAAACAGCTTGAAACAGTTGTAGCTTGGTTGATGACTCAAGGGGGAGACAAAAGCAATTATGCAGCTGTTGACATCGTACCTGTTGGAGAAAATTTTGAACCATCCACATCCCCCTATCAACCTGAAGATAATGTTAGTTTGTTAACGATGATCGCCAACTTAGGCATTGTCGCCATTGCTGGATTCGTGATTCTCTTACTGCTAGTCGTTATTTTTGTGCCGAGATTTTTACGTAACCGAAAATAAAGATCAAGCTCCACCTGCTCCGCGTTTTTCTGACTCAGCAGTTGCTGCGACCAAAAGCCCCTTACTGATTTTGTTTAGAGTAACCCAAGTATCTTCACCCATTACGATTCCATCTTTTGTGTGATTTAAGTAGTGACGCTGAAAATCTAAACCACTCTCTATGCGAATGGTTTTGAGATTGGCTTGATTACTCAGCGCTAAAGAGCTTTGAGAAATAGTTAGCCAGATTTCATTTGCGGGAATAAGAGCTGAATCGAACCAGCATACCTCCGGCTTGAAATGATCCTGGTTAAAAGAAGCTTGGCAAGCAGTTCCGTCTGCTTCACACCAAAGGATAAGTGCGTGATAACCACGCCTTTGAATGTTTCCCAAATACGGCCACATCAAATCGATGTCTGGCATATTGTGGATAGTAGCGAAATAAGAGTGTGACGGTGTGTTTTGCTGTGCTTGCACAAAAGCATAATCAGCCAACGTTGAAAAATAGGATAATGCAGATTCTCCATGTGCGTCCCAAGCTGATTTTTCCGGTGTTTGATCAAACACCTTAGGGAAATGACCAGTCGGCCGCAGATTCTCAATCCTATTTAAAAAATTGCGGGGTAAAGAAAGTCCATGCACCGCTAGCCAGCCAATCGCATCAGCCCCATCTTCGGCCTGTCCCAGGCTAAAACCAAGTACTTCAAGTGCTTTACGACAAGCGACTACAATCTCATTATGGGAAATGGTTAGCATCACTTCACCTCCGTAAGTTTTGGAGCGATTGGCCAAAACCAATCATCAGCAAAAGGCTTACCGATGTCTTGAACCAAAGGTGCCCCTTGAAACAAGGTAATCCGTACCCACAGATTTGAGCGAGGATCAAATTTACTCGCGCCAAAAAATGAAAGCTTACAACGGAGCATATCAATCGGTAGACACTCTTCCCCAATCAAATTGTCTTGAATTTCTCCATAAGGCAATTCAGCTAAAGATTGGATACGGCGGATTAAGCTGCGTTCGGCCGGATGTGTCATCAAATAATCGATAACATTAGCAGAAGGAGTTTGATTTAGAAAAGCAATTATCCCTGCGTACAAACCATCTACATCACGAGCAATGGTTAAAGGGCGTTCTTTCTCTTGACCTTCCTCTTCAAATCGGTTACCCAATCGCGGCTCTTCTTTATCGGCCGAACTATACCAAAACCACTGGGTATTTGGTTTGTGAGCAAAGTCGATGTCAATCGCCCAGCCATAATTGTCCTTAATAATCGACTTAAGCGTGCTCAACGCCATATCCGGCCGTAAGTCATAAATCTCTTCGCAATTTAGTTCTTCTGCAAGCGGGTCGATCAGCAACGGATAAAGTTCAAGCATGACTGAGTAGATCAATTCTTGAGTTTCTGGGGAGTAATCTTCAACCCATTTCAGAATATCCAGCCATGTTAATCCAGAAATACCGGCCGGGGTCACGAGTTTCCCCCCGATTAGCTCTTGTAACTCTCGCAACATCAGTTCATTCCGTTGGTGTTGCAACTCATGGACCGTTTCGATCTCAAATACATGTTGGTGGGCTTGCACAACCAACGCTTTGAAACGATCAACAATCGCCTCTGTGAGTCCCCCTTGTTCAATCACCAACGCAATCGCTTGCTCACGGGTGCTCACCCACTGGTGTAATATCGCAGGATGAGAAACGATAAACGGGGCCATACCCAACCCTGTCGCATTCCCAACACCTAAATACCGAGCGATACGTTCGTCAAGCTCAACAGCCCAGGCCGGATTGCGCATTTGTGCCAAATAATTCGCCTGCTCGATGCTAAATTGGCGTACCATAAATACAGCAAACATCTGAGCCCGAAATGTAACAGGAAAAGCTTGGGTTTGTTGAAGTTTGGAAAAATCAGCAATTCCAAACTTCCCGTTGCCGTAGACGGCCGTGGTACGATAAAGATAACCAATGCTGGCTAATTTAGCTGGGTCCGGCTGTTGTCCTTGAGACAAGCTATCAATAACGGTGGCGAAATTGCGAGTGCTTTTGTTGGCTCGTGACAAAACAAGGACGTAGGGCAAAAATCGGCCGACTTCTTGCTTTGGAACATTGGCCCGCAGTTCCTCGACTTGTGCTTCTGAAACAAGACCTTCGCACAGCACAAAAGCGACATCCCATTCTTCAGCAATCACTCGATCGGTCCGTTTTTCATCGGGGATATAGTTACTAAAAAAAACAACGCTGTAAATTTCCGGAGTCGACTCAGTGGGAACAGATACAGTATAAATGGCTGTTCCAAATCCATCTTTGTCTAAATCCCAAAGGGTGCGTGCAATTTGCCACTGCTCGCGCATCACCTTACGTAATAACGAACGTACAAAACTGAGTCGTGTTTGATGAAACGCCCCCAAACGAGAAAGTTTCATCACTT
>JBLIMP010000337.1:0-5145 GCA_047638855.1 Cellvibrionaceae bacterium | reverse complement strand
AAACGTTGCATTTTCTCAAAGAGCTACAGCAGGCGGGCAAAATCGACAAGATTAGTGTGACCAATTTTGATGCGGACCATATCGAAGAAATCTGTAATTCAGGCATCGATCTGGTTTCGGCCCAAGTGCAATATTCCCTGCTAGATCAACGCCCAGCGGCCGGTTTTAGTGAGGTATGCCGTGTAAATAATGTTCACCTGCTCTGTTATGGGGTGTTGGCCGGTGGTTTTTTAACTAAAAACTGGTTGGGGAAAAGTGATCCAGGGTATCAATTTATCAACCGCTCACTGGTGAAATACCGTCTGATCATTGATGAGTTTGGCGGTTGGGACTTGTTTCAAACATTGTTGACTGCGTTGGCCGAAATCGCCAAGCGGCATGGTGTTGAGATCAGTACTGTCGCTGTGCGATATATGCTCGATAAACCCCAGGTTGCGGCCGTCATTGTAGGTGCACGGTATGCCCGCTACTTGCCACAGACCACGGCCGCATTTGGTTTTGAGCTAAGTGCGGCCGACCAAGCAGACATCGCGGCCGTTTTAGATCAGCGTCGTGGTCCGCATGGCCCTGTCTATGCACTTGAACGTGACAAGGATGGAACCCACGGCCGGATTATGAAATACAATTTGAACGCGTAAACATGGATGAACCTAACACGATTGCACAACCACTTATTGACCGTATTCTCCAGGAACGGGCCATTAAAAACGGCCCGCTTTACGTCGCTCTTGACGGCCGGAGCGGGTCGGGTAAGTCGACGATTGCCGCTGTCGTGGCAGAGGCGTTGGTCAGCGGCCGAAGAGCTGTACTTTGGCGAAATTGTCCCGGCGATAGGGTTTGATCTGGCCTTAGGTTAAATTAAACTGAAGCCCCCCTGAGCTTGCCGAAGGGGGGTGAATCAATTCTCCCTGATAAAACGGACGCTCAAAATCAACCCATCCATCACCTCATAAACCGAAATATATCGAAATGTCTTACCTTGGCGGGTCACCGTTTCTTCGTTTATCACATATTTGCCCTGTTCAATTTGGTGATGAATTTCAACGCTGACAGTGGCCGCTGAAAATAGCGGTTCAAAGATGCTTTTGATGTGGGCTTTGCCCTTGCGGCCGATGGCGGTATTGGGATAGTTATAAATTTGGATGTCGTCTGAGTACAGAGCGAGAAAGGCAACTAGATCATGATTGTTATGGGCGGCCATGCGTTGGTTGACGATTTCGAGTGGTGACTGGGTTGGGTTGTTTTTGTTCATAGTTTCTTGAAATGATAGATATAGGGGGTTGTTTGGGTGATAAGCTGGAAACCATATTTTTCAACAATCGGCCGACTCATCTGTGATTGTTTAGTTTAATCGGCCGGATAAAAGACCGCATCATGTAACCGAACCTGTCCAGCTTGGATCACTTTCGCCGTGATGCCACCATGTCCTCGCACCGCATTATAGCCTCCAGCCCCTAACGCTTTTTCCATTTTGCTACATGGGTGGCAGAGGCCGGTAAATTCTAAAATCGCATCACCGATGTGAAACGTTTTGCCTTTGAGCGCCAATAGGTTGATGCCAGATACAACGATGTTACGCCGCAATATTTCCGCTGGCACCGCTTCTCGATGCAGACAAGCAGCGATAACGCCCAAATGCTCTTGCTGGATGAGAGTCACCTGGCGGGGGCTTCCGGCCCGGCCGCCTTTAAATCGATCTCCGTCAAGCCCTTTGTCGAGCAAGATTTGCACTTCTGTTAGCGTAATCATCGGTTCGTCTCGGGCAGGGCGTACGCCTATCCATTTGACAGTTCCCATTTGTGGGAGTGTGTTTAATAAGGTTTGTAGAGGGTTTAATTCAGACAAATGTATTTCTCCTGTAGCGGCCAAGGTTGATGGTTTGAGTTGAAGATTTAAACTGTACAGTACTGGCCCTAATTGATAAAAAATTTTAAACTTACGCTGATACCTTGTAAATACTCAGGTATCGAGTTTTACAGCCAACCTAATTACAACAAGAGGGCAAAAATGATAGATATAGAACTTCTTCACAGCAATCCTGGTTTTTCAATCGAAATCGCCCATATATTGGCGAAAGCGAGCAAGCTGGCTTATAAGGACGAAGATGCGATTAAGCAAACGGCCAAAGAATGGGGGTTTAGTGACTGCCAATTTTTTAGCGTAGATGAAACCCAAGGTTTTATCGCGTCGGACAGCAAAGCGGCCGTGCTGAGTTTTCGAGGGTCGCAATCGGCCGGAGACTGGCTGATCGATATCGACGTCCGAACCGCAGAGCGTGAATATGGGGCTGAGAAGGTGATCGTTCATCGGGGATTTGCAAGAGGGTATGATTCGATTGTTGATACGATTCAAACTATCTTGGGCGATCTGCCTGCGGACCGTCTTTGGATAACCGGACACAGTTTGGGTGGGGCACTGGCCAATTTAGCCGCAGCCGGGTTACTCGAATTCGCAGACCAAGTTTTAGGCATTTACACCTATGGCCAGCCAAAGGTCGGCCGGAACAGCTACGACCATCTGCTCAAAGCGGCCTATAAAGAAAAATATTTTCGCATTGTGAATGACACCGATCTCGTTCCAAGATTGCCTCGTAAATATCACCACAACGGGAATATCTTAAAATTTGATGCCGATGGTAATTTGCCCAGTGATGCAGATGGGATAGTTATCATTAACGATGATAGCTGGAAATCTTTTCCCAAAGATGATGGCACAACAAGTCGTGGTTTAGGGACTGAAGAGAGTTTTGAGATGGATGACGAAGATGAGCTATCAGATGTCGAATATGCGTTGTTAATGGCTGAGGTGACTGCATTAATGAAGGTGGCTGAGTTGGAGTCAGCGGAATTTAGTGATGACGAAGTCGGAACGCGCGGAATTATAAAAGACAAGGTATTGCCTTTTATGCGCCGGACCCTAGAGAGTATTCCGGGTGTTAAAGAGCATGATATTCAGCTTTATATTGAAAGTATCGAGACTAATTTAGGCTAGAAACGGGGGCCGCTGATTCTTGCTTTTGGGCCAGCGGTCCGTTTTCGCTCAGGCGGAAACCAGATTAAAACATTCATGTTTGATCTCAAGCAGGGATATACTAGAATTCCTTGAGATAAATTGATCAATAAACCTTAGCAACCCATTTCCGGAGTGTTACATGACTAATCACGAAAAAGCGGTACAGCTTAGACAAATTATCCAAAACCGATTTAGCGAAAAAGATTTAAGAACCCTATGTTTTGACCTTAAGAAGGTTGATTTTGAAGACCTTGATGGCGATTCAAAAGGGGAGAAGATAATGAGCCTGTTGCGAGATTTAGACAACCGGAACAGATTGGATGATGTTGAAAAGTGGATTTTGAAACATCGCTCTGATATTGACTTTGATCAAGCAATTGAGGAAATCAAAGAAATAGAAAAGCAATCAACTTCAACAAATGGCCTCTCCGTTGAGCTTGAAGACAATACATTTTTGAAAAGTAAAGTAAAAACAAGAGGCAGGGGCATTGGATTGAAGCGATTGTTCAGTTGGGGAAGTGAAATAGATATTTCAACCAATAATGGAGCAGATACAGATGGGGAATGAGCCATATATTATTGACAGGCTAACACCGCTAGATTTGTTTGAAAAGATGTTGGGTGGAGAAGCTAGCCACCGTATTTTGCGTATTGCGGGTGGGGCTAAAATGGGCAAATCTCATTTGCTCAAAACATTTTATCGTCGAGCCTTTGCGGAGTTTCAATGCCTGTGTGCCATCGTTGAATTAGGTGAAAAATTGCCTGACCCTCAGTCAGTTTTATTTTCTCTGAAAGCCCAGCTGCCCAATTTAGATTTCAGAAATTATGATCAAACACTTGATGCCAATCCGAAACAAACCATTGAGATTAAAGATACAAAAGTATGGTTTTCAAATGTCTCGGCCCAAATCACTGAAAATCAAAAAAATGAGATTGACCGGCAAAGAAAATTAACCGGTGCTTTTGTTGATGATCTGAAGGCAAATGAAGCGCAACAGGTTTTCCTTTGTTTTGACACGATTGATCATGCCCCAGATTTACACAATTGGTTTCAGCAAGAGTTTTTAAGTAGCTTGTGCCAATTAAACCATTTATCAATCGTTGTAGCGGGCCGTGAATTGCCAGATAACCCGATCAATTTACAGATGCAATGCCAAGATCATGATTTAGAGCCTTTCGGAATTGACCATTACAAAGAGGTTAGGGAAAGACTAGATCTTGATTTGGATGATGAAAAGGTCGAGTTTTTATTCAAACTCTTTGATGGCAAACCTGGACCTATGTTTGAAGCCGCACCTAAGTTTCGGAGGTCAGTCGCATGAGTAATGACGACTTCTTTGATAAATTGATGCAGGCCGACACCGAAGCTGAACGAGCCGCGATCATTGCGTTGAGTGTCATTGACGATTTACCCGCTTTTGAGCGAGATGTTGCACGCTTAGCAAGTAGCTTGCGCTGGTTTGATGGAGATATTATTAAAGCTTTGTGTTTGGAGATTGACCCAGCCTCTTCTCCAGACCAAGCGAGCGCAGTTTATAAGACGATTCAAGAGCTACCGTTTGTAGAAGCGGTTCCAAATGTAGGACATCGGCTACATGCACAAACGGCCGAAGGGTTGATTCAAAACCTTTCAGAAGAGAACCCTGACTTGGTACAGTTGGCCCATAAAATAGCATCTGAGGCTTGGCTTGAAGCATGGGAAGATGACTACATCGCCCAATCAGCCGTTTACGCCCTGTTTGCAAGCAATCAAACTGAGCTGGCTGTTGAAAAATTTAACGAACTACGCAGGCGATTTGTTGGAGCTGGCGATTGGGAAAAACTGCTTAAACTATTTGATTTACGCAAAAAAGACACTTTCCCACCATTTGCTGTACTTCCCGACTTAACAGACATTGATTATTTTTTTAGAGGGTTAGCTTATGATTATTTAAAGGATTATGAGCGAGCGATAGCCGATTATGATCGTGCGATAGAGCTGAACCCAGAAGATGCGACCGCCTATAACAATCGAGGGAATTCGTATTCGAACCAAGGTGACGAAGAGCGAGCGATAGCCGATTATGATCGTGCGATAGAGCTGAACCCAGAAGAGGCGACCGCCTATAACAATCGAGGGCATTCGTATTCGAA
>JBLIMP010000336.1:0-5171 GCA_047638855.1 Cellvibrionaceae bacterium | reverse complement strand
GACAACCTCAAGCCCGCCGCTGATATAGCCAAGGCAACTATGTGGGGTTGTGCCACTCACGGGAATATAGTGAGGGGTGCGCCCTTGGGCTTTGAGCGTTTCACAATAAGCCAACGCATGTTTCTCTAAATCCCAATGATCTTCGGTTTGAATGATTTTAACGTCTGCTCCCATCAAGTAGACGGTCATCAAATTGCCCTGAATCGCTCGATATTGATCGTCGCTTAAAACCACCGCACAATCTAACCCCAACTGTTTAGCCGCGGCCGTCGTTAGCCGAGCATGATTACTTTGAGAACTACCACAGGTCACCAAAATATCAGCTCCGGCCGCCTTCGCCTGGGCGATTTCGTATTCTAGCTTACGCGGTTTGTCGCCACCTAAGGCCAATGGGGTTAAATCTTCTCGTTTAAGATAAACATTGATATCCAATTGCTTGCTTAGGTGGGGTAAATGCTGGAGCGGGGTGGGTCCGTTGAGCAAGCTCTCTTTTGGATACTTTTTTAGCGCAGTCTCAATTTGCATCATTTTTTGTAACTATTCAGATATATCACATACGGTCCATTGTAGAGGCTATGTCACCCCTTAAAGGGTGGCTCGCCCCGTAAATAACATCATTTGTAGATTTTATTCGGCCGAATGACCCCAAACCGCATATTCATTTCCGTTTGGATCGGTGAAGTGGAAGCGCCGGCCGCCAGGGAATGAAAATATTTCGCGGGTGATCTCGCCACCGGCCGCTTCAACTTTGGTTTGGGTTTGTTCAAGTTTGTCGCTGTAAAAAATGACCAGCGCACTGCCAGTGGCGGCCGTTGCAACAAGGTCTGACTTGTAAAAGCCGCCATCTAAACCAGATTCGGCACTATAAAAGGCGGTATATTCAGGGCCATAATCTTCGAACGCCCACCCAAAAACCGCTTTGAAAAATGCTTGGGTCGCTGGAATATCTTTGGATGGCAATTCAATGTAATTTATTTTTTCGTGTACGTTCATGATTTAACTCCTAACCTCGATTTTGCTAAAAATCCCAGTCTTTCTTAAAAAGACTGGGATAATCAAATTGTAGCTCAAATTTTCTGCTTGTGTTGAGGCTCAAGCAAACGCTTGAACCTCAACATTAAAAATAACCGCTTTCAAAGCAGCTACTTTGACGACTTACTTGCAGTTACCGTTTGTGGCACTTTGTTTTGACTTTGTGATGGTTGAGCCACTTGGACCTGAGGGATTTCCGGCAAATCTAAATTCACCGGCTGAATGTTCACCTGCGGCCGTTGTGGAATAACGGGAACGGCCACAAGTGGAATTTCAGGCAGTTGCACCGAACTTTTTACTATCGGTTCACTGTTTAGTCCACTTCCGAACCCGCCTATGTTTTGTGGGGCACTTTGGTCAATCAACTTAACCCGTTGAGGTATTTCAAAGTCTGTATTCGCAATCGGCTGGGGCAACCGACTTACATCGGGTAGCTTAATTACCGGTGGCGTGTACGCATGAACTTCTGTTGTTATATTACCCGCGATTTCCAGACGACTGCTTTCAAGTAGTGCCTCATCGGTTTGATGAGTGGGTACAAGTGATTCTACCCACTCATTCCCTGCGATTAAATTGCCGCCAATTAATGTTCCTATCACACCGCCTGATGCGAGCAGCAGTTGTAACGATCGGACCTGTGGTTGAGGTTTTCGCTTTTTCCGATTTTGCCCCTGAAGCTGTACTTTGACTCGTTTTGTGTGCAGTGGATTAGTCGTCGTCATGCTCTTCCTCCCCCTCATATTCTTCCTCTTCCTCCTCATGTTCTTCATGTTCTTCGTAATCACCTTCATATGATTGGGCCGGTTGGGCTTGAGCCTGTGACCCTCCAGACCTGTTATTAACTTCAGCCAGACGGGACTGATATTCTAGCTCTCGTGTTTGTAACAGCTCAACCGCACCTTGCAGTTCGTCATACTGGTATTTGAGGTTAACAAATGCCTGTTGAGAATAATTTAGCTCGTTTTGGATAAAGGTGATCGCCCCGTTCGCCTGTTCGATGGCGGTCAAGTAATCGGCTTCTCGTGCTTGAAGCAGATCGACGGCCGATTGCTTTTCTGTTAACAGCGCGTTGGCTCCTTCTAGATCGGCCGAATAGGCACCGTCACGCTGTTGGAACGTTGTGAGCGTGCCGATGAGCTCAACATTTTGGGCTTGTAAACCGGCCAGACTTTGATCGTACTCTGTCAGCACTTGATCATAAGAGCCAGCTGTTTCTGCCAAGTCTGTTTGCAATTGTGCTATGACTTCATTCGCCATTGTGACTTGGTCTTGGTAGAGAATCTCGTTGGCTTGAAGCGCAGTTACCGCCTCGCTTAATGATTGATTTTCTGCTTCTACATCAGCCACCGTTGTGATACTAGAGCCACCAGTTGACCGCATGGCCGAGACAATAGACGGGCCGCCCATAGACACAAATGTGCCAACTAGTAACGCGGACAGCGTTCCCGCTACAACAAGTAGCCGGATTTTTTGCTTTTCGATTTTCATAAAATATCCCCTAAATCAATAAAACTTCATCAATGAACACCTCACCAATTGGAGCTGATTCATTACTGATAAGATCATAGAAGATTAAGCAGAGCCTTGTCTGATCATGGGCTTAAGGCACTTTATGCCAACCTTAAATAGGTTTAAATTTAGGTAAAATTTTGTATGGCCTGTTACAACCCGGCGTGGTTATAGAGTTTGCAGCGTTGGTACAAATTTTTATGTGATTGAGGAATTAAATATTGGATGATGTATGTAGCAGGCTTGCATGTAGTGCTTTTAATTTAGCGGGCTTGATGCCGGATAGCTTGAGACCAGCGAAAGCGGTCTCAAGCTATCCGGCCGATGACTTACGGAGTGACTTCGATTTTACCAACCATGCCAGCGGCCGCATGACCCGCAACGGAACAAACATATTGATACATGCCTGGCCCTGGAGCCACGAACGCAACTGTTGCCATTCCTCCAGCCCCAATCGAGCCGGATGTGACGCCGTAGAGTGCATCTGCGTCTGATACGGTCAGAGGGTCTTTGTTTTCAGCAACTAGCAACCAGTTATGCTCCAATCCACCGGGATTACTAATATTTATTGTTACTTCGGCCCCTGATTGCATTTTTAATTCAGTCACAGAAAAAGCTAAAGTATCTGATGTTTCCATATTAAATGAGACGGGGTCTGGTTTAACAACCTCTGGTTCGCCCCCGCAAGCGGCTAGAAGGAAAACGGTAATAAGCGTAAAAAAAATCATTGAATAGGTCTTCATGGTGAATGACCTCCTGTAATTAATAAGATAAACATCTTCAGAAATCGATTTTTGGCAAAACGAACAGAGCGAATAGGGTCATTTACCCTATTCATCCTGTTTTATACTGAGATGTGAGATGAGATAAAAAAGTGGCGGATTATTCTTGAACAATCACGGCCGTAACCATGCCAAACATTCCGTGAATTGTGTCTGCATGCGATAGGATGTGACAGTGAAACGCCCAGGCTCCTGGTGTATGGCAGTCAACAATCACGTCATAGCGTTCCCCTGGGGCAACATTGACCGTGTCACAATAGTAGGGTTGCGGCAAATTCCAGCCATCTTTTGAAAAAACGAGCTGTTCTAACCCATGTAAATGCATCGGGTGAATCATCAGCCCCTCATTCATATAGCGTATGCGCAACCGCTCTCCAACTTTTGCGATGATGGGTTGGGTATAAGGGAATGATTTGCCATTGATTGAAAAACCGATCCCTGAATCATTGACGACTAAAGTGTATTCAGTGTCATACTCCGGATCGTGGCTTTTGTCTTTGGGTTCGATAATAAATGCACCTAGCATTCCTTTTAGAACCTGTTCAAGTGCGTTGTGATGAGAGTGGTACATATGGGAGCCAGGATTACGGGCTTTGAACTCATACGTAAAAGAATCTCCCGATTTTATCAGCGGTTGGGTCAACATGGGCACCCCATCCATTGAATTTGGAACAAGCACCCCGTGCCAATGAACAACCGTACTTTGGGTCATTTCATTGTGAACGATAATACGAACGGTATCCCCTTCAACAACCCGAATTTCAGGCCCAGGGACAATACCATTGTAGGTAAACGCATCGATTATTTTGCCTGGCGCAACTTCCCATTTAACTTGTTGGCAAGTGAGTTCAAATACTTTGACCCCATCTTCCATTCGGTATTCAAGAGGGGTTCCCCAAAAAGAAGGGTTCGATCCGATCCCATCAAGAAATGCTTGCGTTTTGGCTGCATGTTCCCCGTCAATATCAACTTCTTGTACGGGCGCGGCACTTACCGCTGTTGGGCTTATAACAGCGGTTTCTGACCGGCCGGGGCCTGACCCACAGGCGGTAAGACCTAGCATTGTTCCGGTTAACCCGGCCGCTTTTAGAAAATTTCGTCTTGTGACTTCGCTACTTTCTTTTATCATTTCACACCTTTTTAGTAATTATTGTCTTCTAAAGTCACTGAATGATTGGGGTCAAACAGGACTGTTGGATAGGTGTAAATAGCTTATCAGGGGGTCAGAATTTCCTAAGTGACAAATGTAAGTGAAAGACTCTATCTGTGTCATAGTTATTCTGTGACGGTGGCTGTGGCTCTTGGCAGAGGGGTGATGTAAGCCCCCTCTAAAATTGTTAGCGATTGATGATTTAGCTCTTTAATGCGGCCGCATGGTGTGCGATGTGATCGCCGATAAATGAAGCGATAAAATAAAAGCTGTGATCATATCCCGGCCGAAGGTTAGCCGTAACGGGATAGCCCGCTTGTTTACAGGTGTCAACAAACGTCTGGAAGTGAAGCTGGGTTGGCAGAAAGCCATCTGCATCCCCTTGGTCAATGAGCATGGGCAATTGCTCTGTAGCCTGCTGGACCAAATGGTTCGCATCATAATTCAACCAACTATCTCGATCATCGCCTAAATAGTTAGAAAATGCCTTTTCACCCCACGGACATTGTGATGGGGCACAGATAGGTGCAAAAGCAGAAACTGACTTGAAGCGGCCGGGGTTCTTTAACGCAATTGTTAACGCCCCGTGCCCACCCATCGAATGGCCAAAAATTCCTTCTTGGCCTGGAACCCCAGGGAAATTCTCCCGAATAATTTCAGTTAGTTCTTCCGTAATGTAGTCGTACATATTGTAATGG
>JBLIMP010000335.1:0-5197 GCA_047638855.1 Cellvibrionaceae bacterium | reverse complement strand
TTCCGGCTGACTAGCTGAAATGCTGACCGGCTGAAGTGCTGACTAGCTAATTACAGTTTGGTGTTTTGACAATCAAAGAGAAATCTACATGCTCGGCCGCAACCGGTAGTACACCGGCGATGCAGGTACTTATAATACGGGTTTGATTGATGTGGAATGGGATAAACGCCCCGCCTGATTCCCAAAGTGTGTTTTGAAGCTGAGCATACTGGCTTTTACGAACGGCAAAATTGGGCTCGCCCGCCGCTGAGTCTAGCAGCGCATCAAATTCAGGGGATTGCCAATATGTCTCATTCCAGGGGGCACTTGAACGCCAAGCCTCATTCAAAATCAATGGAGCCGGACGTGCATTCCAGCTTGTCGTCACAAAGGGGTCAATGAGCCAACTGTTTGACCAGAATGTGTCAATGGGTGTTTCAATCACATTTATCGTAATGTCTGCGGCGGCGGCTTGGGCCTGATAGGCTGTGATCATTTTCGGCCAGTATGGGTCGAGCGCGCTCGTATAAAGATCAACCTCAATCCCATTTGGATAGCCAGCTTCAGCTAGTAAAGACTTGGCTAATTCAATATCTTGTGGACAACTAATCGCGGTCCAATATTGATCACCGTTCCAGACAGGGTGATCACAAGCTATGGTCCCCGATCCGTTTAAGACTTGGTCGATTAAAGCTTGACGATCAGCCACAACGCGTAACGCTTTGCGCACGGCCGGGTCATCAAACGGAGCCGTGTCGGTGCGCATGACAAAGCCGCGCCAATTGCCGGTTGGGATATTTTGCAAGCTAAACTCATTGGAGCCTGCAAAAAGCGGTTTTTGATCGATCGTAACTTGATCGAGAAGATCGATCTGCCCGGCCAGCATCGCCTGTACGCGACTTTCAGGGTCAGCAATGCCGATGATTGCAACCTGCTCTATGCCCGACTGCCCGCCCCAATACTCTTTAAATACGCTTAATTCAGTCATGCCCAAGGTGTCGAGATTTTTGAGTTTAAATGGACCGGTTCCAATCCCATCAGATGTGATCGTCTCCCCTCCGCCACGGCGTAAGATGACCGCCCGTGGATCGGTTAGCAAAAGAGGAAATTCGATGTTTGGTGCTGATAGACCGATAGTGACTTGGTTGCCACCGGCCGGGGCCACGGCCGCAATCGCTTCCAAAACCGGGGCTAATGTGGAGCCAGCACTTGGATTTATCATTCTTTCTAATGAATAGACGACATCTCCTGGTGCTAATGTGGCTCCGTCATGGAACAAAACCCCATCCCTTAAGGTCACTGTCCAGACAGTTGAATCATTGTTTGACTCCCATGCGGTAGCAAGACCTGGGATCAAATTTCCGGCCGCATCTAGCCGAATCAGCCGTTCATAGGCAAACAGTGAATATTCAACAAAGTGAGTGGGCGCATAGGGATCAATGGTTTCTTCTCCAGACCAGACGAGACCGTGGGAGATTCTTAATGTCGAGGGTTGTGGCTCAACCGGAGCATCTGTTTCAGGTGCAACAATAACTGGAACTGGCTCAGCAATGCTTTCAGCTTCAGCTACGGGTTCGGCCGCACTGCCGCCCACAGTGACTGGAGTCACGACGATCGCTGGTTCAGATTCTATCTCTGGCACTGTTTTGGCTTCAGTTGGTACATCTTCTACTACCGTTTCACGAGTGACTTCGACTTCACGGGTTACTTCAGGTTCAACCTCGACAAGTTCAGGCTCGCAGCCGGAAAGGGCTAGTAAACAGATTATGGCGAAAAAGGTACAAAGGATTTTCTTGTTCATTGGGTAACTTACTCCTGGATGAGAAAACAGATGGGCGTAGCAGGGAAGGGAATAGAGGTGCAGTTATAGGTTAGGCGATTTCTGAAAATAAGTCATTCATTTACACAGCTAAAATCGTCCCTAGCCAACCCACGAGCTATATCGTCGAACGATTATTTTTCAGGGTTGACCTTAGTCGAGGATCTGGCGATAGACAGCAACCGTTGCGGCCGCGATTTGTTGTTGCGTAAAGTTTGCTATGACTCGTTCCCGGCCGATTTTCCCCAACGTATCTCGCTTTTGTTCATCATTTAGCAAAATCTCGATCTGAGCGGCCAAGATTTCAACATTTTCTTCTGGAAAAACAAGCCCAGCATCTCCAATCACATTGGGAATTTCGCCTGAATTTGATCCGATCACCGGCAGGCCACATGCCATTGCCTCTACTAATATTCGGCCGAACTGCTCTTTCCAATTGGGCAGTGTGCGTGATGGTAACACGAGCATATCTAAACTTTGAAGAAAGGTGGGCACATCGGCCGAACCCATTCGACCAGAGAAGTTAACCTTTTTAGCAATTCCCAATTCTTGTGCCAAAGCCTTTAACTTGTCGTCTTCCGGCCCGTCGCCCGCAATATGTAATGACCAAGAATCATCTTTTGGCAGTTTGGCGGCCGCTTGAATTAATAAATCTATCCCCTTTCCATGAATCAGTCGCCCGGCAAACCCGATTTTTCCAAGCTTAGGCATTTGCTCAGCTGGGGTGAATAGAGTTGGGTCTGTGCCAAATTGGGGGATAACCGCCTGAGGTCCAAGGTATCCTTTTTGTTTAAAAACCTCAACCGCCTCTTGATTCCCCATGATCCCAAAATCACTATTTTTCAACACCTGTTGCTCCATCCACCGAAAAGGTTGCGGGTATTGTCGACAGAGATTTTGCCACGAGAAAAAGAGAAATTTAGCCTCGGCTTTTTTAGCCGCACGCCAAGCCAGCCAAGTGGCTAAATTGTAAGGCTCCTCATCCATATGTACGATGTCTGGTTTGAATTCTGCAATCCTTTGGCGCAACGTGGGCCAATAATGAAAATGATAATTTCCATTAAAACGCAATGGCTCTACCATGAGTTGATACCCATCTGTATGACGCTTTTCAAGCACAATCTGCCCGGCCGGATCGTCCCATGTAGGTGGAACCATGACAGCTAGATCTATGCCCGTCGTGGCCCCAATGGCGCTTAGTTTTGACTGGTAGGTGCCGGTTAGACACGCTTTAGAGACGATTAAAATACGCATTTTATGAATTGCTTCTGTTTTGGATTTTGCTATACTGCTCCCGATTTGACAACAGTTACAGACAATGAGCAGAGACGGATAATCTCTCGAAATCAAGACACACAACGCCAAAACCGATCCCAAAAGGGGTGGGTTTTTTTGCTTTTGGCCTGTATTTGTATCACAGCGGCCGGATTGCGTTTTTGGCAGTTGGGCGATTTGCCGCCGGGATTATACAGGGATGAGGCCTTTAATGGGGTAGATGCATTGGGAATCTTAAGCGGTGAGCATGCCCTATTTTTCGAAGCTAACAACGGCCGGGAGCCTGGCTACATCTATCTAAGTTCAATCGCTGTGGCACTTTTGGGGAATACACCCCTAGCGATTCGCCTGATGGCGGCCGTCGTTGGCACACTGACAACCTTGGTCGTTTATGCGCTTGCAAAAAGCTGGTACGGTCAGCTTGTCGGCCTGTTTGCCGCTTGGCTGTGGGCCGTCACCCTGCTACCCATTCATCTGAGCCGAATCGGGTTGCGCATTATTTTGGCGATTCCGGTTGTGGCGTTGGCACTCTGGCTTGGGACACTCGCTTATCGCCACATCGACCCAAAAAAGGGGCGCTGGCTATGGTTGGCGGCCGGAGCATGTACCGGCTTAGGCTTTTACACCTATCTCACCGCCCGCCTTTTTCCCATGGTGCTTATTCTGATCGTTGGCTATCTGTTGCTGGCTAAACGGCCGGTTCCGTGGCGTGGCCTGGGGTGGGCTTTGGTCGGATGGCTTGTGATCATGCTACCGCTTTTTAATTTGTGGTTGGGTCGGCCGGAGCTACTGAGTGGCCGTACCGGCCAAGTTTCAATTCTTAACCCGCTGATTAATCAAGGTGACCTGCTTGGGACGTTTATACAAAACAGCTTTGGTGCGTTAGGTCTCTTTTTTATAGAAGGGGATACGATCGTGCGTCATAATCTTCCCGGTCGGCCGCTGTTTGATATTTTGATGGCACTCCCGTTTTGTATTGGCCTGGTTTGGATGGTGCGCAATTGGGCAAAACCGGCCGTTGTCGCCACAGTCTGCTGGGTAGCCGTGATGCTTTCTGCCACTGTTTTGGCCGAAGATGCCCCACACTTCTTGCGTGCGTCGGGCATTCTGCCGGCCGCTTTGTTTCCGGCCGCCATCGGTCTTGCATGGGGATGGCAGTTGCCACGCTACAAGGTTGTCGGCCGAATCGCCGTTGTCGTCATTTTGTCAGGCTCCTTGTGGCTGACCGTCCAAGATTATTTTGTAAAATACCCATCTTTGCCTGAAACAAGCTACTTGTTTGAATCGGCCGCACGCGACCTAGCCGAACAAATCAATGCAGAATCGACCGGTGTGCCGGTGTTTGTGGATCGTCGTTATCAAGATAACTGGCCTTCGATTGCGTATTTGGTTGAACCCGACCGTGAGCTGTTTCGGCTTAACCATCGCGACTTAATCGCTAATTGGTTTACCGGCAGCTTTGCTCTCTATGTTTGGCCCATCGATGGGGTATTTATAGATGGGATGTACGCGGGGGTGGCTAAACAAAACGATCGGCCGATCCTCGTTTCAACTCAAACTGGGCCGATGACCAGGGGCGACCTTGAAACAGAAATATATCCGCTTTATCTTCGCTTTTCAGTGGCTGATATCGCCGGTTTTGGTGAGTTGACGGCTCTGGTTGGCTCTCGGGCTGGCTCTTTGAATGGCTCAAAAGAACAGGGGCTGTATCAACTACATGCAGCCGAATCTAATTTTGAAAATGGAGACTTAATCGTTGATCTTTTTTGGTCACAATCCAGTACAACGCTGCCGGCCGACATGGAGAAGAGGCATGACATTGTGTTTGTGCATGTCATTGACAAACAGTCGCTACAAGTTATTGCTCAAAGCGACTCAGTGCCAGGGCAAGGATATTGGGCCGTGGCCCGCTGGCAACCTAATATGCTTCTGCATGATCAACATGTGATTCGATTTAATCAGCCATGGGACCCTGACCGCTATCAACTTTTGGTCGGCATGTACCCGGCCGCTGATCCTAAGAATCGCCTCATCATAACCCTTCCAAATGGGCAAACAGGTGGCAATACGGTTGAAATTCGTTGACGCACACTTTAAAACAAGGTTCAATGCCTCTTCAGTATT
>JBLIMP010000334.1:0-5226 GCA_047638855.1 Cellvibrionaceae bacterium | reverse complement strand
CCGATTGTAGCCCCGATTGTGGCGGTTACAGACGGTTACCCAGAGCCTGAGGTTATTGTGCCCGTTGATGGATCCGGCTATCCAGAGCCAGATCAAGAATCGGCCGAAAGTGTGACTGAATCACTCCCGCTCTCGCAAGAGGTGGTTATTAGCGCACCCGACGAGCTTGGTTTAATAGGGACCTTTAATTCAAATCAACCGGACACTCCCCAACCAGGCGTATTACTGTTGCACATGGCAGGTGGAAGTCGGTCTGATTGGGAGACTGCTGGCTTTGTACAGTTACTAAATGATCAAGGTTACACAACGTTGGCGCTGGACCTTCGGGGTCACGGTGACAGTGTTTCGGCCGTAGATTGGGCTTTGGCCGAAGAAGATATGGCTGTTGTGTGGGACTGGTTTGTCAATCAACCGGAAGTCGATGGAGCCAATAGCAT
This sequence comes from Cellvibrionaceae bacterium, assembly GCA_047638855.1. GTDB lineage: Bacteria > Chloroflexota > Anaerolineae > Promineifilales > Promineifilaceae > WTJY01. The sequence goes on along the minus strand of JBLIMP010000334.1, from coordinate 4,789 downwards.
GATTGTTGGCGCAAGCATAGGCAGTAGCTTGGCATTGCGGTCAGCGGTCAGCCAACCGGCTGCCAAAGCGGCCGTTTTGCTCTCGCCAGGGTTAAACTATTTTGATGTAACTACTGACGACGCAATAGCCCAAATTGATCGCCCGGTGTTAATGGTTGCCATGACATTAGACAAATATTCGGCCGACACTGTCACCCGTTTGAGCGAGATTAATCCAGCTGTATCAACGGCCGAAATTCAGACCGGTTCATCCCATGGAACCAGCATGTTTGCAATGTACGATGGGCTTGATTTACTGATTTTAGATTTCCTGAACGCCAATCGAGGGTAATCAAAAACTCAAGGTCAGACCGTTACGCTAATAAACGGTCTGACCTTGAAAAATACACCTTTTTTTATTTATATCTAGCCCGATGGTGATAAAATAGTCTCTTGCTCGAAATCACACTGCTCTCTCCTTTTGCCCTAAAACTAACATTAAAACAAGACAGCCTGCCATTAAAACTTGCCTCACGGCGAACCGAAGCCTTACTCATTTACCTCGTACGCAACCCGCAAACCCATTCACGTGACGTTTTAGCCAATTTGTTTTGGAATGATTTACCACAGAACAAAGCGATGGGAAATCTGCGAGTGCTACTTGCCAACTTACGCAAGGAATTAGCCCCATACGTAACCATCAACCGAAAAACGGCCGCCATTAACCTTGAAAGCGACATTCGATTGGATACGGCTCGCTTAGAGAAGATGCTAGCGACCGGCCGGAATGAAATCGACAGCCAGGGGACACTCACCAAAACAACAGCCGAAAAGCTATCAGACGCATTGCGAACTTATCAAGGGGAGCAAAGATGAAGCGAAACGTGCAATCGGGTTTGCGAAAAAGGCCAAAGCCGACGATCTGCTGGCGGATGCCTCATTGGCTTGGGGAAACGCCCTGAGCCGAAACGGTGATTTTGACGAAGCAAAAGAGAAACTTGAATTGGCGATTAAACACGCTGAAATTGCCAACCTTCCCTTAATTGCAGGACAAAGTTATCAGATACTGGGGATTGATTCAGTTTATCAAGGTGAACATGAGGCAGCAAAACGATATTTTGAGAAAAATTTAGAGATTTTTCGACAACTTAAGCACCGCCAAGGGGAAGCGGCGGGCCTAGGCAACCTCGGTGTTTTAATGCTCATACAGTGCAATTATCCGGCCGCCTTGGTCTATATTGAACAGACGGCTGAAATCTTTCATGAAGTTAACGATATTCGAAACGAAACGATCGGATTAATCAATATCGGTTCAGTGGCTCTAAAACTGGGTCAGTTTGAAAAAGCCCAAAAGAATTATGAGCAAGGCTTGAAATTAGCACTTCAAACGGCCGATTTGCAAAGCCAGCGAGAGGCCCACAATTGGCTAGGCCACCTGTTTAGCGATCTGGCTCAATATGCTAAAGCGGGTCAGCATTATCGCGATGGGCTTATTCTAGCCAACAAATTAAACACGCAAGGGCACGTGGTAGAGTTACAGGTTGGCTTGGCAACACTAGCTTGGGTTGATGGCAACCATGAAGAGGCGGCTTTCTTGCTAAACGAGGTTTTGCACAATGTAAATGAGCAGGTGTTGGCCCAAGCCGATGATATGTTAAGGATCTTTTTGCGAGCTTATCAAATTTTAAAAGGCGGTCGTGATGAGCGAGCACAAGCGATCCTTGAAACTGCGAACAATCATTTGCAGAAGCTTGCTGCACAAATCAACAATACTGAACTAAAGCGATATTTTTTACAGGATGTTGCCATTCATCGAGCAATTACGGCCGAATTCGAAAAGTCGTAATTTCCAATCTTTTGCCATAGCCGGTTCTGAAAACAAATCATTGTATCTTCTCAATAATCTGGGGAAAGACACCCTTCGACAAGCTCAGGGTGCGTATCCTGAGACTTCGGCGTGAGCTCAGTCGAACGCTTGTCAAAGGATATCTCCCTCCCTTTTTGAGAAGTTACGAATCATTTTAATGATTAAATGGTTCTGCTAAAGAGCAATCGTCTACATCAACACAGACACAGTTTAGCCCCTGCTCAAGCAGTTTTTTCTTCTGTTGAGCATTCGCAATAATCAACTCAAGCTCTGAAATCTTTTGCGGAGCTCGCCCTTTCCATCGCTCAGAAAAAGGCACATGCTGGGGCACATCAACCAGCGACTCTCTGATCTCCTCCAACGTCCACCCAAAACTTTGAGTTATGCGAATCATCTTGAGCTGCTTTAATATCGCTTTATCATAGCGGCGCCGGCCGTTCACCCGGCTTGGTTGTGGTAACAGCCCAATACTTTCATAATATCGGATTGCAGAGGTCGCAATCCCTACTTTTTTGGCTATCTCACCAATCAACAAATCAGACATTAGATTCTCCAAATCGCTCCTTGACTTCAAGTTAGCTTCAATTGTTAGACTGCTCTTATTCGTTTTGAGTTTATCAAAAAAATAACATTCTAGAAAAACAGGAGATAACGCTAATATGAGTGAATCACAAACAATCGCATGCACCCTACCCATTGGTGAAATAAACAAGAGAAAAGAGTTCGAGCTAAAAGATCTTTTTGCTGGCACATTGGAAACTCGCGAACTTCCAAACGGATACGAGCTGCAATTTCCGAGTGACGAAACGTGGTTTAACAATTTAACTGCGTTTATTGCGAATGAAAGACAATGTTGTGCGTTTTTACATTTCGAGTTAATCGTTTTGCCCAATCATGCCCCGATTTCAATGCGTATCTTAGGGTCTGCAGAAGTCAAAGAATTTATACGTGGGTTTCTTATGACACCGGTGGCCAACTAAAAGAAAGAACTCAGCTAAAATCAAGTATGACATTTTTACGAACAGCAGGTATTTTTCTTTTAGCCGGTCTCGCAGAGATTTCTGGTGGCTGGCTCATATGGCAATGGCTCCGGGTCGGTAAACCGATGGTTTGGGGGATCAGCGGCGCTCTTATTTTGGTTGTGTATGGAGTCATTCCAACCTTACAACAAGAAGAAAGCTTCGGCCGGGTCTATGCCGCTTATGGAGGCATATTCGTCGTCTTATCTTTGGCTTGGGCGTGGTACTTTGATGGCTGGATTCCAGATCGGTTTGATTTGCTCGGTGGTGCAATTGTGTTGGCAGGTGTAAGCGTGATTATGTGGGGACGAGGTTTTTAAGCGATCATAGATTTGCTAAATGTTTCAAATTGACAGATTCAATCTTTGCTATAAAGTCTCGTTTGTACAATGCAACCCAGACAACCCTATCACGCAAACATGCAATTCAATCCATGAGCACCCCCTATGACCGATCTGATTAAATCCATGAAACTCTATATTCAAGTCGAGCGCGTATTCAACGAACTACGTGAACTTGGCTTGGCCGACACTGACCCTGTTTCTGTTGATACGTTGGTCCGCTTTGACCAATATCACTATGAAGGGGTTGATGCGGTTGATCAGGCGATTCAAAAGTGTCAGATCGCTCCACATCATCATGTTCTTGAAGTGGGGGCGGGAATCGGTGGACCGGCTCGTTATCTGGCTCATCGGGCCGGGTGCCATGTCACTGCTTTAGAATTGCAAGCGGATTTAAACGACATCGGCCGACATTTAACAGCACGAGCCGGATTGTCAGATTCAATCACACATCAAGTAGGTGATTTTTTAGAGGCGAACCCGGCCGCTGAGCAATATGATGCGTTAGCAAGCTGGCTTGCCTTCTTGCATATCCCCAATCGAAAGCTCCTATTTGAACGCTGCTTCGATCATTTAAAGCCAAACGCCTCTCTTTTTATTGAAGACTTCTCCAAATTACACCCATTTACAGCTCAAGAAAGTCACGATTTAGAATCGAAAATCTACTGTCATTATGTGCCAAGCCCAGCCGAATATGTTGCCCATGTTGAAGCGGCCGGTTTTATTGACGTTCAATTTGATGATATGTCAACCCGATGGACTCAGTTTGTGCACGAGCGTTTTGACGCATTTCGATCGGATAGAGAACGGCAATTAAGGGTGCATGGAGCGGCCGTTGTTGAGGGACTAGACGATTTCTATGCAACGATGACCGCACTTTACGAGGGTGGAAATCTAGGCGGTATCCGTTTAACCGCTCGCAAACCAGGGGTGTCTACATAACAAAACCTCCAGCCTTTATTTCAAAAGACTGGAGGTTAAAGCATAGAATCCCTGTCGCGAGTTTAGGATTTAGGCATGCTTTATAGCGTAAATCACCAGACAAGCCCATCCGGCTAAAAACAGAACCCCACCAATTGGGGTGATCGCCCCTAGCCATTTAACACCTGAGTAAATCAAAATATAAAGCGACCCTGAAAAAACCAGTGTCCCAACAAAAAATAGCCAACCGCCCCAGCTTAACAACGGGGATGCAGACTGGCTATTCAAAATACCAACCACCAACAAGGCCAATGCGTGGTAAACCTGATAACGAACGGCCGTTTCAAAAGTCCCTTCGCGGCCGGCCGCAGCCAAAAACTCGGCAAAGCTGTGGGCGCCAAAAGCTCCCAATCCAACCCCGATAAACATCAAAATAGAACCAAACAAAAGAAATAAATTCATGATCGAACCTCCAGTCTGTGGTTATAACCCATCTCCAGATTTAACTCAGGCTACCTTCATCAAAGATTTACCAAAATTCTGTTCGGCAAAAACCCCATTGTGGTAAACCTTACGGCCGTTCACAATCGTCCGCTCAACGACACCGCTTAACGTTCGGCCGTCATATGGGGTTAACTTGTGCAGGTGCTGAGTTATATCTG
>JBLIMP010000333.1:0-5229 GCA_047638855.1 Cellvibrionaceae bacterium | reverse complement strand
TCAGAATCGATATACCGCTCCAACTTGCGTTCGCGCGAACGTGCTTTTTTCGCTACCTTTTTTGCCAAACGGCGAACATTTGGCTGGTTCGGCTTAGTCGTGAGTTCAACACTTTTGGCTTGCGCTTTGGTACGGGCAATATCTTGCTTCATCCGTCGGATTTCATACTCTTGCTCTTTCCAGATTTCGCTGTGCTTTTCTTGTTCTTTTTGTACCTGCTCTAGGTAAAAAGTGTAGTTGCCCGGATATTCACGCACAGTACGTTCTATAGGGTTCAAATCGATGATTCGATTACTCACCTCATCTAAAAATGTACGATCGTGTGACACGATCAAAACCGCACCTTGAAAAGCGGTCAACCACTCTTCAAGCCATTCCAGCATGTCGATGTCTAAATGATTGGTCGGCTCGTCGAGCAATAGTAATTGGGGAGATGAAAGGAGCAGTAGGGCCAGGGACAGACGCATCTTTTGACCGCCTGATAGGATGCCGACTTTGGTTTCGGCCGACATTTGATCTAAATCAAGCGTTGCCAAAATCGTTGGGGCTTCGGCCGTGTCATGGTCGATGAGTCGAGCCAGCACCTCGTCATACTTTTGTTGGACGGTGCTGTTCTCGGGGTCGGCCGCAAGTTGCTCCCCAAGTTCGCCCAGTTGACGTTCGAGAACGTCTGGGTCACCGGTCGCTTGGGCGATTAAATCGCCTATGGTCAAACTGGGGTCAGGTTCAAACCCTTGCGACAAATAGCCAACACGAATTGCCGGATCGAGAATAACAGAGCCGCTATCGGCCGGTTCTTCACCGGCCAAAATGCGGATCAGAGTAGACTTGCCAGCACCGTTGGGTCCAATCAGACCCAACCGGTCGCCGGCATTGACAGAAAATGAAATGTTTTTGAGTACGGGGGAAATTCCGTAGGATTTGCTTATTTGATTAGCCGTTAGCACGGCGTTTTCTCCTTAAACACCAGCAAGCTGACGTCCTACATTTTAAATTAGACAGGAAAATCAACGCCCCATTTTCTCTTTCGGCAACACAATCGGGAACTTCTCTCGTATCGCAGCATCCAATTGCGGATCAACATGGTCAGGATAATGCGATTTAAGCACCGTTTTCACCACATCTCGTGCTCGGTCAAACATGTCGGGTGACCCTTCGGCCTCCCATACTCCAGGGGCGGAACGATCTGCGATTTCAGGGTAGAGAAAGTCGGTTTCCATACGAGCTATCGTCTGCGCGTGGCCTAAAAAGTGGCCAGGGCCCAAAACAGTTTCGCGAATGACATCGATCGATAAAGTTTCGTCGTTTACTTCTAAGCCCGCTAAAACCCGCTGCGCAACTCCCAGCATATCATTGTCGATAACCAAGGCTTCAAGCGAAACCCCCATTAGGCTACCCAGCATTCCGGCCGATTCCAAGATTCGGTTTGCACCCGCTAATCCGGCCGTGACTGCTGTAATCCCTTTTTCATAACCGGCTTGGGCGTCAGGCACTTTTGAGTCACTCATCGATGCGGCCACGCTGGTTGGCAGGTCATAGTAGCGGCCGATTTGCGCACAAGAGGCCATCATCAACGCTTCTTCCCCGCTGCCGCCAGAAAACGCACCGGTGCGCAGATCAGAGACAAAGGGCCAAATGGCAAAGGTCATCGGGCAACCCGGCCGGATCATGTTGACGATGCAGATACAGGCCAAGCCTTCGGCCGTGACCTGAGCCAGCGTGCCTGCCAAAGCCGCTGGCGCAGTGGCACCCGCTTGAGGCGCAATCGCAATATCGCTGATCAAGCCCAGCTTACTCGTTTTAACCAACACGTTTAGATTGTCTTCGCCAAATTTAAGCGGCGACACAATCGGGCAACCCCCAAACGAGATAAACGGCCGTTCTGCAAACTTCCCTTTGCCGCCCGAAACCATGTCAAACATTTCTAAGGCTGGGTCGATGTTGTTCACATCCTGAAAAGTCATTTCGCACGGTTTTTGGGTTGAAGCGATCGCCACATAGGCGACGTTTAAATCATGAATGTGTAAATCATTGAGTTCGGTTGGAATCACCATCTGCCCAAATTGGTGGATGTTATCGAGCGTGTCGACCATCCGGCCGCAATCGTACAAATCTTCCAAAGTAGAAGCACGATAAATTTTTGAGATAGGATCCAAAATCGTAACCGCTTCACCACTGGTTGAATAATTGACGTGATAGCCACCCACATGCACATCATCGTGCTTGGGACTACGGCTGTAAATGGTGTAGGAGCGGGCCGCTTTTGCCAACAAATCCTCAACTAAGCTAGCGGGGAAGCAAAGACGGCCGTGTTCGCTGATGAATGCGCCCGCTTTTGTGGCGATATCGATCACCTCAGGAGTGGGGTCGCCGATCCCAATCGTTTCAAGAATTTCAAGGGCCGCCTTGTTGATTTTTTCCAGATCGCTGTCAGTCAGTGGCTTATACCGGCCGCCTAGCATTCCGGCCTTAACCGGCCGTTTGTTAACTGCATCTGCTCTGAGTGCAATTCGTGCATTGCGTCCACCGGCTCGCTTACGTGATTTTCGTTTTGTTTTTGTTTGTGTCATGTTTTTGCATTTTGCATAGGACGAGAAGCAAGTTTAACTTGGCATACACAGGGCGACACAATCATCGAAGCATCGCTTACGCATCATTCAGATGATACCGCCCTATGCTCTCGCACCTTACTACCCTTTGGCTAGTACAACTCCTTCTTCAAATCTTTCGAGCATCTCTTCTCCATCAGCGTCAGTGTGTGACATGGAGATAAAGAATGGTTCAATACCGCCCGCTTCTGGCATCACCCCGTTGTCAATCATGTGGTCATATACCACGTCCGACATTTCCCAGTTAGGCTTTGTTTTTAGTTCACGCCAATCACGAGGGGCTTCTTCCGCAAAACAGACACCAAACATGCCAGGTGCTCCATTAATGACAACAGGCACGCTGTGGCGACGGCAAATCTCTTTAATGCCGGTTTGCAACATACCACCATGTCGGTTGATTTGTTCAAACACTTTACCACTTTGGATCAGTTCGAGTGTGGCGTCGGCCGCGGCCGTTGATACAACGTTTCCTGTGTATGTTCCACCTTGGAAAACGCCGCCGTAACCCAGCTTCATCATGATCTCTTTCTTGCCGCCAAAAGCGGCTACAGGGAAACCGTTCCCCATCGCTTTGGCATACGTTGAGATATCAGGTGTCACGCCGAAGTATTCGCGTGCGCCCCCGGGAGCAATACGAAACCCGGTTTTTACTTCGTCAAAAATCAGGACGATGCCGTATTCGTCACACACTTTGCGCAAAAACTGATGGTAGCCTGCGGCCGGAACCAACCCATTCGCATTTCCCAAAACCGGTTCAACAATGATGGCGGCAATCTCTTCGCCACGTTCGGCTAGAATCTCGCCCAAAACTTCTTCATCGTTCCAAGGGCAAGTGATAATTAAATCTTCGATGACTTTGGGGATGCCCAGGCTATTTTTAAATGGAGTCGGCCGTCTGCGATCACCCACTTTGTCAAGTGGAGCACCTTGGGTTGACCACATCACGTTGTCATGCGCCCCATGATAAGAGCCTTCAAATTTGAGGATCAAGTCGCGGCCGGTGTGGCCGCGTGCCAAACGCAAAGCGTGCATAGTGCATTCGGTACCGGTGTTGGCCAAACGCACCATCTCGACCCCAGGGCACAGATCAATGATGCGCTCACATACGCTTACCTCATATTCTTGGGTGCCTGCAAAGCTCACACCGTGGTCAATCGCCTCTTTGACCCGATTGTTGACAAATTCATCACCATGACCAATAAGAACAGGTCCCCAACCCAAACGGTAATCGATAAAACGATTCCCATCATGGTCAAATATGTGACTCCCCTTAGCATCGGCAACAACAACTGTCTGGTCTTCGCCGTAGTAACGATAATTTGAACTCACCCCATTTGGGGTAACTTTCATTGCGCGACTAAAAAATTCTTTTGATTTTATTCCGTGTTTAAACATGATGTTCTACTTTTTTGTGTATAGGTATCAGCGGTCAATGATTTGTAGCCAATGTGATTTTCTACTCAACCCGCCAATGCATTTTTTATAGTGCCAATTTCAGGCAAAATTTGATTACTTATAAAGATACCGTTGGTTGAACGGACACCCTATTACTCTTAAGATGATTAATAGGCTATCTGTTCAGTCTATCATTGCTAAAAATCAGGAGCAACGCCAGAATCCACTAAAAAGATGAGTTTCCCCAATCGATATTAGCGAAACAGTGGGATAAAATTGTTTTATACTCGTTATTATGCATATTTCAGAAAAGTATGCAGGGAGCCGGTCAAAGACCAAAACAATTCATAATTATGTCAAAAGGAGGTTCTTATGGTTCAAAAGCCAAATGATTTAACAGACGCTGATCAGATGATTATTGAGAGTTTGCAGCTTGACGGCCGTCGGCCGTATGCGGAAATTGCGGCCGAATTAGGGATGGCCCCTTCCACCGTACAACAGCGAGCCAACCGACTGATCAAGCGTGGGGTCATGAAAATAAAAGCGGTTACCGATCCAACGGTGATGGGGGTGCCCATTATCGCAACGGTTGCGCTTAAAGTGGATGGTGAGACGATGCGGGATGTAGCTGATGTGATCTCAAAATTTAAGGACGTGAGTTATTTGGTGATTTGTGCAGGCTCGTGGGACATTCAACTCGAAATCGCCTGTCGAGACAATGATCATTTGCTCAACACAATTAGTAAAATTTCAAAAGTTAGTGGCGTTAAATCGGTTGAAACGTTTATCTATCTCAAAATTGTAAAAAATTCTTATCAATGGGGGGTTTGAGCGTAAATAACTTTTGACAATTAAACTAAGCGCAGGCCGCCTAGCCAGCGAGGGAAATATGCATCTACTATTTTTTGCGAATCAATTGACACCCGCAACCCCGAGGAGTGCCAACTTGTTTGCACAGGCGACCTCAGCAAATGTCCAAAGTTGTTTGAGAACGACCCCTAAGCAAATCAAACCGAATAATATGAAGCATTCGTTATTCGATACTATGTAAAGAAGAACAAAAACCAGAACGATTCCAGAACGTTTATATATTACCTTGCTTTTCATAGACAAAATAGCTGCATAAAGCGATGATAGTCTAGAGCAGGTACACCTAGCAATCTCCAAAGTCAATAGACCTTTAGTTTTCCCTAAGTGGGGTCAAATTAAGGCTTAAAATCGGCAG
>JBLIMP010000332.1:0-5278 GCA_047638855.1 Cellvibrionaceae bacterium | reverse complement strand
ATTTCGACCTGACCCAGTCACAGTTTTTCAAACTTGAGTTGGGTTTGCCGCAAGCAGATTCATCGGTCCAATGGGTGACGCTAGGAGACACGCACGATCAACCGGTGCGCAACGGGCTGCTTGAAACACTCTATTCTGAAGGGTTAGCGCCAGGCACTTACTATTTGCGAGTGATTGTGATTAATCGAGATGGGAATTACGGAGGGGAGCCAACGGCGGTGCCATTTGTGATTGAATAGGGTAATTTTTGAAGCGTAATGGCCTAATTCCAAGTTTTATTATTTTTACTACAAAATATTGACAAGCTATTTGATCAATTAGATTTTACTATGATTCAATAAGAATGTATTTAAGTTTAGTAAATATATGGACAAATACTGTACAAACATGTTATCCTTCTAACTAGTATTTGCACTAATCAGTACGAATTTAGACGAATTTAGTTGGTAGTTAAGGTACAGGATGACACATTTAAACAACACAATTGAACCGATTATTGACATGCGGAACATCATTAAACGATTTCCAGTTGGTAATGATGAAGTTACGATCCTACACGGCGTTTCTTTCAACGTTTATCCGGGCGAGTTTGTTTCTATTGTTGGCCCATCGGGCAACGGTAAATCAACATTGCTCAACATGGTAACCGGTATTGACCGGCCGTCAGAAGGTGAGGTCATCGTTACGGGAAAACCGGTACATAGCATGAGCGAAAACGAATTAGCGAAATGGCGCGGCCAAAAAGTCGGCATCATTTTTCAGTTTTTTCAAATGCTCCCTTCGCTTAGCTTGCTCCAAAACGTTATGCTGCCGATGGAATTTGCATGGATGTACAACCGCTCAGAAAGACGTGAACGGGCGCTCCATTTGCTCGACATAGTCGGATTGGCAGATCAGGCTATAAAATTACCAGGTATGGTATCGGGTGGCCAGCAACAGAGAGCCGCCATCGCTCGTTCATTAGCAACCGATCCCCCACTTTTAGTCGCAGATGAGCCGACCGGGAATTTAGATGCAAAAACAGCTAACCAAGTATTTGATCTGTTCATGAAATTGGTCGAAGAACAGGGTAAAACAATGCTTATGGTCACTCATGACATAGAGTTGGCGGATCGTATCCCTCGAAAAATCGAAATCGTAAACGGCAACATCGCTTCGGATACGCGCAACAAAATTATCACACCAGATTCCCAAATTCTGACTTTAGCCAATGGTCAGCCTTCCCCTGCATAATCTCTTGTTTAGCAAAGAGCATTGGAAAACAGCATTTGTCCTTCGCTCCTTGCCCTCATTTTATGATAACTCTACTCTCAAAAGTTTGGTTCGATCTCTGGGGAAATAAATCCCGCACCCTGCAAGTTGTTTTGGTCATCGCCCTTGGCTCTATCGCTATCGGCTTGGTTGTTGGCGGCCGGAACGTGATTCAAGAAGCGTTAACCCGCAGCTATTCAGATGCTGAACCGGGTCACATTAAATTGAGTTTAACCCCTGCAATTACCCCCGCACAGTTAGAACGACTCGAACGCATCGAAGGGGTTTGGCAAGCTGAAGGGCTGTTTGACGGCGGGGTCGAATGGCGTTTATCTGACGCAGATGAATGGCAATCCGCCCGAATTAAAGCGCGTGAAAGCTATAGTGAGCAGGTAATGGGGCCAGCCGGATTGCGTGATGGGGCATTTCCAGGGCGTAATACACTGGGTATCGGCATGATCTCGGTGGGCGAAGCGCAACTTTTTGTGGGTGACACGGTTCAAATCCGTTTTGGTGATCGTGTTCAAATCTTTCCAATTGTGGGACTGCTTGACCCAATTGGCCCAGAACCAAGCTTTGGTGAAACGATTTATGCAGATCGCAAGACATTTACACGCATTACCGGCCGTGAAAACTACAACTCTATTCAGTTACGAGGGTTAACTTGGGACCCTGCCGCCGCAGAACTGACCGATCAGCGTGTACAAGATTATTTTGAAGAGATCGGCATTGACTCAGTTGGGACGTCTTTTCCAGGGCAAGAGCGAATTATTCCGCCCGATGTCAACCCAGCTACCGGTATTTTGAACGCACTGTTTCTGATTTTAGGCATTATCGGGGTTGTGGTCGTAATTCTTGGGGTGTTCTTGGTCTATAACTCCGTGAGTGCAATCGTGTCACAGCAAACGGGTCTAATCGGGGTCATGAAGGCGATTGGAGCAAGCCAATGGCAAGTCGCTTGGAGTTATTTTGTTTTGGTCATGAGCTATGGCTTACTAGCAATGGTTGTCTCTGTCCCATTAGGCATTTTGGCCGCATACGGACTCCAAACATTTTTTGCTAACTTTTTGAATCTTGAAACCAATGAAATCGCCATCGACTATTCGGCCGTTGTCATTCAGATTTTGATTTGTTTGATTGCGCCACTGCTCGCGGCCGCCATTCCTTTAAGGAATGGCATGAACATCAGCGTGCGTGAGGCGATTAGCTCCTATGGTTTGGGCGGGGCGATGGGGTTTATTAATCGGCTTATTGCCACATTCAAAAACGTCTCTTATTCGATTGTTTTAACCATTGGCAACACGTTTCGAAACCAGAAACGGGTCATCATTATCCAGGTGGCGTTGGTCGTGGCGGGCACCATCTTTATGATGGTTTTGGGGGTCAGCGACGCAAATCAATTTACGGCTGATGGGAAATTGCGCGAAGTTCATCGCTGGCACATCGCCTTTTCTACCGATCAGCCAAAACGAACCGTTTTATTAGAGCGAACGGCCTTAAGCAATGACAAAGTAGTTGCGGCCGAAACTTGGTATACCTCGAGTGGATCAGTACGACCTATTGGCCAAGCAGAAAAAGAAGTGACCGATGCACGGGTTCGAGTGGTAGGGCAACCGGCCGATACTGAGTTGTACGCAACGGAAATCACAGAAGGACGCTGGCTGAATGCAACAGATCGGTATAGCGTGGTGGCTGGCACAGTTGTGGCGGCCGAAAACGGATGGCAAATTGGCGATCAGCTCATTCTCACTAACAACGGTGGCGATGAGATGACGGTTACATTAGTTGGCATGCACTTTGATCCGGCCGGTGGCGCGAGTTCTTTACAAATACCTCGAAACACCTTACAAAGCGAATGGGGTGGATATGAAATCGCCAACTTGGTTGTGATGCAACTGACCGAAGTAGCAGCGGCCGATCAAGCGACAGCGGTTGTTGAGCTTGAAGAAACATTTACCCAAGCTGGCATCGGTATCCGGCCGGCCAGCCCGTTTGGAGCCAATACGATTGATGAAATATCTGACAACTTGGCGGCCGGTTTAGCGATTATTATTCAGCTTTTGGCGGTGATGGCGGTTGTGATCGCCCTCGTCGGCGGCGTTGGGTTAAGCGGTGTGCTATCGCTCAGTGTGCTTGAGCGCACTCGCGAAATTGGTGTGATGCGGGCCATCGGGGCTTCGTCCGGACAGGTGGTGCGCCTGTTCATTGGCGAGGGGATATTGCTTGGCTGGCTCAGTTGGATTATTGCGATTCCGTTGAGCATTCCGGCTGCATGGTATCTGTCAACGAGAGGGCTCTCGTTTGTGCTAAATTCGACGCTCGCCTATCAATTTTCGTTCAAAGGGCCGCTCATCTGGCTGGGCATCATTACAGTCCTAGCGATCCTTGCAAGTCTGTTCCCAGCACGTCGTGCCTCAAAAGTCAGCGTGCAAGAGAGTTTGAGCTATTCGTAACATTTGCGTTTGTAGGATGCGTCTTGTGACCATACACAAGACGCATAGTTTAAGTTTAATCTCCGTACAGCCAGATGAGTGTTTCACCTAGGGTGACCTGCCAAAACCCCCAACTGTGTCCTTGCGGCCGAACCTCGTACTCATATTCATACCCTTTTGAACGCAATTGCGTCACAAATCGTTCATTGCCTGCCAGCAAATTGCCTTGATTGGTGTCTCCGTTTAATTCAGTCTCATAGCTCCCGATTGTGAGATAAAAACGAACGGGGACAGCTTGCATCAGCTCAACTTGGCGAATCACCCCATCCCCGCCATATGACAATGCCCCTGATTGTGAGCCGACCAATCCAAAGACATCTGGCCGATTTAACCCGGCATAGACAGAAATCAACCCTCCCATCGAAGCCCCTAGCGAGCCGGTTTCGGCCGGGTCAGGGCTGGTATTATATTTTTCTTGAATAAACGGAACCGCTTCGTCAGTCAAAAACTCAACATAAGCATCATGACGTTGATATTCAACCCGACGGTCAATGGGTGGGATAAATACGGCCACCAATGGTGTGATTCGGCCGTCAGCGATAAGCCGGTCTAAGATGACGGTTGTGTCGATAAAGTTGAGGTAATCACTGCCATCATGAATATAGACAGATGGGTATTTTCCACTTTTGTTTTGAGGTGGCTGGACAGGCGTGTAGACGAACAGGGTACGAACTTGGGCCAGAGCTTGAGAATCTATCGTTTCAGTGGTCAAAGTTCCGGCCGGAACTTTGGCAACTGTCGGCACCAGCTCAGCCGGTGGCGTATATCCTGGCATCGCCAGGACAGACCTGCGGCCGAAACCGCTTTTCATCTGATTGGGGTTGGCGGGGTCAAGTATCTGTGTTTCATCATCTACCAAATACATATAATCTAGGCGTGCATCTGGTTCAAATGGCTCAATCCGATACCACAAATCAGTATTAGTCAGACGGGTGAGGGGTAACATTTTTTCAGGGTTCCAAAAGGTCATATCGCCGATAAGGCCAACATTGTCTGGAGTCCCTTGCCACAAGAAAATGGCGTGGTGACTCGTCACGATGGGGTTCTGCGGTGCGTTCACAACATATTTATTGACAAGCCCTTGGCGCTGGGTGCGCTCTGTCGCTTCGACTTCGGCGATAAAGTTTTTAAATCCCTCCACAGTGTGTTTCTCCGGTATAGGGGTTGGGGTGATCGTAGGTAATGGGGTGGCGGTGAGGGGGAATGGGGTGTTGGTGGCGATGAGCGGAGGCAAGTCGGCCAGGTTGAGTAAGGTACAACTTGCTAGTAAAAAAATTCCTGCCCAAAACACACCCAAGAGTTTGATCCAATTCATAAATGTTTCTTCCTAACCCACACTTACCCTATAATATAAATATCTACAGGCCATATAGTGAGCCACCGTCGCCGAATTATTTCTACTAATTTTATTCGTTATAGACAATGAATAAAAGCTTCTCTTAAAAGCACGAAAGGCGATTAAGTCTAAAGTTATGAAAAATTTAAGCAAGTCTATCTGGTTGCCTATTCTCTGTTGCTTCGGTTTTGCTACGTTG
>JBLIMP010000331.1:0-5293 GCA_047638855.1 Cellvibrionaceae bacterium | reverse complement strand
GACTTTTTTGCCATTCGGAGCTACATCTCAACGATTCGAAAACAGGGGTTGAGTGTTTGGGATGCTTTAGGATCACTTTTTTCTGACCAGGTTATCATGCCTCAACTCACACCTGTATAGTTACGATAAAAAAACAAGAAAGATTATTCAGGTTCTGTTGGCAGTAATTTTCCCCCCACTTGGGGTATTTTTAAAAGTAGGTTTGGGGTTGCAATTCTGGCTCAACATCCTGCTGACGTTCTTCTTTTGGATTCCGGGTGTTATCCATGCACTGTGGGTGATTTTAGACGACTAATCCGATTCTCAATGATCATTTGAAGGCTTCAAATATTTTGATCTATTACCATGGGTCCTGCAATAACCGTGGTCGGCATATAAGCAACCGGATCATAATTCCTAGTCATTTATTTAATTCTGCACAAAGATCAATTAAATGGCTAGGGGTTATGGCTGTGGAGGGGTAAAAAATGCCCTGTGTCATTAAAACTTTCGATCGAGCGTCGGCCGGCTTTTGACACTTTAACCCGTGTAATTGAACAGTTTGAAGGGACCATCCCAAAAAAGTGGCTTCCCTTTTCAAGTATATCGGCCAAATAAACATTGATGACAATGGCATGTGCAAAAACAGCCACAGTTTGCCCTGGATGCGCTTGTGCAATTTGGGCAAAAGCACCGGTCACATCGGCCGTAAATTCCTCTGGGCTAATATCACAAACATCATACGGGTTTGTTAAAAAACGTTTGAAGAGTTCAGGGTCCGTTTTCATTAAGGCAGGCGAGATATATTGATCTGCATTTTTATCAATTTCGGCCAAACCATCCAGAATGATTAACGGCAAATTCGATCTTTCTACATAAGGTGCGGCGGTTTCTCTGGCACGTCGCATCGGACTACAATAAGCAGCATCAACCCGCTCACTTGCGACCCGCTTCGCAACAACCTTGGCCTGCTCATGACCCGTCTTAGCTAAGCCTGGGTCAATACCGCTATCAGTTTTACCGTGCCTTACGATGATAAGTTCCATTTTTATTTTAGCTGAAAGATGTTGGATATTAGAAGGTAGACGGCCGTACACATATAGCCCATCTCGCATCCATCATTGATTCTTCTGTCTACTCTTGCTTGATTCCCATCTTTTCCATTAATTGCTGAATAGATGGCTCAACCAGCACAGAAGCGTCTTTAAAAACAATCGTCGGAACAGAACGGCTACCTTTATTGATTTCTACAACTTTTGCAGCTGCATCTGGGTTTTCTTCAATATCAATATCGGTATAGTCAATCCCGTAATTATCGAAAAACCAACGCGCACGATGGCAATCGCCACACCATCCAGTTCCATAAAGAATAATTTGATCGTTCATTAAATAGTTTCGTTGAAATTAAAATTGTCCAAAATCAGCCGCTGCCAAAGCAACTAGCAATACTTGGGCCATCCCTTTCGGGAAATGAGTAAAATCCATATATTCATCGGTCCGATGAACATTGCCGGAGTTGGCAATACCCAAGCAAACGGCCGCTGCCCCATTAGCCAATGGTATATTCGCATCGGTACTACTCGCCCCTTTTTCAACTTTGCGCGAACCAACCAAGTGCAAAGCTTCGGCCGACCATTGAACAAGCGGATGGTCCCAAGCTAGTTCTCCAGCCGGCCGATTACCAATGGGTTCCCACGTCACCGAAACCCCATTCTGATTATGATGTTGGTGCAGGATTGCCTCAACTTTTTTCTGGAGTTTTTTCAAACTATCGATCTCAACTGACCGCAAATCAAGCAGGAAGGATGCAGACCGGGCAATCGTATTGATCGAAGTCCCTCCATCAATTACACCAATGTTATACGTTGTTTTTGGGTTTCTTGGAACACTAATCTGGTTGATTTGGTGGATGATGCTCGCCATCGCATGAATGGCACTTGACTGACCAAAATCAGCCCAAGAATGACCCCCTTCAGCCGAAACAGTCACTCTAAATCGATGTACCCCGATCCCACCATGTATAAGGTGACCAAAGGAGCCGCCTTCCAATACGATGTACTGGCATGCTTGGCCAAATCGCTCATAAACGGCCCGGATTCCGTTTAGATCTCCTAAACCTTCTTCGCCCACATTGGCAACAATCCAAATATCTCTGGGGGGAAGCGTTTTGCTCATTTTCATTGACTCAACTAGCCAGATTAGAGCCGCTACACCTGCCGAGTTATCGGCAATGCCAGGTCCCCAAATCCGCTGCCCTTCTCGACGTATCGTCAGATCGGTGTCGGCCGGAAAAACCGTGTCGGTATGGGCCGATATAATCACCGGCGGCCGGTCAGAGCCTGTACCAGCCAAACGGCCGTACACATTTCCCAGCTCATCCATCTCAACGTCAGCTAAAGCGAGCTGGTTAAAAAGTGATTGAACATGGGTCGCTCGTACCTTTTCAGCAAAAGTAGGGGCCGCGATTTGTTGAATTTCAATTGAAAGCTCTAATCCGCGCTCCAGATTCGTTTCAAAATGTTTGATCAATTCAGCAATTTTAGGCTGACGAAATATTCGATTAATAACGGTCATTGCAAAGGCCTAATAAGCAAAATACCGATAATGGAAACAACCAGCCCAACGTGCATCAACAGATTGCTTGCAACAATCCAATATTCATTACCGGGAAATATCTGAAGTACAAAGTTCAATATAATCAGTGCAATGCCGATCATCGGTAATAAACCCCGTTTTTCAGAAAAGTATTCAGTGAGTTTATCTAATAGCTCGTTCATTCGATTAGTTTGGGTGCAAAAGACCTTTCTAATTTCCACGAAATATAGAAAGGTTTAGCATAAACGATTGTGGCTTAAAAAGTTTCCCAGTGTTCTCCGTCTAATGTGAATTTGTTAAAATACGACATTAAGCGAGGGGGGATACGGCCTGAAATCGCGACATAAGTGTCTTCATAAGCCTCAATATCTACAAGGCCACGTTCGTGAAAAAGGCTGACCAAGTCGCCACGATCGTACGGTAGTCTAATTTCAATTGATGTGTAAGTTGATTTAACTGCGTCAAACACCGCTTGTCGCAAATCATTAATCCCTTCGCCAGTTTGGGCTGATACATGCACTTTCCATGAATCCACTTGTGGCAAATCATCAAATGTAACATCTTCTGGCAAAGCGTCTATCTTATTAAAAGCATATACCATTGGGTAATGTTCTACCTCTAATTCAGCTAAAGTATCAAGTACCGATTCGATTTGGCCTGCTGCGTTTGGATGGGTTGCGTCAACCACATGTAGCAAAATATCTGCTTCTACAATTTCTTCCAATGTGGCCCGAAATGCGGCGACGATACCAGTTGGGAGTTTCTGGATAAATCCTACGGTATCAGTGAATAATACATCGCGTCCACCGGGCATTCTGACCCGTCTGGTAGTAGGGTCAAGCGTTGCAAACAGCATGTCGGCCGACAAAATGTCCGAATTTGCCAGGCGATTAAGTATGGTTGATTTACCGGCATTGGTATATCCAACAATCGCAATTGTTTGTAGCGCCGTCTGCTGCCGCTTACTCCGGTGACGAGATCGATGGGCCATCACTTGGTCCAACTCATTTTTAATGTGGCTTAAACGTTTACTAATCATGCGGCGGTCCATCTCAAGCTGAGTTTCACCTGGGCCACGAAGTCCTACGCTACCTCCGCCGCCACCGCCTGTTCCTGCTTGCCGGGCTAAATGGGTCCACATACGGGTTAACCGTGGAATCCGATATTCGAGCTGTGCCAGTTCAACCTGGAGTTTTCCTTCTCGTGTTTGGGCATGCTGGGCAAAGATATCCAGAATGAGGGCTGTTCGATCAAGAACCTTGATTTCATCTTCTTCAAATTCTTTTTCAAGAGACCGTTGTTGCCTAGGCTGGAGTTCGTCATCAAATATAATAACAGTCGCATCAAGTTCAATGACCATCGCTTTAACTTCAGCAACTTTTCCGGTACCTATATATGTAGCCGTATTTGGTTTATCTAAGCGCTGCAAGGCAGCTCCTACAACTTCTAGTCCAGCCGTATCAGCCAAACGTGCTAACTCTTCAAGGCTATCTTCGGCCGAAAGGATCGTGATTTCCCCAAATATATCGGTCCCTACAAGAACCGTTCTTTCTTTTTTTGATTTTGTTTTGTGCAGTATTATGTGTAATCCTATTGCGCTTAAAGCACAATTCTTTAGTTTCTATGCAACAGCAGTTTTAGCAACCGAATAGTTCAGGGCACGGCCGCACCTACTTCTAATCCTTAATAATCGTCTTCATCTTCTTCAGGGATGTTAGCATAAAAACGACTGTTAATCTCTGCAATAAGCGCCTTCCCTTCGTCGACTGGAAGTGTCATGCCTACAGGAACACGAAAATTTCCATAATCAAATGCGGGGCAATTAAGCTTCTTATCTAAGCTGAATCTAGATACATGTTCGCGTGAGTATGCATCAGTTATTCCTAGTAGCGAAACTGGGCGGCGTATGATCAGTCGTTCTGCATAAAAGAATAAAATTTCTCTCGTTGCACTAAAATATTGCCATTGAGTCCAGACTTTTTTACCTAAGTAAAACCAAAAAATGCCAATTAGGCCGAGAATAAACAAATACGCAACTAAATAAATGCCAGAAAAACCAAAGTCGCCCTGTATTAAAAAGCTAATTAGGATAGCTACTCCCCAAATAGACCCAACTATCCAAGTGAGCAACATCGTTGAATACAGACCCCAATAAAGTGGCTGTCGCTCAATCGGAATGATCACTTTTATGCGTTCGTCGTTTTCTTCAAATACAATGCGTTCTATCTTCATATAAACAAAAGAAAAGGTAGAAGTTGAGAAGGATGAATCCTTCTCAACTTCTACCCAGACTACTTTTCGCTACTCAACAATTGAAACTTCAGTTGTTGATCCTTTTCCAGATAGCTCGACGATTCCGTCTCTAGCTGCCGCACGGACAAACTCGATAAACGATTTGAATGGTTTTTCACGATCATTCATAAAGTTTTTCTCGTCAAAGGCCGAGTTTAATGCAATCATTGTCGTTTTGATCGAGCGAAGCTTGAGTGATTTTTCTTCAGCTTGAGCTTTAGTAATTGCCGCGACCAGCAAACGAAATGCGCCGGTCAAAGTAATTTCTTCTATCGGAGCCACTTGAGCCACAGGCTCTTCAACTTCGGCCGCTGGGCTCTCTGCTGAAACAACCTCTTCAACTTCGGCCGCTGGGCTTTCTTCTGAAACAGCCTCTTCAACTTCGGCCGCTGGGCTTTCTTCTGAAACAGCCTCTTCAACTTCGGCC
>JBLIMP010000330.1:0-5313 GCA_047638855.1 Cellvibrionaceae bacterium | reverse complement strand
GCATCGGCCGAAAGTGAATCTGGTGATTTTGAGCAGGCGATTCAAGATTTCCGTCAGCTCTTAGCATTAGAGCCATGGCGAGAAGAAACCCACCGTGATTTAATGCGGGTTTTGGCCCAAAATGGGCAACGGGGGGCGGCTCTGGCCCAGTTTGAGCTGTGCCGGCAAACTTTAAAGGCCGGGCTAGATGTAGAGCCTACAGCCGAAACATGGCTGCTGGTTGAGCAGATTAAAGCGGGAGAGATTGAAAGTGAGCCACAGCCAGCCATAAAAACAACCAAACTGCCTGCAAACAATCTGCACCCGGCCGCTCTTAGCTTTATCGGCCGTGAGTCAGAATCTAACCAAGTCAACGAGCTTTTGGACAGTGACCGCTGCTCTCTGTTAACAATTACCGGACCCGGCGGGATCGGGAAAACGCGCTTGGCAAATGAATGCGCCCAGCAACTCATGCCTCATTTTGAGGATGGGGTTTTTCTAGTTCAGCTCGTTGGGCTATCTTCGGCCGACTTGTTGCCAACCTCGATTGCGACAGCCATCGGGCTAGCACTGCATGGCAACAGAACCCCACAACAACAGCTTGTTGTGAATCTCTCAAGCAAAAAAATACTGCTTATTTTAGACAATTTTGAGCATCTGCTTGAAGGGATCGATCTGTTAACAGAACTGATAACGGCCGCCCCACATCTAAAACTATTGGTAACTTCTCGTGAGCCTTTGGGATTGGCAACCGAATGGGTGTTGCCGTTGGTCGGCTTGCCACATGCGGCTCATTTAAACCAACCATCCGCACAGCTGTTTACAAACCGTGCTCAGCGGCTCGATCTAAGCTTCGTGCCGGAAAACGAAGCGGACGAGATCGGCCGGATATGCTGGCTAGTAGAAGGGATGCCTTTAGCCATTGAGTTAGCGGCTGCATGGATACGAGTCATTTCATGCAGCGAAATTGCGGCCGAAATCGAGAGAAATCTCGACTTTTTAGCAACAGACTTAGACCTTGTACCAACCCATCAGCGCAGCATACGGGCGGTGTTCACTTATTCATGGTCCTTATTGCCACAAGAAGCACAACAAGGGTTTGCCAAGCTTGCTATTTTTCGGGGAGGTTTTACCAGAGAGTCGGCCGCACAGGTCGCCGGGGTTTCTCTGCGTACCCTAACCACGTTAGTCGACAAGTCTCTGTTGCAAAAGCAGCCTGGCGGCCGGTTTCATATTCATCCGCTTTTGCGCCAATTTGGGCTGGAACAGCTTTCACTACTTGAAAAAGAAGCGGTTTCAAACGATCATGCAGCGTATTTTGCAACATTATTGCCATTACATGAATCATCCATGTACTCAAGCAAAGATCCAGAGTTGCTTGAATTAGTGCAAAGCGAAATAGAGAATATTCGAGCGATTTGGGGGTGGCTGACACTGAATCGGTCACGTGATACTTTAATTCAACAATTAATACCTGTTACTGGTTATTATTTCCAACGGCGCAATCTGTTTCATGAAGGATTAAGCATATTTGAAAAGTTACTGGCCGGTCAGGGAAAATGGCAACCGGAAAGCAAAGCACAAGCCCTTGTACAAGCGGCCGCATTTGACTGCCAGCTAAGTCGATTCGATGTGGGTGAAAAGCGGTTGAACCAAGCGATCCCGATTTTGCAACAGGCAGACCAAATAGAATCAGCGGCCGAAGGATTTTACTTTTTGGGCATTATCCATTGCCGAAAAGGTGACTACCCGCAAGCCGTTGATCGCTTAAACGCTTGCTATTCGCTTTTTAACACCTTAGAAAATGATAGAGGACGATCCCGGGCAGCAAACATAATGGGAATTGTTGCAGCTACAGAGGGGAGATACGCTGAAGCTGAAGCTTCTTATCGTGCGTCTTTAGATCTACAACAACTCTATGGATATCAAAGAGGTGTTGCCAATGTATTAAGCAACTTAGGTTCAGTCTATGGCCGCCAGCATCAGTATGAAAAAGCGTTGAATTATTACCAAGAGGCCGCGCTCATTGCCAAGCAGGTTGATGAAACGATGGCAACAGCCGTTATATCAAGTAATTTAGGGAGCGTGTCACGGTCTTTAAAAAACTATGCGGATGCGATCGCTTATTACGAAGAAAGCTTGAAGCTAACATTGAAAATTAGTGACCAACGCTGGGTCGCTGCAAATTATAACGGGCTTGGCCTCACGTTTTTTGAATGTGAACAATATCCCAAAGCAATCCATTATCTAGAACAGGGTTTTCTAACCGCTTTGACCATCAACGCATTACCTGATGCATTAACAGCCCTTGCAGAACTCGGCCGTGTTGCCGCCAAATTAGGCCAATTTAAAATGGCCGCAGCTTGGCTCAGTTTCGTGTTAAATCAGCCAGAAACACCGGCAATGTCACGTCAACAAGCAAAGCACTCAATCGCACAGGTAACTGAGCATCTAACAGAAACAGATAAAAGGTACGTGCTAAGCCAAAGCGCGACCCTTTCATTGAAAGATATTCCGAAATCAATTCGAGAAACCTTTAAAGACGAGGTTTAAACTTGAACAAACCAATCATGTCATGAGGTCAGTTAATGCAAGAAGCCCTTCCTGTGCTCTTCTGAACCCCCTTATGTTTGATACAGCCCCATTTATCATGCAAAGGGTAATTGTTCAGCAGGTGCGAATATTCTCGTAGGGGTCTACGCCACCGATTTAGAGTTGTCTCCGAAGGGCAAGTTTGTACCCCGGTGGCGTAGCCCCCTACACAAGGTGCTGAACAATTACCACAAAGGGATATAATTGTCAGTTTCCAGAAAAAAACATCTGAACTAAATGATAGTCATTTAGTTATGCCCGATATTTCATAAAACAAACTAAAATACTTCAATGCTCTTCGAACTATTCCTTTTTTCTGTCGCCTATCTCGTTTTCCTTCTTTTGATAGGCCCTATCCTTCGCCGATCCCGCAACTTAATTATCACGCTTAAGGTCATCCTTCCGGCTCTGCTCCTATCAATTTCTCTTTTTGTCACGCACTATTACAACATACTCACCTATCCACCAGAGCTCGATGCCTCATTAGCCATTCGCAGCTATTGGATTGGCCTAATCATTCTAGCTGTATATAGCCTAAATCAGTTCGGCATTTTGTTGATGACACAGCTCATTATCCGGCCGGGCCACCTCAAAATCCCTAAGTTTGTTTTAAACCTTGTAGGGGGATTAGCAATAGCAGTTGCTGTTTTACTAGCCTTGCGCTTTTTATTTGGCGTTGATTTATCGGGGCTATTGCTTACATCTACAGTTGCATCAGCCATCATCGGCTTTTCTCTGCAAGATACATTGGGAAATCTATTTGCCGGAATTGCGTTGCAAGTCGAGCCTCCATTTTCCATTGATGACTGGGTTGAAATTGATGGGCATGAAGGGCAGGTTCTGGGCCAAAATTGGCGCACATTAATGCTGTTAACTCGGGAAAACCACCGGGTTTCCCTTACTAACAGAGATGTTGCATCAGGCAAGATCATTAATTATTCCCGGCCGACCCGCCGCCAAATTCAAGTGATTTATATTCAACTGGATTACAGCCATCCGCCACATCGGGTTAAACAACTTTTAGTTGACCTACTTAACTCGTTGGATGACTGTGAGTATGATGCAAATCAACCTCCGTTTATCGTTAGTTTCGATGAATACGCTATTAAATACGGTTTGCGCTTTTGGGTGAAAAATTATGGGGACATCCTCGAAATTCGAGATTTAGTCTATACACGGCTTTGGTATGTGCTCAAACGTGAAAACATTGTTGTTCCTTATCCGATAACGCTTCAGTATGAGCAAACATTGCCGCCTAATATGCCAAAGGAAGTCATCTACTCTCCGGCCGATATTCAAAGGCTATTGCACTCGTTTGAGCTTCTAAACAAGCTAGAAGCGGCTCAAATCGAACAACTCGCTAATTTTTCCAACATTCAGCTGTTTGGCACTGGCGAGTACTTGGTACATGAAGGTGATCCTGGTGATTCAATGTTTATGATCGCAAGTGGCACCATTGACATCATTATCCAGGGTGATCGAAGTCAAGGTGTTCTTGTACAAAGAAAAATTTCTGGGGAATTTTTTGGTGAGATGAGCCTACTCACAGGTCAACCACGATCTGCATCAGCAATGGCTTCTATGGATGTTGAAGTAATTATCATAAACAAAGATGCTTTTTCATCAGTTTTAATGACAGACCCCTCTATTCTAAATGTTCTAGTTGATGGCCTAGAAGCACAGAAGGTGAATCTAGAAGTACAGCGACATGATCCTCCCGATCAGATCAACCCCGAACAGAAATCATCAAAAGAAATGTTGGTTCAAAAGATTTGGGCTTATCTCGGGCTTGGTTAGAATGTACGTTTTTCCCAATCTACTAGCTCTGTATAAACAAGCGGGTGTAAGAAACGGCGATTCCGATGCAAATCAGCTCGAATCTCTGTTGCTGAAATCGGCTCAATCTTCCGATGAAGATCAACTGTTCGATTAATAGCTCCTAATGCTTGACTGATGTGTTTTCCATACGGTTCGCTCGAATAGAAATGGGTAATCATAATTCCATCAAGTAACTTTAAAATGTAATTCTCATGCCGCTTCTTGATTTCGGCCGTATACCCTACTTCTTGCGGTCCGTCCCAAGCTTCAATTACCTGCACCATAGGATAGATCGCTTTAATCCAGCCAACGCGCATGGCCAGTGGCACATCAGTCACTTGTGGCGAATCATAAACTAGCACAATCAGCTCATCAATCTCACGCAAGGCCGTCTCAATCACAAGCTGATGCCCTCTATGAAAAGGCGTGTACTTTCCAAGTGTCAAACCACGGTTTATCATTTTTCGGTAGATGCCTTAACCAGAAAGAAAATAAAAGGTATTATTCGCCAAGATAGTAAAAAATTAAAATGAACAAAACACATGATTATATTTGTCGACAATGAACATGAAGAGGGATACAAGCGAGTTTGGGGGCAAGCGGTAATGGCCGCTAGAACCCGCATCAAATACCGGCTAGAAGATATAACGGGAGATGATTGCCTTATGGTTCGCTACCATAGAGTATCACCCGCATTGCTCAAAAAGTACGGGGCACGGGCGCTTTTTGTCAGTGGGAATAGTGCTGAACCCCAATACTATGATCCGGCCGACACAAAGGGGCTACACGAAGTTTTCCAACAGCAAGAAATTCCTCTTTTTGGGTTTTGTGGTGGCTTTCAAGTTTTGGGTGAAGCCTTGGGCGTTCCGCTAGAAAAGATGGGGTATGTCACCCCAGCTGAATATGATAATCTTGGGCAACGCA
>JBLIMP010000329.1:0-5314 GCA_047638855.1 Cellvibrionaceae bacterium | reverse complement strand
ACCTGTTCCGGCCAGCCCTTTAATCATATTGAAGGTTGCGGCACGGCGCAGTTCATCGGTATCAGGAGCTGCTTGCAACGTTACGCCATCTGGTGTGGCAACAACATAACCACCATTGTTTGTTTGCAAAGAGACCCTGCTTGCGTCGGCTAAGCCGGGGACTTGCATAAATGTTGCCCGTTGTTTCAACGCATCGTCGCTCTCTGGGGAGACGGGGAGTAATTCAATGCCAGTGCCATCAAAATTTACAGCAAGATAGCGATCTGGAAAGTTGACAGATTGAAGAATAAGCGATGTGGGTGCTGCCGGCGCGATTTCTGCTTGCCCATTACAAGCGTCATAAGGAAACGCAGGTACACCAGTTCCGCCCCATGGCGTGCCGCTGTTAGCAGTAGCGAACGGCGTTGCGGCATTCGGCGGCATGAAGAACTGTACATCGGTATTGGTAGGCAGATTATGCAGCACATTCGCCTGATCTGTGATGCTCATATCGCGTACAGTAACAGGGTTTGTTTGCAAAACGGCCTTTACTTGTACCGGTGTGTTCTCGGTTAGGTAACTCTGCTCGATCTCCAATTTGATACAGGCTGGGGCACTTTTTTCCCAATCAAAATTCCAATAGGAGAAGTGGCTAACTTTTGCGACATACCGGCCGTCTACTAACTCCGCTTCCCCTTCTTCCTCCCAAAGCCCAGTTTCTGCGTTATATGACCAAACGGTGAGCACTTCATTTGGACTTTTCCGCTCAGCAGGGATAGATATTTCTGCTTCTGCATCAGGTGCTAAGTTATATTCGTTGCCATCATCATCCTCAAATTCGGCATAGAATGCACCAGCACTCTCCATGAACACTTCTTCGCCTTCCGTATTTGTACCGCTCATGTCGCCCACCATTTCTTCTGCGGTCAGGTCATAGGTATACGTGCTCAACGTCAGGTCTTCTGTGGCTGGATTGCCATTGGTATCTACAAGCGAATTTGGCTCAATTGAGATATTCGTGCCGCGACTGTCGGTTGTATCTATCGGTTGAGTTGGATCAACGATAAATGTTTCAACAGGTTGGAATTCGAGGGTCAGCTCTGCAGGTGCAGAACCGATATGAATGATGCTAAGGGGTAGATAACCTTCTTTCGCTGAATTAATCACATAACGGCCGTCATCACTAGCGGATACAGACATCTCAAAGCTTCCATCTGCACCACTCTGCGACTCAACACTGTTAATAGCGATATTGACATCGGCGAGCGGATCACCGCCTTTTACCACCGTGTTGCCTGCCCAGAGGGCGGTGCTAGCAACAAATGGAGCGACCGAATCGCTATTATAAACCCACAAGTCACCATTAGAAATCAGTCCTGCATAGTTTCCATCTTCTATCACAAGCTCAAAGTTTTGGAATTCGCCCTGATACGGGAAAGAATCATCTGTTAGCAGGCTATTATTTTCAAAATCAGGGGTGAGGGTCCAAGAGACATCGGCTTTATTGGTCCATTTTAAAACGTCTTCGTCACGGGTAATTTCGACATAATGCCAATCATTAGAAGGATCATGAAAGGTATAGGAACCAATTACATCATCAATGGTTAATTGATTGGCTGGAACTGCTACTACTACTTCTTCAATAACCGGCTCTTCAACAGCCGCTTCTTCCTCAACTGCCGAATCAATCGCCTCTTGAGCCGCGTCCAACCCTTGCTGAGCAGCTTCACTCGCCTGGTCTACCAGTGCACCGGTATCAATTTCGCCGCCACATGCCGCGAGGATTGCAATCATCAAGATTGCGAGGGGGTACATAAATTTCTTCATCATATTCTCTCCATTACTTTTAACTAATTTTTTGTTTCAACAGATCACTTCATGTGATTGGGGGAACTTTAAAAAACGGCCGTTAGCACATCGTTACCGCTTTTTTAGTTTTAAGTGGTTAGTAGTTAGTAGACAGTGCTGCAAAGGGGTTTTGTGTAGGGTCTAAAACAAAACCGGCCGGTAAGCCGCCCACTCATGAGCGCTTACCGGCCGGTTATTCCAAAAAATCAATTGGGAATGAATTCTCTTAACCCAAATAATTGATCAATTCACTAAGATTTTTACGGGCGGCCTCCTCATACCGCTCATAAAAATACGACGTCTGATAAATTTTTTCCCGTTCAAGAAACCCCTGCATAATATTCCGCCTCCCCGCTCGGTAAGCCTGCTCCTCAACCCACTTATATTCTTCTCGAATTTCCGCTTCATATCGCCAAAAACGCACCTCATCGGCCCCCAGAATCGTTAAATCGATGTCAACCAACAATCGGCCGTCGGCCGTCGGCGAAACCTGTTGATGCTGCGTGTCGAGAATAAAATGATAAACAGGAGCGATTTCGCTGTCGGGTAATCCTGCTCGTGAAAGCGATTCGGCCGCAAAGTCAGCACTATCCTGCTCATTTTTCCCACCTTTTGCTTTGGGGTCGTAAATCACATCATGGTAAAAGATAGCCAATTCCAACGGCAGTCGATTGTGAACTAAATCAGTTACCGGCTCCAGCTTGGCAAAGCAATCAGCAATATGTTCCAAATTGTGGTAGGCACGATGGGGTTCGCTATACCACGCCTCAAGCTCTCCCCATAAAAGGTCAGCCATCTCATCGGTGAAAAAATGGCTGGTTAACTCAAACCAGCGCTTTTTGACGCTCAATTGCCCTGCACTCATTTCAGCCATATTAAACCGCCTCCCCATTTAAAATTTGGTTATCCCCTTCAGTGGTCGGCCGTGAATAGATAAAAACAGTCGCAAGCACAATAATCACCGTCACAACAACCCCACCTTCAGGGCCAAACATACCCCCTGTGATCCAATCCGGTCCCGTTTCCTTCAAATCAAACAAAATCGAATCAGGGCCGCCAAATGAGCTGCCGCTCACTTCAAAGCCCAAGATGTGCCCCATCGTCCAATTCCACGTAGTGTGAACACCACAGGCCCCCCACAAGCTCCCCTCTTTGAGTGCGTAAACGGCAAAAAACACCCCGGCAAGAAACAGGTTGAGCACCGCAATCAAGCTTAAGTTTGGATTAAGTAAATGCAGAATAGCGAAAAACAGCGAGCTGACGATAATGCTGGTCCAGATTGAATAGCGGCGGGCCAAGATCGGAAGCAAAAAGCCGCGAACAAGCACCTCTTCGGCCGCCCCTTGAACAACAAAGCCTAAAAACAAAAGCCCAACCCCTATCAAAACACGCGAAGACAGCCCTTGAAAAGGACTCTCCCACGCAACCATACCCATCATGGCCAATATCCCAGTGACGAGCAACAAAAAGCCGATCCCGATCAGCAAGCCTCGCACATATTGCCAAACCGCCCCTTTTCGCTCCAAGCCCAAGGTGTAATACGGCCGACGTTCCATCAGCCACAACCAACCCCAAACCGCCAAGTAAATGCCGATAAACGAACTGAATAAAATTCCAAATGCCAATGATGGACTTTGCGGGGATGTTATAAGTTTTTCTAGCTCAAGCGGGTTGACCCCCGCACTGAACATCATATAAAAAACGATGGGCAGCATAAAGATCATTGAGACGACAAAAAGGCTAACAACCGCATACACAAAAACGAGTGGCTCGTAAAGCCAAGTCAATTTTGATTGTCCATTTACGTTAGCGGTTTGAGCGAGTTGAATAAGTTTTGAGTTTTTCATAAAAAGCGTGTAATTGTTCAGCACCCCAGTCGGTTGACGAACAAAGCGTAGGGGTGAAAGAGGGCGGGTAAGTTTATGCTCTACGCATGATCTTACTTCCACCCTCTTACACCCCAATTGAACAATGATAAAAATGTTTGGCATGAATCACAGGCCACAATCGATAGTATAATCGAGAAATTCTGTTGTGAGAGACCGATTCAAAAATAAGGATGAAATAATGAACGAGAATCAATTTAGAACAAAATTTGGTGAGCCATCAAAACGGGCGGCCGAAAAGATATTGCCCCACATGACCGATTGGGTACAAGCGTTTATCCAAAACTCCCCGTTCGCTGTGCTGTCAACGGCCGACAACGATGGCAATTGCGATGCTTCCCCACGGGGTGGCAAGCCGGGGTTTGTCAAAGTGCTAGACGAAAAAACACTCCTAATCCCGGACATTCGTGGCAACCGGCTATTCGATAGCTACACAAATATTAGCAAAAATCCTAAAGCCGGATTGGTCTTTATGATTCCGGGCTTTAACTACACCGCACGGATCAACGGCCGTGTCCGATTCGTCGAAAAAGAGGAATTAGACCAAATGGGGATTGAAGGAGAAGTCTTTGACCCTGACGAAGAAGCGATCACATTGCAAGCCCTTTTGCTTGAAGTTGATGTCGCTTACGGTCACTGCCCACGCTCGCTAAGTTTCGGCCGTGTGTGGGACACAGAGCAGATCGAGCACAATCGTGCCAATCCCCCCAAAGCGATATTTGGATAAAGCGTGCAAACCTAAGCCCGCTGCTCAAAACAAAACGGGGTGACGAAATCAATCGTCACCCCGTAAAATTACCGTTCAAATGAGATTGAAAATTAATCTCGCAAAGCTTTGTGTACAACCGAAGCTAGGACACCACCCGCAATTGGGCCTAAAATATAAATCCACAGTTGACCCCAAGGATAAACGGTAGCACTAACGATCGCTGGTCCCAGCGTGCGTGCCGGATTAAGCGAAGCACCAGTAAGAGGTAAACCTACAAAAATCAAAGCGGTAAGCATCGCACCAATCGCCAAAGGTGCCATCGTTTCGGGCTTGCCAGAAAAAGAGGTGTGATAAATGGTGCTAACCAAAAGAAATGTGAGAATCATTTCTACAATGAACCCTTGAAATTGGCTAATGACAAATGTGTCAGGGTTATTTGCTAAAATCGTATTTCCAAGATCACCTGCTTGTTCTGGAAAACCGATGACAGCAGCCAGTGTAATAGCACCCAACACACCGCCCAAAAGCTGAGCAATAATATACCCCCCCGCAGTTGGCCCATCTATCTTTCCCCCAACTGCCAACCCTATTGTGACGGCCGGATTAATATGCATGCCTGAGATGTCACCAAACGCGTAGATTAAAGCCAAGACGGTGAACCCATATGCAAATCCGATAGCGATTAGGTTCCCTGTAATAGCTGAGGCCCCGACTCCGATAAAAATCAGGGTAAATGTTCCAAGGCATTCTGTAAGAAGTTTTTTTGTATCCATAAGACTCTGTGGGTTCTCCTTTTCCACTTTAAATCTTTCAATAACCATCAGATTATCCTAGACGTATCAAATAGTTAAAAGTTGCGTTTAAGAGAATCTTACCGGATGTAAAATATTTT
>JBLIMP010000328.1:0-5347 GCA_047638855.1 Cellvibrionaceae bacterium | reverse complement strand
TGTATCTAAATCTTGAACCGCTTGTTCAAATGATTTTTCTGTTTCTACGATGTAATACATTTATTTTAGCCTTTGCTGAATGCCCTGACCCTTGATACCCGCACTACAGAGCGTTCGGAATGATCAAGAGGGGGATTAGCAGATATGTTTTTTCATTTATCCTAAACTTATTAAATAGAGGTATCCCAGTAACAAATCGTCACTAGCTCAAATTTCAACCCCTTTGCGCTAAAAAACGGTGCCTTTCTTCAACCCTAATGATCGAAAATCGATTGGTTCAAATAGTACTTTTTTGTGCTATTCAAAGTCTTTTAACCTACCTGTTAGTGTAGTATTGCTTTGTAAGCACAGCACGATAGGTTTGTAAATCTTGGGTATGTGTTCAAGTTGCAACTCGTACGATCGAGGAGAAGATGGGGACTAGTAGGTCATATTTGGGGTCTACACTCCGGCCGATGTGGCCTGATTTATGGGCGAGGCGATCTAAATCAACTTCAAGGATCAACGGGGTTTTACGACGCTGGCAATTGCCGATTTGAAATGAGCTGGCCGATCAAAACGCCGATTAGCGCCCCAACCAAGGTCCAGGATAAGGGCGCATCAAGGGCAAATCCCAGGCCGAACCCCATATTGACTCTGATTGCGGCCCAGTTAGCGACTGGCTGTTGGCGCATTTGCCAAGCTAAAAACGGCCGACCTTCACTTTCAATAGCGTTAATACGGCTGCCCCAAACCGAAAATCCTATCAACAAAAGCGGCCGAAGCAAATTGCTAACATTTTGAATTGTATTTCCTGGGGCTAAGTTTCCCTGACCAACAATATCGATTAAATGAACAACGGTTGCACCCACAGAGAAGATGGCCACCGCAATGACAATAGCCAGACGAAAGCCATCCCGCCGATGAATGGCGATAAAGCCTAAAACCCCTAACAGAAGGTTAGCAAAACCCACTTCAAGCTGAAACGGATTTCCCGCTGGCCAGCCGATGCTTTCAGCAACCTGATCGCTTAAAAACAGGTGGCCGTAAGCCCAACCTACCCCATTTGCCCCGACGCTAATGCTGAATAGGTAAAGTAAAAAAAGCTCAACTCATTAACGCTGAGTTGTGACTGTCTTATCTAACAGCATGTGTCCACCAGCTAGCATCAGGGGCAAAATTGAGTAAGCAAATACGCAGGTAATAAATAGAATATTCATGTAGATGTGAAATTGTCTTGCCCCGACATGCACGAATTTGACAGTTTACAGCAAACCTAAACCTGTGGAATTGAATTAGTTGGCACAAATGCCCTTGTGCCCGCCTCTCTGAGCACCCACAAGGGGTCCCCCGTCTTGTAAAGACGATCAAAAGCTTATTCAGGAACAACTCTAATATAATCGTCAGTCCATAGCGTTCAGTTTCTCCAAGCATAGTTTTATTGATGCTGGTTTTTTCCTTTACAAACTCTGCTAATAATTTTCTGATTTCTGTGCTATGTTTCACTAACAATATTCGGAGATATACAATGTCGCTCAATAAATCCCATATCGATCAATTATTGCAAGAAGGTTGGACTGGTCGTACTCATGATATTTCCAAAAGCCACCAACTAACGAAACAAGCCTTAGAGTTGGCTCGTGCTCATTCATATACCCTTGGCATCATACGGGGTCTACGCAATTTAGCGGCCGTTTATGATGACAAACACGATTACCCCAAAAGCTTGGCTTTGATTATGAAAGCCCTCGATATGATTGATCGTATTGAAGAGGGAGAGTCTTTGACCACGGATTCTTTCGATTTATACTTGCTGGCGGCAAATGGATACTTAAGGTTAGGGGACTTGCACGAATCTCTTGCTTACTCTTATAAGGCCGAAAACATTGCTATCAAGCTTTCAGATCAACCACGCCAGGCAGATGTCTACAAAGCTATCAGCAACTCCTACTTCATGATACAGAATTACCCCAAGGCTATTTCTTACCTTGCACAGGCTCGGGAAGTTTTACATGCCATTGGCGATGTCGAAGGAGAGATTTTAATGCTAAATAACCTTTCACATTTTTGCCATCACTCAGGGGATTTAGAGGGTGCCCTCATGTATGGCAACATGGGTTTGGAGTTATGTGATCAAGTCACCACAAGCGGCGGCCAATATCGGCGTTTCTATGGTTATATTCTAAATAATATAGGTATTACTTATACCAAAGCTAACCAGTTTGACGAGGCAACCCCTTTTTTTAACCGGGCCTTAGCAGAGTTTGAGCAAGACATGGGGCCATATGGAGCGATCTTTTCATGGCGCGGTTTGGGGCAGATTAATGTGAGCAATAAAAATTTTATACTAGCCTTGCATCAGTTAAAAAAAGCATTAAAGCTGGCCGAAAAAAGTAGCATTTTAATCGAGCAAAAAATAACACATTATGCCTTGGCCGAAGCATATAAAGGGATGCAGAAACCAGAGCTGGCCTTAACACATTTTGAGCAATTTTATACCCTTGAAAAACAACTGTTCAATGACGAAACTGAAAAGAAAATCCGGAATTTAGAGGCAACTCACCGTATACAGCAGGCTCAAAATGAAGCGAGAATCTCTCGGCTAAAAACGGTGGAGCTGCAAAATGAGATTGACGAGCGCAAAAAGGTTGAAGCAGAATTATGGAACCAAGCGGCTCAGTTAGAAGGGCTGCGTCAAATGGGGTTAGAATTAGCCAGTAAGCTAGAGCTAAATGCGTTGCTTGATGCCATCGTTATTAAAGCGATGGAACTGTTAAAAGGCGACTCTGGTTTTCTCTTTTTGCACCAACCAGAAGAGAATGACCTAGCAGCTATCATTAGCCACGGCCCCTTTGGCTCCTCTGACTTTGATTTAAGGAAACGTATCAAGCCTAACGAGGGGCTATCCGGCAGGGTTTGGCAAGAGGGGAAATCACGTGTGCAAAGAGATTATTGGAACTGGGCAGGCAGGATGGGCGACAAAGAGAATGCTCCTGATGTGACACTTGTGTCGGTTCCCATACAGTGGGGAAATGAGTTTCTAGGTGTATTAAATGTAGCTACCCATAATCCTGATGATCCGTTTGCTGAAAGTACCGAGCTTTTAGAGATGTTTGGTCTGCAAGCGGCCGTTGCCATTTACAACGCCCAACTACATAAACAAATCAAAACGCATGCCGACGAGATGGAAAAGCGGGTCACAGAACGCACCCAAGAGCTCGTAGTAGCAAACAAACGGCTGTTGGAACTAGATACACTTAAATCTCAGCTAATCAATAACGTGTCTCATGAATTACGTACGCCGGTGTCCTCCATTGGGCTTTATATCGAATTGTTAGAACGTAGCCCCGAAGACAAACGTCAACATTATATTGAGACCTTGCGTACCCAAAAAAACCGTCTATCCACCCTCATCGACGGTATTATCACTATTTCCCATTTGCATAACAATTCATCACAATTTGCTCTGATTGATATGAATCAAGTTGTTGCGCAAGTTGTAGAAAATCAACACAGTCAGGCCGAAAGTAAAAATCTTAGTTTAACCTTTACCCCTCTCGTTTCCCTACCGCTTATCGAAGCAGACCCACGGCAAATAGCGACTGCGATTACCAATATTTGTGGCAATGCTATCAAATATACAGAGTCTGGTAGCGTTTCACTTTCCACCCACGTTCAAGAAGAAATGGTTTGCATAAAAATTTCTGATACAGGCATCGGGGTTTTAGACGATGACCTTCCACACCTATTTGACCATTTTTACCGGGGTAGGGAGGTGGCGCAGCTCAATATTCCAGGCATCGGTTTGGGGCTGACAATCGCCAAGGAAATTGTCGCTTTTCATGGCGGAGAAATTGTCGCTGAGAACGTCGTGGGTGAAGGGGCCGTTTTCAAGATATATTTGCCTACACCGTGACTTTAAAACGAGGTAAGGGTGCTTATTAACGGCCGGGGGGATTTACAGTGGACTGCACAAACTAACCTTTTCTTCAACTTCCAAATTTACCTGAGGATCTGACTATGAAAGACAAAATTTCAAAAACAGCCAAATCAAGTGGGATAATGCATTGCATTTATGGCAAAAGGCTTCAACTGCGCAAAATCAGCTAATACTGAATCATTCGCAAGAACTGCAAATTCTAATAACTCAAGCCTTTCAATCTAAGGCAGACGAAGATCCCTATTTGATACATTTCGCTTTAGATTTATTAAAAAGCTTGTCGTTAACAAACAAAGAAGTGTTTCTCGCCCAACTTTTAGGTCTATGCTCAAATGGCAAGTACGCCGGGAGAGCAAGGGAAGCAATTTTAAGTTTTCCCAATGACTGGTTGATTGAAAATATTGAGCGTGAGGCCGAAGGCACATTGATTCACGATGACTTTCTTGATTGGGTAAATGTTCTGTCTGTTTTTGCTCAAATTGACCTAAATTTAGGGAGGCGTTTAGCAAAACGAATGGCAAACCATTCTGACTCTGAACTAGCCGTTTGGGGGAAGGAGTTCATCGAAGATCACGCTTAAACCTTAATCAAGCAGATTGTCTTTGATTTCCTGCATCGAATACATCTAACAATCAACTTCATGATTGGGTTTTGACAAACCCAATCTGGCCTTCATGTTGCAAGAAATTCAATCTTTAATCACCTAATTATAATTCGCACCCCTATCTACTTTCAGCCATAATTCCCGCCTATGACCACCCTGCCAAAACTCCTCATCGCCAACCGTGGCGAAATCGCCGTGCGCATCGCCAACGCCGCCTTCAACCTCGACATCCCGACTGTCTCACTCTTCACCCAAGATGACCCGCATCCGCTGCACCGTAGCCGCACCGACCACAGCGTCGAACTGCCCGGCCGGGGTGTCGCCGCATGGCTCGATGGGGGCGCCATTATAAAAATCGCTCAAGAACACGGCTGTACGCTGATTCATCCAGGATACGGCTTTCTCAGCGAGAATGGCCAGTTTGCTCGGGACTGCCACACGGCCGACATCACCTTTATCGGCCCGGACCCCGACGATCTTGACCTGCTGGGGAACAAAATTCAGGCCCGCCATTTAGCGGCCGACATGGGGGTTCCCATCGTTCCTGGGACACGACGGCCGACGACGCTTGAGGAGGCATTGGCCTTCTTAGAATCGGGCAATGGGCAGAATGGGATCATGCTCAAAGCATTGGCCGGAGGCGGTGGCCGAGGGATGCGTCAAGTTCGGGCTTCGACAGGCTCAGCCGACGAACTTACGCAGGCTGAGCTTGTCGAAGCATTTACCAGAGCCACATCCGAAGCGAAACGGGCCTTTGGCAACGGCGAGCTGTACGTCGAAAAACTGATCGTGGGCGGCCGACACATCGAAGTGCAGATCATCGG
>JBLIMP010000327.1:0-5349 GCA_047638855.1 Cellvibrionaceae bacterium | reverse complement strand
GGTTTGGGGGCGGGTGGTTTCAGGTTGAAAAGATGGGCTGAGATTGTTTCGGCCAATCTTGTGTAGGCCAAGGTATTCCCAGTGGTCGGGGTAGGTTCAATTTAGCTTAGAAGAAATTTAGCTTAGAAGAAAGAAAACAGTTCTGTCCCTTCGATCCTTACGGCTTGCGAATACATCATTTTTGTAGATGATCGGCTTGTTCGACTGGGTTGCGTAAGTAAACGGCCCAATAAACCAATCCAACCATTCCTGCGCCGCCAATGATGTTGCCGATGGTCACAGGTAGCAGATTCGCAAAGAGGAAATTTCCCCATGTCAGCGCGTTAAACTCAGAAGCGGCTAAGCCGGTTTGTACCCAAAATGAGGGGTCAGCAAAATCTTTGATCAATAGGCCGATGGGGATGAAGTACATGTTGGCGATGCTGTGCTCAAACCCGGCCGCCACAAATGCGGTGATGGGAAATAAAACAGCCAATATCTTATCGGTTGTGGTGCGCGCACTCATGCACAGCCACACGGCTAAACAGACTAATGCGTTACAAAATATCCCCAGCATGATCGCTTGAAAAAAGCCTAGATTGACTTTTGCGTGGGCGATATTGAGCGCATTTACGCCGACGGAGCCGCCACCAAAAACAAATTGGCGGCTTAAGAAAAGGCCGATGGCGGTTAGAATTGCCCCCACAAAATTACCGAGGTAGACAATGGCCCAGTTTCGTAAAAGGGCCGTTGTTGACACTTTGCCGCTGGCCCACGCCATCACAATCAGGTTGTTGCCGGTAAAAAGTTCTGCCCCAGCTACAATGACGAGGATCAAGCCTAAGGAAAAGACTAAGCCACCTATTATTTTGACGACGCCATAGGGCAATGTGCTGGCTCCGGCCGTTGCCGTTGTGGCAAAAATCGCCCCCAAGGCGATGAATGCACCTGCTAGAACCGCCAGCATGAACATGGGGAATGTGGCCATTTTGGATTTGGCAACACCGGCGTCGGCCGCTTTTAGGGCCATTTTGGGTGGCAGAAATCCATCCACTGACAATTGGTTTTCATTCATGGTGGTTTTTCCTATTCTTTAAATTGCCATTGCAATAAGGCCAACCCCGAAAAATAATTATCTAGCAAACTAGCTCAAGGGAATTGGCTGTGTCAATCAAGTTGACGAGGTGAGGCGATTTTGTTGATGGAGTTACATGTTTTGTTTTCGGAAATCGCCTAAGGACTGACGATTATATCCCCTCAAGGGGGACCTCGTAAAACAAGGAATTGAATCGTCAGTTTAGAAGGAACGGCGGATACAACTTCGTTGTTTAATTAAATTTCCGTTCCTAAGGGGATTATGGTTCTGTGTTTTCATCTTCTTCTTGAAAATGAGTAATTAACATTGGAATATGAGTGTGCTCGAAAACTTTTTCTGTGACACTTGTTTTCCATGCGAATCGTAATCCGCGCTGACCGTGGGTATTCATTGCAATTAAATCGCAACCGTTTTCGGCCGCAATGTTCAAAATCTCTTTGGCCGGTTTTCCTTCTTTAACTATGTAATCAACTGTAATATTTAGCTGTGACTGAAGCATTGCCATTACTTTATCTAGATAGAAATCAGCCCCTTCATCACTTGCTTCCATGATGACTTCATACAGCTCACGATCCAAGCGGTAAAGCTCATTTAAATCATTTGAAGTTGGCATTTCATCTTTGGTACGTACATGTGTCAAAGTGATTTTGGCATTCAGAAGATGAGCCAGTGAAATCGCTGGCTTTAAGATTCTTTCTGATAAAGGCGTTTTGTCCAAAGCGACTAATATATGAGTTGGGATTGTGTCATTCTTCACTGCCAACACGGGGCATGGGGCTTGAGCGATAACTGCTTCTGTGACGCTGCCGAGCATAAACTTATTAAGCCCCGCATAACCGTGCGAAGCCATGACAATCAGATCGATCATCTCCTTTTTAGCAACTTCTATGATCCTATCAGCCGGATCTCCTTCCTCAGTTAACAATCTAACTTGATCCACTTGGGTTTTACTGCGATTAACCACCCAGTCGAAGTCGTCTGTGGCATCGTTAAAGTCTCTTTTGGCAAT
Organism: Cellvibrionaceae bacterium; assembly: GCA_047638855.1. Taxonomy (GTDB): domain Bacteria; phylum Chloroflexota; class Anaerolineae; order Promineifilales; family Promineifilaceae; genus WTJY01. The sequence continues at coordinate 3,265 of JBLIMP010000327.1, read as the reverse complement.
TGGATTTACGGTTCGGCCCGATGCGCCATGATAAATCGCGGGTTGGCGAATTGTTTTTTTAGGTTTGACAGAGAGCAGTGTTAAATCGATTTGATTTCTGCCACTAAGCTCTTCAACCATTTTTAATGCGAATCTTGATCGATAAGAACCATCTACAGGGACAAGAATACGTTTTATCATAATATTTTCTTCCTCGGCATTTCTTTTGAAAGCCAGTTGCTTAACTTTCACCAAACTTTAACCGAACAAGGCAGTTGCCAGAAAGTGACGAAGATCATGGATCACCGCTAGAAATGTCATGTGTTCGGTTGGGGCGAGCTTCTGTTACTCGGTGCTCCGGTAGGAGCAGTTGAAGGTGTTATTGAGTCGATTAATCTACGAACAACGTTGATTCGTGCCCGGAGTGGCGAACCGATTGTGGTGCCTAATAGAGAAATTCGTGTGGTGATAAACTTTAGCCATGCACTTTTTTCTGAATCAAATATCAAGATTCGAATTCATTCAAAAGATGCTCACCGGGCTATTGATTTGCTTGGGTTGATGGCAAGTGAGGCGGTTTTGCTATTGGACGAGTTGACTGAACCTTGGATCGTGATTAGTGAAACAGGTGAAATGGGATAATGTATGGTGTTGACTCTTGTGATTCGAGCCGAGTTTGGTACAGGAACTTTCGTGCGGCCGAAGTTGCTATATTTTGTGCAAGAGTGGCTTGCGGCCGCAGAGATTATGCTTGAGGATTAAAATAGTTATTTACAAGGAGACAAAATGATTATCAAACAAAAAGTGGTTGAGTTAATGAATGCTCAACTAATAAGTGAATTTTCAGCGTCAGCTCAATACATTGCGATAGCGGTCTATTTCGATGAAGAAGGGTTACCCGATTTGGCCCAGCTGTTTTACAAACAGTCGGAAGAAGAGCGCATGCATGCGATGATGTTTGTGCGCTTTATGCTCGAAGCGGGTGCAAAACCGATCATCCCAAGTACGCCGGATTTAAAAAACAGCTTTGAAAGCGCGGCCGATGCTGTGCAATATGCGCTCAAGCAAGAGCTAAAGGTGACGGATGAGATCAATAACTTGGTGACGGTTGCCACGGCCGAGCGTGATTACGCTAGTAATCAATTTTTGCAGTGGTTTGTGACTGAGCAAGTTGAAGAAGTGGACTCGATGAATACGTTGTTGCAAACGATCAAACATTCGGCCGGAAATCTGCTTTTGGTTGAGGAATTTGTGCGCCGTATGCCCCAGATGGCTGCGGCCGGAAATGGAGCTGCTACGGCAGCTTAATTCAGTTAGAGCAAATAGCCAGCATTAGACCTTTCAGGTTTTGTACCTTTTACCTTTGGTAAATATCCCCGAAAAACCTGAAAGGTCTTCAATAGCCTAGAGCCTCTACACCCTGCCCAATCCATCCCGCTTGATGATCGCCCAGCCCAAAAAATGACAGAACAAGTGACACCATTACCTTGAATTAGTGTGCTTTGTCACTTAAGCGTATCGGTTCAATCCGATACATTATGACTATCTATTTAGTAAGGAGATAGTCATGAAAAAATTACTTATTCTCGGTGGTGGCACTGCCGGTACTATAGTCGCCAATAAGCTTTATAGGGCTTTACCTCAAAATGACTGGGAGATCACTGTAGTTGATCAAGATGTTATCCACTATTACCAACCAGGATTTTTGTTTATCCCATTTGGAACCTATGACCCTAACGATGTCAAAAAAGACAGAAGAAATTTTCTGCCTGATGGTGTCAACTTTGTTATGAGTGAGATCGACAAAATTGACCCAGAAGCTGAAAAGGTAATCTTGGAAGATGGACAAGCGTTAGCCTATGACCATCTAATTATTGCGACAGGGACGACGCCCCGGCCGGAAGAGACACCCGGCTTAGAAGGGGTGGAATGGGGTAAATCTATCCACGAATTCTATACATTTGAAGGCTCTTGTGCTTTGGCACAAACACTCAAAGATTGGCCAGGCGGCCGTTTGGTTGTCAATGTCATGGAAACCCCCATCAAATGTCCGGTGGCACCGATGGAATTTGTCTTTTTAGCCGACGCATTTTTTACAGAAAAAGGGATGCGGCATCAGGTAGATATCGTTTACGCGACACCGCTTTCTGGGGCATTTACCAAACCTGTGGCGAGTGAAAGACTACAAGGGCTTTTGGATGAAAGAAAGGTTCGGCTCGTATCTGATTTTTATGTTGAAGAAGTCGATACAGAAAATAGAGAGCTCCGTTCATATGATGAAGAGGTTCTGCCATATGACCTGCTGGTCACAGTACCAGTCAATATGGGGGCTGATTTTATTGAGCGGTCTAACCTTGGTGATGAGTTAAATCATGTCCCAGTTGATAAACACAACTTCCAATCAAAGAAATATGACAATATTTTTGCCTTAGGCGATGCGGCCGCACTGCCCACCTCAAAAGCGGGTTCAGTTGCTCACTTTGCGGTCGATGTTTTCACTGAAAACTTCTTGGCCTTAATTAAAGGTCAAGAGATGAAAGAAAAATTTGACGGCCACGCCAACTGCTTTATTGAAACCGGCTTTGGCAAAGGGATTTTGCTCGACTTTAACTACGATGTTGAACCGCTCCCCGGCAAGTTCCCGCTCCCTGGCGTAGGCCCTTTCAAATTACTGGGTGAATCAAGATTTAATCACTGGGGAAAAATGGCATTTCGTTGGATTTATTGGAATTCACTGTTGACAGGGCGCCTCCCACTACCGGCCGACATGTCTATGGCCGGTAAAGAAATAAAATATTTAAATTTAGAAGAGAGCATCAACGCAAACACAGATGAACAGGCTCTCGAAGGAGAAATCGCATGACCGTAGCAAGAGAAATTGCAGAAAGAACCGTTCAATTTAATGATGAAGGCTTTATGATCGACCCGAATGAATGGGCTAAGCCGGTCGCTATCGAATTAGCGAAAGTTGTTGGCATTGACGATCTTAATGAGCGTCATTGGAAAGTCATCGAATTTAGCCGCGAAAGCTATGATGAGCATGGTGAATCACCTACGTTGCGCCGCATCAAGGCCAATAGTGGTGTAGCTGTGAAAGAGCTTTATAAGCTGTTTCCAAAGAAACCGGCGAAAAAAATAGCCTTTATCGCTGGTTTACCTAAACCAACAGGCTGCGTTTAAAAGCTGAGAATCTAACAAATACAGAACTTATGCACCCTGAGCTTGTCGAAGGGTGCGTCAGTTAAAAAATCTTAATTCTGTTTAAGAATTTTGCCACGGACAAACA
>JBLIMP010000326.1:0-5360 GCA_047638855.1 Cellvibrionaceae bacterium | reverse complement strand
CCCGTCCTGTGGTCAGCGTTTCAATGGATTCCATTTAGCGATATGAGTGACAAAAGCTTTGGTAACTTGATGGCTGTTTTGAACCGGGAAAAATTAAAGCATCAAGAATCTGCTTTGAAAGTTGAAGCAAAGCCAACAAAAGCAACGAAAACAGAAGTTGCCTTAGAAAAACCAAACCTGCCGATGCTCTATATTGCCGCCGAAAAAGCCTATGAGATTGGGGATTGGGAAGAGGCTTTAAAGCTGTTTGAACAAATTGTTACGGCTGATAAGAAGGGGTTATGGGGAGAAAACGCTCAAAAAGAGATTGATAGAATTAAAGTAGAGCAGGCTGAGATCGTCCGAAATGCAGAACGTGATGCTGAATATGCTGAAGTGAACGCTTTGGCAAAGCAAAACAAGAAGGTTGGGCGGATCGCATGGCAACTGTTTATAGAAAAATATGGTGATTTTGATCCTCAAGACCTAACTGCCCTTTTGGCACCGCCAAAGCCGAAAATCGTATTGCCTAATCTGTTTGATTGGATCGAAATTCTAGGAAAGGATTACAGCATAAGCAAGTACCCGGTCACAAATGGGCAATATGCGCTGTTTGTGAAAGATGGTGGTTACAAACAGGATAAGTGGTGGACGGCCGAGGGAGTAGGCAAACGAAATGGGGAGAAATGGTCTGAGCCTAGGTATTGGGATGACCCAAAGTGGAATGGGGAAAGCTACCCAATTGTCGGGGTGTCATGGTTTGAGGCGGTTGCGTTTTGCAACTGGCTGAGTGAAAAACAAGGGCAAACGATAATGTTGCCGACAGAAGAACAGTGGCAATATGCGGCCCAAGGGGATGACGGGAGAAAATACCCATGGGGGAATAAATGGGTTGATTCAAAATGTAACCATAATGTGGGTGAAAAGGGGATTGGCAAAACAACACCGGTGACCCAATATGAAGGGAAAGTGGACAGCCCGTTTGGGGTGGTTGATATGAGCGGCAATGTGTGGGAATGGTGTTTAACCGACTATGATAAGAAGACGAATGATGTTGACGCCACGGCCGAATATCGCGTGCTGCGGGGTGGTTCGTGGAACTACAATAATGGAGAGTTCTTCGCCGTTTCGGACCGCGATAGGGTCAACCCGTACTTTAGGCGCTACGATGTCGGGTTTCGCGTCGCCCTCTCTTCATAGTTCTGGTATGCTGGGTTTCTGTTATTCTGGTTTCTGAAAATACTGTTTCGAGCGTAGGGGTGGACGCCGTCGGTGTGGGCGTTGTCTTCTTCGGCCGATTTATGCTCCGACGGCGTCCACCCTTACAACAATATTCGCCATTGCCAAACATAACTGATATTACAAAAATCTATACGGCAACCACTTGTAGGCCTTGCGGCATCCCCTGCGGTCAGCGCAGTCATTCGCATGGCAAACTCCTCAACCGCAAATAAAATCCGGCGAATGACTCGCCCGATGGTGTTTAAGAGAAGACCTATATAGGCACATGCACAAGTTGATTTTATACTGACTAGGTTGTTTCAATCACCAACATCGGGCGAGGTCAATGTCGCTTTGCTTACACCGCCGTGAATTGAGCCTTTTGCTAGGCTCCCCCTGCAATTAGTTGCGCCCGACCAAAGGGAATGCCCACGGCCTACGGGTGTTTAAACCACGGCCGTGCCCTTGAACTGACTCCGGTACAAATTATCATAGAACCCACGCTCATCCAACAGCGTTTCATGCGTCCCTCGTTCAATAATCTCACCATCTTTCAGCACCAAAATCTGATCCGCCTCACGAATCGTGCTCAACCTGTGCGCAATCACAAAACTCGTGCGCCCCGCCATCAGGTTCAACAACGCCTCCTGAATCTGCACCTCCGTGCGGGTGTCCACGGATGAGGTTGCCTCATCTAGGATCAAAATGCGTGGATCAGCCAAAATCGCCCGAGCAATCGCCAGCAACTGCCGCTGCCCTTGGCTGATATTACCCGCCCGCTCCGACAGTTCCGTACCGTAGCCGTCTGGCAAACGGCTGATAAAGCCATCCGCATTTGCCAGCTTCGCCGCTTCCATTACCTCAGCGTCTGTTGCGTCGAGTCGGCCGTACCTGATATTCTCCAGCACCGTGTCTGAAAACAGATACGTGTCCTGCAACACAATGCCCAACTGCTGGCGCAAACTATCCTGCTGAACATCCCGAATCTCAGACCCATCAATCATGATCGTCCCTTTTTCGATGTCATAAAAACGAGTCAGCACATTGATAATCGTCGTTTTACCTGCCCCAGTAGGGCCGACCAAGGCGATCATCTCACCCGGTTTAGCAGTTAGACTAATGTTTTTCAAAATCGGCTGGCCCGAAATGTAGCTAAAATCAACATCGTCAAACACGATTTCACCTTCGATATGGTCGAGCGGTGCGGCGTTTGCCTTATCAAGCACATGTGGCTCCATATCGATCACATCAAAGATACGCTCGGCTCCAGCCAGGGCCGAAACAATCGTATTAAACGTCTGTCCGATTTCCATCAGCGGAAAGCTAAAGCGGCGGGTATAGTCGATCATCGTTGTGATGGCGCCAATACTGACGACAACCCCAGGCATTGCACCCAGAGCCAGAAACGCTCCGGCCGCAACCACAACGGTCACATTCAGGTTACCTAGCACAAACAAAATCGATCCCATCAAATTGGCTAAAAGATTGGCGTTCACGGCCGTGTCTCGTGCCGTTTCGTTGGCCTTCATGAAATCATCGATGCTCGCCCCTTCTTGCCCATAAGCAATGACAACCCGCTGCCCCGTAATGTTCTCTTCCATCAAGCCATTAAGCGCACCCAAATTCATCTGCAATTCACGGAAGCGTGGTCCCAATTTGCGCATGATCAAGAACATCGTGCCAAACATAATCGGGATCACGATCAAGGCGGCTCCGGTTAGAATCAGGCTGGTGATCACCATCCCAATTAACATACCGACCAGCGTGCCCAAACTGCGCATAAACGACACCAAGTTATTGGTCAGCAGCTGATTCAGCGCATCCATGTCATTGGTCAAGCGGCTCATTAAATCACCGGCCGACTGTTGGTCATAATATTTCAGCGACAGCTTTTGCATCTGTCCAAACAGATCTTTGCGCATGCGCTCCAACGTCCGTTGGGCGACTTGGGCCATCACCCGGCCGGAGATGATCCCCGACAGCCACATCCCTGTATAAACGGCCAGCATCCAGGCGACAATCTGGGTTAACCCAGGTAAGTCCCCTTTCAAAATATAGTCATCGATGGCCCGCCCCAATAAATACGGCCCGAGCACATAACAAATCACATAGGTGATCACCGTCAGCAACACAACTAACAGTTGCCATTGATAATCGCGCATGTAGTTGAAGAGTCGTTTGATCGATTCCCACGAACTTCGGCCGCTTACCCCAGCCATATCATTCACATTTGTTTGTCTACGCATGGGAAACCTCCCCTTCTAAACGCACACCCTCACCTAATTGAGAGTCGAAAATTTCTTTATAGATTGGACTGCTCTCAAGCAGTTCCGCATGTTTCCCTTCGGCCACCAAATTGCCTTGGTCAAGCACTAAAATCTTATCGGCCGTCAACACAGTTGAGATGCGTTGCGCCACCACAAACACCGTGCTGTTTTGCATCAGCTCTGCCAATGCCGCCTGGATTTCCGTCTCTGTTTCGATGTCAACCGCACTGGTTGAGTCATCTAGAATTAAGATTTTAGGCTTCACGCACAATGCCCGTGCAATCGCCAGCCGCTGTTTTTGTCCACCGGAGAAGTTTTTTCCACGCTGTTCAACTTTGCCGTCGTATTGCCCTTCTTTTTCCATGATGAATTCATGCGCCTGGGCCGCTTTGGCCGCTGCGATAATCTCTTCATCTGTGGCGTTTGGCTTGCCATACCCAATGTTTTCACGGATGGTGCCTGAAAAGAGGATCGCCTCTTGCAGGGCAAACCCGATCTGCTGGCGCAAGGATGCTTGGGTAAATGCCTGGATATTTGTTCCGTCGAGTCGAATCTCACCGTCGGTCACTTCATATAAGCGGGCGATCAGATTAATCAGGCTCGATTTACCTGATCCGGTCGCCCCCAAAATTGCGACCGTTTGACCCGGCATCGCTCGAAAAGTGATGTTGCGTAAAACCGCATCTTCTTCAACCTCGCCGTCATAATCAAACGAGACGTTGTCAAATGCAACCCGGCCGTCAACGCTGTTGCGCTCAAGCGCAATTGCATCCGGCCGATCGACAATCGCCGCTTCGGTGTCAAGCACCTCAAATACACGTTCGCCCGAAGCGATGGCTGAATAGATCATCGGCAACCCCATGCCCAACATCAGCACGGGAAAAACGGTCAGCATCAGCAGATTCACAAACGCTACGATTTCACCCGGACTCACAAGGCCAGGGTTATTGATCGATAGGCTCCCGCCAAACCACAGCACTCCGGCCGTGGCAAAGTTGATAATCGTCATCATGGTGGGGAACATCACGGCGGTAATCATCGCTACCTTGATATTTTGATTTGCGTACCCGTTGTTGGCATCGCCAAACCGGCCGTTTTCAAAGTCAGCCCGCACAAACGCTTTGACCACCCTCACCCCAGCGATATTCTCTTGCATGATCGTATTGACACGATCAAGCCGACCTTGCACCAATGCATAAAGCGGTTGGGTCTTTTTGCCAAACCAGAAGACAAATCCGGCCGTCAGCGGCAAAATCACAACCAGTAAAAGGGAAAGGCGTGGGCTGGTAAAAACGACTGCCAAGATCGCACCGGTCAACATCAAGGGTGCATTCAACAACATGCGGATCGTCATCATGATCGCCGTTTTGATCTGATTCAGGTCGCTGGTCATGCGGACCAACAGTTCGCCTGAGTTGAGTTGATCCAGATTGGCGAACGAAAAGGTTTGGATTTTCCGGTATCCTTTTTCGCGCATATCCGCAATCGTGTATTCAGATAGTTTGACGGCGAAATAGGCGTTGATATAGGTAGCGGCCATGCCGATGGCGGCCAGCCCGACCATGAGTAAAGCGGCCCGAACAATCACGCTTCTGTCCCCGGCAATAATCCCATCGTCGATAACCCGCTGCACCTGGGCCGGGATTAAGACTTGGCTACCGGTGCTGACAATCAGCGCCACAATGGCCAAGATCACATCGAGCCGGTAGGGTCTCGTTTGTTGAACAATTCGTTTTAGTATTTCCATAATTTTTAGTGTTTCAGCCAGTCAGCACGCTGTGCTTTTAGCATTTCAGCTAGTCAGCACGCTTTGCTTTTAGCGTTTCAGCCAGTCAGCACGCTTTGCTTTCAGCATTTCAGCTAGCCAGCGCAACATGCGCCTTCCATATTCGC
>JBLIMP010000325.1:0-5370 GCA_047638855.1 Cellvibrionaceae bacterium | reverse complement strand
GCATACGATTAACTTGCTAGATACACCCGGCCATCAAGATTTCTCTGAAGATACCTATCGGACTTTAATGGCGGCCGACTGTGCCGTCATGGTACTAGATGCAGCCAAAGGTGTAGAGCCACAAACGCGTAAACTGTTTGAGGTGTGCAAGCAACGAGGGATTCCGGTTTTTACTTTTATCAATAAGATGGACCGGCCTGCACTTGATGCGATTGGCTTGCTCGATCAGGTCGAAACGGTATTGGGCATGAAGCCTGTGCCCATGAACTGGCCAATTGGTGACGGCGATAGCTTTATGGGTGTGTACGAGCGTAAAAGTGAGAATGTCTATTTGTATGATCGCACCAATCGCAATCAGTCGATCTCGCCAGAGACGATCACAACGATTGATGATCCCCGCATTGAAGAGAGATTGAGCACTTATCAATTTGACGATTTGCACACAAATATCGGTTTGTTGGATGAACTGGCAACGTACGATTATGATGCTTTGATGGCTGGTGAGCAGACTGCAGTTTATTTTGGCTCAGCACTCACAAACTTTGGGGTTCAACTTTTCCTAGACGATTTTATTGATCTAGCCCCACCGCCAGATACGTATAACAGCAATAAGGGAGAAATCTTCCCGGCCAAAGAGGCGTTTTCAGGTTTTGTCTTCAAAATTCAGGCGAATATGAATCCGAAACATCGTGACAGCGTTGCTTATGTACGAATCTGTAGCGGCCGGTTTTCCCGCAATATGCAGGTTAATCATCACCGTTCAGGAAAAACACTTAAACTTTCTCGCCCTTATGCTTTCTTTGCTGACGCGCGTGAAGTTGTTGATGAAGCTTGGGCCGGTGACATCATCGGCCTGCCGGGCAATAAGCTTTTCACCATCGGCGATACGCTTTCGGTACAAGGCGGTTTGGCATATGACTCGATACCACGTTTTGCTCCAGAGCATTTTGCAAGACTTATCAATCAAGACATTTCTAAGCAAAAGAACTTTATGAAAGGGGTAACGCAACTTGAAACAGAAGGTGCGATGCAGATCTTTTATGAAGCAGATGCGTTTCGACGGGATCCGATTCTAGCCGTTGTCGGGGTTTTGCAATTTGAAGTGGTGATTGCTCGGTTAGAGGATGAATATGGGGTAAACACCCGCCTAGATCGACTCACACATCAGCTAGCTCGTTGGGTCGAAGGCCCCGAAGATGAGATCGAAGCGTTGCCATGGCGCTATGGTATGTTGCGTACGTTAGATGGAGACGGCCGATTGGTCGCACTGTTTAGCTCTTCGCATGAGTTGGCATATTACTCTGAAAAGTATCCAAACATTCAATTTAAAGATACGATTTAATTTGTTGGGTCAAATCAGCTGATAGAAATAAAAAAAGCGGCTAGGAATATTATTCCTAGCCGCTTTTTTTGTTTTATAAGGAAAGGAGAGGCTTTCCAATTTAGCTAACTATAAAAATGAGCCACTAAGCCGCAGCTACAGTTTGTTCTTTCTCGCTCTCTTCTTCTTCTGTCGCAACTCGTTCAACTGAAATCTTGCATTTTGAAATCAAAGCGACAATCGCACCGACCGCTGTTAAAGCAAGAATTGGAGCAAATAAGGGTTGAATTAAGCCCAACGCACCCACAGAAACCGGAATGTTGATAATGGTGTCACCAGTTTCATTACGGATAATAATGCGGCGAATATTGCCTTCTCTCCAAATCTTTTTGATGAAGCCCATCACTTCACCACCTGCCATTTCAAACTCTTCGGTCCATGAACGGCCGCCATCGGCCGCAGCTACATCTTCTTCTGTAATTTCGATTACTTCAGGCTCATCAGCCATTTGTTCTTTATCTGCCATAATATTTATATCTCCGTTAATAATTTAACTTGCGACGTGTTGTCAGCAAGTAAATTCCATATCCAATTAAAATCACCGGCCACCAACGGCCGAATGTCTCAAACACAAACAATTCAAAAATAACACCCATTGTCATCCCGATAATCGAGAAAACCCGTATAACTCGCTCCCCATTTACATGGATTGGATGCTTTTCTTCATACCGACGAGAAAACATCATGCCAACTACGAACGAGATCGGTAGTACGGTCCAAAGGTAGCTAAGCCCTTCTAGGTGGCCAATTAAGTTTAGCACAAAAAACATTGCGCCTAGTGCAACCAGGCTGGCCCCGGGAGCTGCCAGAAATGACCAATTGCTCTTGTTTCCAATTGTTGACCGTATGGCCGGCATCATCAGCAATGCACCGATGCCACTTACAAACAAAAGTGGCGCGATGAAGGGCAAAATAGCTACGCCCGATAATGTTAGTACAAGTAGTATGCTTCCAGCTGCAATCAGCTTGACCGCATTTTGCGGAACAGACCTTGTTGAAAGAGACTGTTGTTGAGCTTTATAAACTGTTTCGTTTGTCATTTATCACCTCATGGTTTTTGTATGCTAAGCCGCTATTTAGAATTAACGGCTATTTGGTTTCACACATAACCCTTTCGAACATTAGCCACTACGGAGTGGATTTTAGAAAGTTTCTAGCCAAGTTCGGCAATCATGTTTTGCTAATCTGTGACACCGCAATCGGCTCAAAACATGACTGGATTCAGCTGTAAAAATGACTCCTAATCGGCCGGCTCAGCTTCTACCTCTTCCCGTGCTAAAAATACGATTTCTAGAGTTCCATCTGTTAAAGAACCACCACCTGTTTTACGCTTTGCAAGCACGGCCGGGAGAATCATCTCTCGCTTGAAATTCCCGATGGTCACAAACATTTCGTCCCCACGCTTCCGCAGCTTAACGTCGCCACCCGTTACAAACGGAATCGGTATCCTGAGCAGATATGAACCATCTTCCTGTTCGATAATTTCTTGCACTTTACCGCTATAGTAAATTTTCCCCGGATCGTCATCACCAAACGTGTCAGCCGCCATTTGGGACAGCGCCTCAAGCCCTACAACCTCTCCGGCGTAGTATGGGGCATATTTGATCGGCAGTGGGGCGAAATTCCCTTCGATCATACCTAGATATTTTTGCTGGATTTCGTACTTCGTTTGGTAAAACTCACCCTGATTCGGGTCTTCGCTCATGACACGATTCACAATAGCGAGGTCGGCCGGATAGTTAAACAGCCCCAAGTAGCCCAATGCCCGCTCAGCTTCTTTCATGACCATTTTTTCCGGTGTTAACACAACCCGATAGCTACTTATAGTTGGGTCACTTAAGAGGTCACGCAACTCTTCAGTTCCTTTTTGCAAGGCATAAATCGCATCGACAATCTGGGTTGGCCCTTTAAGCAACCGGCCGGCAAATGGCTTTAAGGCACGCATGGCACCTTTTTCAAAGCGGGAAAGATGGGATGCATACCAAGAAAATGTGTCTGGCATGGTGAGTAATCGAATCGTTTCCCCAGTGGGGGCCGCATCAATAATTACCCGATCAAAGTTCTTTTCCTTCGCTTGTTTATTGATATGAAGCAAACAGACGATCTCATCCATGCCGGGAAAAGATGAAAGTTCATCAGCAACCACTTTGCTAATGCCTTTGCCTGCAATCACGCTTGAAGAAAACTCTTGTAGTTTGTCCCAGTTGTTTTGAATATCAGCTACGGCACTAATTTCTTGTGCCCAAAGGTTTTCAGTAACCGGGACAGGGTTTGGCCCCAGTTCCATATTGAGAGAGTCCGCCAGACTATGTGCAATGTCGGTGCTTGCAACTAAGGTTTTGTAGCCCATTTGGGCACAGCGCAATGCGGTGGCGGCCGCAGTGGTGGTTTTGCCTACCCCACCTTTGCCAAGATAGAGAATAATTCTCATTTTTCATATCAGGTCTGCAGTGAATCGCAGTGGCCTGCTCCATAGTAGAAAGTAATAGTAGAAAAGAAAAAAACCGGTCTAGTTTTTACAGAACCGTTTTTATCACTTTGTAATTGTCATTCAATGGATGGCTGTACGCCAATTCAACCGCTTGTGTTGCACCATCTTGCCCGCTCTATTAGATTTCTAGTTCATGCGATGCACCCGTTGTGGTTTTACTAGCGGTTATCATCGAGACGGGCCTCAAGCGAGCTAACTCTTCAAGAGCTGTTTTAACAACTGAAGAACTGAAGCCAACGAATCTGCCTAATTTAGCATCTCGATCTTTGCAACTCCCCAAAAGACTCTAATAACCTGAGTTCCGGAAAAGCTTTTCAAGCTATTTCTAGCCACGGATCCTCGCGAATTTCACAGATTAGGCTTGAATAACCCGTGAAAATCTGTGTTTATCCGTGGCAAAATTCTTAAACAGAATTGAGGTTAATAAGATAATTTATCTGAGTAGCACCTTGATTAACCGATCTTCGTTTGTGAAGATTTATCTCGTTTCGTTTTTTCGTTTTTTTCGTTTATAGAAATGTAAATGGCACTTTAGCGTCTCAGCTACTGATTGGAATCGTTTCAAGAACCGCCGCAACTTGCCCCATAACCACATCCCATGTGAAGTGCTTCTTAAGGCGTTCCCTACCTGCCTGACCATAAGCGTGTCGTAAATCAGAAGACGTAACCAGTTTTTGTAGGGCCTTTGCAAGCATGTCAGGTCTCTCTGGCGGCACGATCAAGCCTGTTTGCTCATGCACAACAATCTCTCCCATTGCTTCACCCGAAACACCGATACAGGGTATACCATGTGCCATCGCTTCTAATAGAACATCTCCCCATGTTTCAAGCCGAGAGGGGAGAACAAAAATATCTGCTTCCTTATATAACTGTTCAATCACTGCTCGATCCCATTTGGAATCAACAAACTCTACATTTGCGATTTTTTCATTCCAGTTATCAGGCAATTGAGTGACCATCTTGAGCTTGGCATGTGGAAATTGATGATTGATTTGTGACCATGCCTCAAGCAATATATCGGCACCTTTGCGATAAAAACTTTGTCCGATAAACAGAACATTCACTGTTTTACCGGCAGAGCGAGTATTGGGTTCTGGTAGTATATCAAACCCGACACCACCCCCTATCGCTTTGACTTTATTTGGTGGGATAGAATAGTGGTTGATGATAGAGCTACGAACATATTCACTACGGGTCAAAATATAGTGACTATTTTCGTAAGCCTTTTGTTCTAATTCCATCCACTTTTCAAATTCCCCATCACTCATCGGAGAACGCCCCGATGTCTTACGCTGACGTGATAAGTAAGAGGTGTAATCAGTATAGATGACGCTCGGATTTCCCTGATTGTTCCAGCGTGCATTGTATAAGGCCCCAACCTGAAATGTTATATCATAATCGGCTTGCCTGGTTTTTAGATAATGGGCCGCTTGTTTGGAGCGCTCTTTAAAAGCGAATGCATTTTTATAATATCGTTCACGCCATTCTTTACGATTGA
>JBLIMP010000324.1:0-5459 GCA_047638855.1 Cellvibrionaceae bacterium | reverse complement strand
AGGACTTCCCCTAGTAAAAACGAAGCACCTTCTAATAACACAATCGATGCTCAGACTTTGCCAAGATAATTCAACAAAAAACGACCGGACTATGAGCAAACCTACGTGAACATTACTCGAACAAGAAGCCTGATCTATTTGTGTCCAACCTTGAATCAGAATCTATCTTTGGTAAAGATATGACAAATCGATCTGGCTCGTGCATTGCAGAATCCTTGTGTACCTTTCCTCTTAAAAAGGAAAATTTCCCATCATGTATGTGAGTAAATCCATTAACAATTTTGATGTGAGAACTAAAATCCATTGGATTAAATAGCTCATTTTCTTTGCTATGTAGTATTTCATGAATTTGATTAGCAACGTCAGTGCTTAAATTCAAACCATTATGCCAAACCCAAATCGAAAGATTCTCGCTGCTTTCTTGCTTGACTTCTATTGTGATTTCTGTGCCCTCTGAAGAAATACAGAAGGCCGTTGCAATTCCTATCAGCCGGGTAAGGGCTTTTTGCATGCTGGAATACTCAATTAGAGCGCCGATCTTAGTGCTTGAGGTAATAACATTTGGTTTAATGTTATTATGATTAAAAGCTTCTTTGTGATGGGAAATTGCTTCCGTTATTAAGAAACCAAAATCAAAACAAGAGGCAGCTCGACTGTTAAATGCCTTTCTAGCTTCACCTGTTTCAATTTCCGCTAGAGACATAAAATCTTCAACAAGCTCACTGATTTTTTGGCTACCTGTTTGAATCTCTGCCAAGGTGTATCTAAGATCTTCGGCCGTATTAATTAGTTCTTGTTCCCCACTTAATAGGTTAGATGATTGACTTACTGACTGAATCGGGATGCGGAAATCTGGTTGCAGCATGCTTAAAATTTTCTGTTTGAAATTATCAAAATCCTGATTTGCTACTTGTTTGTGAACAAAGTGCCGATTTAATTGAACTTCTACGAGAGCCATGAACTCATCTATATCATATGGTTTTGTAATGTACTCTTCAGCACCTGACACCCTACCATCGAAAATATCTTGTTGGCGATTTCGTGCACTTACGATAATAAACGGGACATGAAGTAAATTGTTTTGTTTCCGTACGGCTTTCAATAATCCGAATCCATCTAACTCTGGCATTAATACATCAGAGATGATTAGATCTGGCATGAAATTTTCTAGTATCTTAAGCGCTGCTTTCCCATTGATGGCTGAATGAGTTTTAAATTGATAATTACTTGAATAGAGATGAATCAGGTCTTCAAGGCTTGTTAATAAATCTGGATCATCTTCAACCAGTAATAAATTCGCAAGTGGTTTGTTAATTTGTTTTTGCTTAAGCTGACGAGAGGGGTCTTCATCAAGATAGGTAGGAAGGCTTAATAAGATACAAGATCCGTTTTCATCTGAGTTTTTAATTTGTAGGGTTCCTTCATGAATATCTACTATGCCCTGAGCAATAGGTAGCCCTGACCCCGACCCTTGCTGTTCGTAATAATTTCGGTTGTGTTGGTAAAAAAGATCGAAAATTTTCTGTTTGGCACTTTCTGGAATACCAATGCCTGTATCTGTAATTTCAATATCTACCCAGCCTTCTTGCTCTGAGGTTGATACATTGATGGTAACATTTCCCTCTGACTTTCGGGCTGTATAGATAGTAAACTTAACAGCATTTTCAACAAGATGTTTTAGTAGAACAATTAGTTGATCTTCGATCCCCCAAATAACCGAGTTGATATTTTGGGGGAAATTAAAGTGAATATTTATATTATTTTTATCGGCTAAGGGTTGGTAGGTGTGTATAGCTGAAGCGATTAAATCACTAAGGCTTCGGATCGGCCGAGCTTCATCTCGATATTGTTTTAACAATATACCTGACCGTACATCCATGACTAAGATAAGGTCTTCAATCAAGTCTATCAAACGTTCACAACCAGATAGTATGCCATTGAGGTACTCATCCAAATTTTGACCTTCTTTTTGCATAGCAATGGTCTCTTCTAGCATGTCGTAATAAGCTGTAACATAAGTCAAGGGGGTGCGAAACTCATGATTCAGAATTTGAAGCACGCTTCGTTTTAAGGAACTGATGTCCTCTTGGCTTGCTAATTGTTTTTCTGTAGCCCTTTGTAACTGCGTTTTTGCAAGCTCCACCAGCTCTTTTGGGTCAAAGGGCTTGGTAATATACATCTCGGCTCCGCTTTTACGCCCCTCAAAAACCTCTTCACGAGTCCCACGAGCAGTTAAGAAAATAAAAGGTACTCGAACAAGTTTGGAGTTCTTACGCACCGCCTCCAGAAGCTCGAAGCCATTCATGAGTGGCATCATGATGTCGGAAATAATTAAGTTGGGAGTAATTGATGTGAGTATGTCTAGTGCTTCAACCCCATTTGAGACACTCAGAATGTCAGCCCCTTCTTCTAATTCCAGCAGGTCATGAATGCCTTCTCGAAGAGAAGCGTCATCTTCAACAATGAGAATGAGTTGTTTTAAGTTTTTAGCCATACTTTTTGATGATTGCAGAAAGGGAGGATAGAGTAATATCTAGAAACATATATTGATATCGAATCGAGTTATTTGGATAAATTCACAAAAAGACATTGTAGGATATTTGAATCGATTCGTTAATCGAGGAGCCCCGATTTACTTATAATTGCACTTTTAGACTTTGTGAGAAAAGCTGACTTTTAAACGATTGTTTTCGATGATCCAACTTGTTTTCCAATGTATTCTAGACTTTTTTGCTATTAGATAACAGATGAAAAGGGTGTACTGTAGTACTTTCAAGGGTAATAAAAAAAGCCACCTTATCAAGGTCGGCTTTTTTATGATGACATTCGGCCCATTAGCTAGCGAAAGACGGATTGAAGATACTTAAGTAAAATCGACAATTATTTTACTCCTTTTCTACCTCTTTCTTTTCTACTTCTTATTGAGGCTGACGCATTTTTCGAGCACCAAAAAGAAGAATTAATAGGCCTATTGCTAAAGCGAGGGTATTTACAATTGAGAATCCGGTTTCTGGAAGCTGTTCTGGTGAACTTGCAGAACTTGAACTAACATCAGCCGCTGTAGAATCGACATTATTATCTGAGATACTTTCTTCTGATGAAGCATCAACGTTTTCAGATGTTGTACGCTCAGATGGAGCTATACTTGGGGCTTCAGCACCTTCTGTCTCACTGCTCTCTCCGCTTTCGATCTCACTACTTGCGGGGTCGGCCGCTGGCGACGGGGCATTTGTAGGAGCAGGTGTTGCTGTTGGGATTGGTGTTTCCGTAGGTATATTTGCAACAGCCGTTTCTGTAGCAGCGGCGTTGGCATCCCTAGCTTCTAAAGTTTGGGTTACATAGAAGTTCTGTGTAGCTACCGCTTCATTTGTTTGAACAATTTTAGCGATTTCAACTTCCTGAGTCAGCATCTCTGCTGACGGGGTTGGGCTTGATGGGACATTGACAAGATTGAAAATCCCTAAACATAAAAACGCGCCAAGACCTACAACAAATAGACCAAGTAAGGACAAAATGAAAGGACGGTTTGAGGGGGAGTTATTATTGTCAATGACGATCTCATCGAAATCGTCAAGCTCTTCGTCATTAAATATATCATCTGTCTCATCGATACCAGATGGTTCGCCTGAGAAAAAATTGTCATCGAGTTCTTCAGCCATTATTTCACCCTAAATTCAAAAAAGCCGTAAATGCTTTTGTCTGTTTACACAGGCCTATATTTATTTTATTTCATTTTGAAACAAAGCTGAGAATCTTTTGATTCCAATCTACAATAAAGGACTGCGTGCAAGTTAAATGAGACACCAATCATTATTATGTTCACTTTACATAATTATGTCAAGATTGGCGGTTGATACGAAAGTCACTTCTCCATTTATAAGTTCAATATCCACACCTGCAGTTTTAATTCCGGTTGATGTAGTTTGGGGCCAGTCATAGACTTTTTGTACGGTTCCTTCAGCTCCACGGTTTTCTCCTGCTAAAAGGCGAACTTTTTGTCCTGTTTTTAAGCTATTGGGCGACTTTGCTTGCCTCTTAGAATTCGACATCATTTCTTCTGGCGAACTATTACTTTCTATGACAATTTGAGGGCGGTTTGATTGACCGTATTGAGCATTAAAGAGAGCTGTATGATTCCCGCTATTTTCACGTAGCAAATCATAAATAGCAGGATAAATACCATTTGATCCAACCCCATCAGTTAAAATGAACGGGTGTTGCCAGCTTGCGGCCGCCTGAAAAGCATCAGGCGACACAGTTCCAGCGATCATTCCGACAGCCCCTTTGTCCGAGAAAGATTCAAGTAATTCTGGTCGATCAAAATGCCCTATGACAGGGATCGCGTTATAAAGATTTTCATCTAGGTAGCTAATTTGAACAGATTCATGTGCTGTTTCGCTTAAAATCTTCAGCTTCCCGGCTCCTTCATTGCTATTGCTCCACACCGCTTGAATACGTGAGCCCATGACCTCCATAATTACCCCTTTGCCTAGAATAATTTGCGAAACTTTGCTTGATATCAACGAACGTAAGTTCACCTCTTCTGGTTTCCGAATAATAAAAAGGTTGCCATTTTCAAGCATAGTTACTATACCTTCAACTGGAGATGTAATGTGAACTATACGGCCAAACATCTTTTTTCGTTGGGCAAGTATTGTCCCAAACCTGACTAAGTCGCCCATACGTACTACCAAGCTTGATTTAACAGCAGTTGCTTTAATCCCTAGCTGTTCGGCTATTGGGACGATTTCATAGCCAGTCTCGTGCGATGTTTGAGCCACAATCTGAACAGGGGAAAGCGTTTGATTGCCGTTAACTGGAATTCGGGCTGCGATATGAGGAGGAAATCGTCTGTAGACCAAAAACTTACTATTTGATTGGATACGTGTTGTATGAAGAGACATAATCATGGTACTAGTGCTTCGTTAAATTTTTTTAAACTGATATGTGTTTTCAATTGATGAAGCCTAAAGTGTTTTTAACTCGACAATAATTCCTTGACAAAATACCAGTGCTGCGCAGGTAAATAGATCGAAATTGTTAGAGAAGAGGCAAATTGTAATGTGCTAAAGCCTGACCTCTTTAGGTTATTAGCTACTAGAAAGTGGGGTCCACTCATTAATTTTGTCGTCGGGTAATGTGAAAGGGCGGCCGCGCGTATCGATCCAAAGGTGAGCGGCTAAACCCTCAATCCCGTCTAACTTTTTAGTATTTCCAAGGCCAATTGAGAGCCCTTGGCCTTTATATTTCAAGGTTGCATCACAGATGTTTGCATTCAAGATCGGTATTGAATGCAAATTACCCCAATTAATCGTTTCTTCTAATATATTGGTATCAGATTCCAATTCTTTCAACGCTACGGTGAGTGCACTATTCCCTTTCTTGCCCCGACCGGGGGCACCAATCAGCCAACCTAAATATTGAAAGACATTTGACTCAATTACATCGACAGCTGCTAT
>JBLIMP010000323.1:0-5508 GCA_047638855.1 Cellvibrionaceae bacterium | reverse complement strand
AGGTAATTATGTTAAAAGATACAAAAAATCGATTTGGTGTTTTAAGTGAGCTTTTTCGTTTCCTATGGAAACGAAAGATGTATTGGCTGTTCCCGATGGTGGCTATGCTGGTGATCTTTGGGTTACTTCTTGTCTTTGCAGCGAGCAATTCAGCTATCGCTCCATTTATTTACACTTTGTTTTAACCTCCTGAGCAGGGCCAAGGAACACGTGGTACGTGACCCTTGGCCCTGCACCTCATCGGATAAGGTTGTTCTATGGAAGTTATCTCCACAATTATATTGATCATGCTGACGATGGTTGGCTACTCGTCCGGCATTACATTGGCTAGTAGAGGTAAGCACGCTCTGCCTGTCATTCTCGATCTGTTGATTATTTTGGTATTGTGGACCGTCGCTTTGACCACCCGGCCGCAAGTGACTCCTCTATTGGGCGGTTCTCGCTTTTTGTTGCTGATTGTTTGGCTATTGATAGCCATGCTGATTGGGTTTGTGAAGACAAAACTGACCCGCTCGTCTGTGATAGACATGTTGCCAGAGAGCGAATTGCCAGACCATGCGCAAGCGGCTGAAGTTGCACACCTCAATCTGTTTAAAAAAGCTTGGGAAGGATGGAAGCTATTTGCGGCCGAAATGGGTCATATTCAAGGGGGCTTGTTTATGGGATTTTTCTATTTCATTATCGTGACTGTTTTTGGGATCGGGGCCAAGATTTTTACCGACCCGATGGCGATCAAATCAACCCCAACTACTTCTGGCTGGGTGGCGCGTAAGCCGCTTGACGCAACACTAGAAGAAGCTCTTGAGCAAGGGCAAACAAATTAACCAGTTTTGATCTGGAACACTCAAAACAACTTTCCCCTCCTTATCGACCCCTCCACATTGATTAAATCGGTTTATTGATTATGTACATTCTTGGAATTTCAGCTTTTTACCACGACTCAGCCGCAGCACTTTTAAACAATGGGCATCTGATTGCTGCGGCCGATGAAGAACGCTTTAGTCGTAAAAAACATGACAGCAGCTTTCCTGAGCAGGCGATCCAGTTCTGTTTGGACACGGCCGGGATTAAAGCCGAAGATTTAGATTACGTGGTTTTTTACGAAAAGCCGCTCGAAAAGTTTGAACGCATCTTGCAAAGCCAGCTCACAACCTTTCCATATTCATGGCGTGCCTTTGGGGCGGCGATGGTTAACTGGCTGGGGGACAAGCTATGGGTTAAAGCCCATATTCAAAATGCGCTGAACGTCCCGTCCGAAAAAATAATGTTTGCCGACCACCACGCATCCCATGTGGCGAGCTCGTTTTTCGCTTCTCCTTTTAAAGAAGCGGCATTTTTGACCGTGGACGGTGTGGGGGAATGGACGACGGCCTTGAAAGGGTTGGCCACGGCCGATTGGGGAGACGGGAGTAGCCAAAACAAGTTAAACGTCACCGGCGAACATCGCTTCCCGCATTCATTGGGCCTGCTCTACTCCGCATTTACCGCCTTTTTGGGATTTCGGGTCAATAACGGCGAGTACAAAGTGATGGGGATGTCTCCTTATGGAGAGCCAAACCATGTCGATAAGATCGAGAAGATTTTCAAGGTTTATGACGATGGGAGTTTTTGGACCGATATGGATTATTTTAGCTACCATTATTCGGCCGACACCACCTACAATAGCAAATTCACCACTCTGTTTGGACCCGCACGCCATCATACGGCCGACTTTTACACCCACAACACCAATCCTGAGATGAGTCCGCACGACCCTCAGGTCAAAGAAAACCAATATTACGCCGACATCGCAGCTAGTATTCAACATGTAACCGAAGAAACGGTGATCAAGATGCTGAACGCTTTGCACAAAGAAACCGGTTCAAAGAACTTGGTCATGGCTGGTGGGGTTGCGCTAAACAGCAAGGCGAACGGCCGGTTATTGCGCGATACTCCGTTTGAAAACATTTTTATCCAACCAGCGGCCGGAGACAATGGCGGTGCTTTGGGGGCCGCCCTGTATGCGTGGCATGTAATTTTAGGCAAGCCGCGTGAATGGGTGCAGGAGCATAACTACTGGGGGGCTGAATACAATGGGGGACAAATTAAAGCGGCCATTCAGGAGAGTGGCTACAAGTTTGAAGAGATCACTGATGAAAAGAAGCTGACTGAGCGAGTGGTGGATGATTTCTTAAATAAAAAAGTGGTAGGCTGGTTCCAAGGGCGTTTTGAGTGGGGGCCACGGGCTTTGGGGGCACGGAGCATTATGGCGGACCCACGTCATGAGGATATGAAAGATATTGTGAACCGCAAGATCAAGTTTCGGGAGCCGTTCCGGCCGTTTGCCCCTACCTTGCCTCGCAAATATGCGGCTGACTGGTTCCAGCTTGACAGCCCCAACAACACCTTGATGAACCATATGTTGACGGTGTTGCCGTTTAAAGAAGAGCCTGGCAAAAAAGTGCCGGCCGTGAACCATATGGGAACCGGCCGTTTGCAAACGGTAGATCGAGAGTATGCCCCTCGCTACTACGACTTGATGGAGACGTTTGGCCAAGCGACTGGTGTACCGATTTTGATCAACACCAGTTTTAATCTGCGTGGTGAGCCGATTGTAAACACGCCTCAGAATGCGATTAGTACCTTTCGCAATAGCGGTATAGATACGCTGGTGATGGAAAATTTTATTGTAAAAAAGGGTTAGCCGTCATATCCCTTTTGGTGATGCTATTAACCGCATTTAAAATGCATCGTCCCCTCTACATCAACCCTTCCACGTTGTCCGCGCTTTCCCCTCTTCAATCTCCTCCCGGCGAATAGCGACAAATGCGTCTAGCTCATCCTGTACCGCCTGATCCATAGACGGCTGTTCATAATCTCGTAGCATCTTCTTCCAAACCTTATTCGCCTTTTTATAGCTGTCCTCGCTTCCCTCCTCTTCCCATTTTTCATAATTGTCCATATTAAAGACCTGATGCTACAGCATGTCGGCCGCCAATAGGCAAATCTCGTGCTGGATTACGCGCTAGTTGGGTCCATGTAGAAGGTGCCTTGTTAATGAAGTGCATCAGCGTGTCTTCATCGATTTTCACCTTGTTACCGTCAACGATTTTGGCACCATTCTGGCGAAAAACTTCGACAGCTTGCGGAAAACCGGCTGTAAAAACTCAATCGGTTTCTTTCTGTCACTATGATTTTCTCTTGATATGCGTTTGCGTTTTGCCATGATCTTTTAAAATTGCGAATAGGGAAGGGGTTAATGTTGGTTTTTGGATGACGGGTGACGGGCTGACCTTGAAACGTGCGATTCCGGCCGGGATTCGAACCATCAATTTGGGATTGTATGACTCGTTTAGTCATTTTTAACCTACATCTTCACCTTTTTGAAAGGTCTGTTTGACGATTATCCGGCCGTTATCTTGACATAATCAGCAGTACTGCAGTCAGGTGCATTTCTAAAAATTGACCCTGATTTTACGTTGGCCCCTTGGAGAGGACAACCGGCTCTGGTAAAATGAGTGATTAATTTCACATGTTCGGCCATCACCACATGCATACAAGCCGGTAAGGACGGAATACAAAATTGTTAAATAAGCTAAAAAGTAACATTACAACAAACATCGCTGTTTTAGCTCTCTCTTTGCTTCTGTTACCTTCGGCTTTAGTAGCCGCTTCAACGCAGCCTCTAGCGCCCTCACTTTCGGAATCTGATCGCTTAGAGCTTCTAGCTTCCTATCCTGGCGTTGCTCAAATCGAAGATACTCTCTCGTTTAACGCACGTTTAAACCCATCCGTCGCAACGGTGGGGGATACGATGTCGCTCCAATTGACGGTGCAGAACAATTCGCCCGACCCTGTTTCTCCGGTGGTCAGAATATTCTTTCCTTCTTCCTTATCAATTGATGTCAGCACATTGCCACCTGGCACAACTTTGAATTTGCAGAATAAGGAGCTGGTCTGGTCACCGGTTTTAAATGGACAAGGTGGGGTGGCTGAAGGTGCGTATTCATTTGCGCTGGCCCATGCGGATGAAGGTAATCCTGAACAAAAAATCAAATTTGAGGTTAGCCATCAAGGTAAAACACAACAGGCAGAGGTCCTCTTTTGGGCTGGGGGGTTACCTTCCGGCAGCTTTACGGTCAATCCAGAGCGAGCCTCAGTCGGGCAGCCAGTTCAACTATCGGCCGTAGCTACTGGCAATGGACCCATTAATCAAACTTGGTTTTTGGGCGACGGCCGCCAGATTTTGGCTGAAAACCCGATTGTCCTGTTCCCAGAAGTTGGAACCCATCCCATTACGTTGTATTTGACAAATCCGGCCGGGACAGTTGCCCTTGAGCAGTTGATCACAATTGTCCCAGAACCGGCCGCCTTTATTAGTCTGAGTGATTCTTCCCCTGGCATAAACGAACCGGTACGGTTTTTTAGCAACGGCGGCGGGCAGCAACCCCTTCGCTATTATTGGGATTTTGGGGATGGCTCTTTCTCAACCGATGCAAATCCGATCCATCAGTACCCAGTTGCCGGTAGCTATACTGTTTTGTATACCGTTCGAAATGAGTTTGGCAGTGCGGAAAACTTTGTTCAAATAACGGTTGGCACACCACCTGTAGCAGATGCGGTTTTGCCTGCGATTGGGCAAGCTGGAGCACCGCTTTTGGGCCAAGCCTATACAGACGATTCGGTTCAAACGATTCGATGGGACATGGGCGATGGGACAAAGCTTGAAGGGATAGATATTTCGCATATCTATAAATCGGCCGGGGTTTACACGGTCAACATGGAAGCGGTTGGGACACATGGGACCGCATTTATTTCTCGTATAGTGGAAATTTCACCCGGTCAAACAAACATTTACCTGCCGCTTATTCTGCAAGAGATGCTTTCTAATGTAGTTGCTCCAGACAGTAGGGCGGTTGAGGTGATTGAGGTGATTGAGGTAGTAGAAGAGAATCTTTTAGTCAGTACGTTGTCTGAAGTTAAAATCGACCAAGAAATTATTCTTGTTGATAATCCTGAAATTGCCGATTCAACTCTGCCTATGCAATTGTACTGGTACATCAACGAAGCCCGTCGACAGGCTGGACTGGGTCCGGTTAGTTTAATTCCATCGCTCAGCGTGGCGGCTAAGCAACACACAAACGATATGGCTATCTTTAAATATACCGGCCATACCGGATCAGACGGAACGCATCCTTATGAACGTGTCGCTCGGGTCGGTTTCCGCGAAGGTGGCTATGCTGGCGAAACAACAGCCTGGGGGTTCCGTACCCCACCTGAAGCGGTTTATTTTTGGTTAAACAGCCCACCACATCGGGCTATTCTGCTGAATCCGCTAGCGAACCAAGTCGGTGTGGCACAGACAACCAATTACAATGCGCCCAATGTTTGGTACTGGACGGCCGAATTCGCCTCTACTTACGGCTCAATTGAAAGCCAATTACTAGAAGCCGGTGTCCGCACAAATGGGTATATTCCGGATGAGCCAATTCCTGAAGATACAATTATTTTTTATTGGTATTGGCCGCT
>JBLIMP010000322.1:0-5531 GCA_047638855.1 Cellvibrionaceae bacterium | reverse complement strand
TGTGCCGGTTCTTGAGGCAATGAACCGCCCTCGGCCATCACGTCTATCGCTTGATTGAAAACCTGAATCGGTTGCGCACCCACAAGTAATTCTCCATTTAGAAAGAAAGAAGGTGTGCCCGATACTCCTTTGGAAAACCCGGTTGAAATATCAGCTTGAATCGCTTCTTGATGCCGATTTTCTTGAATACAGCTAGCGAAATCATCATCGAGATTAAGCGATTCGCCATACCCGATAAGAACAGGATCGGGGTTGTTTATCGCCCAAGAGTCGACATCTTCAAATAAAATATCGTGCATGGCCCAATAGTTGGCTGCTCCGCTTTCGCCTGCACAGCGTGCGGCGTTGGCGGCCGCAATCGCTTGTGGATGAAATTCAAGCGGATAATCATAAAATATAATAACCGCTTTGCCATTGGCAATCGCATCGTTTTTCATCTCTGACATCGTATTGGTTACAAAACGAGCACAAAACGGACATTGATAGTCTGAATATTCCTCGATCACAACGGGAGCATCAAGATTACCGATATAAGCGTGACCGCTGTCAGTAAAACCAACCGGAATATTGTTATATGTTTCGTTTGTGTCTGCTACTTCTTGTTGCTCAATAGCTTTCACTGGCTCTACACCGGCCTCTTTGACCTGAATATCCGCTCCTGGCTCTGAGGAAATCAATTCAATCGTATCCCCAGCTTCCACTAAAGACGATTCAATAGTGAAAGGGGTGGGTTCTTTGAGAGATTGGCTTAGTTCGTTAGAATTTAGAGGCTGAACTTGAATTGTGTTTAGATCTTCCACCGGAGGTGGTGGTGTACAGCTAACTAATGCCAAGCTAAAGCCGCCTGCATATAAAAGGAAAAGAAAGGGAGAGACTGATAATTTCATGAAAATCGACCTGTTTTGGATTTGAGGAATTGCACAGTGCAACCTGATTTGGATTATGCCGATAGGGTGTAACGATTGCAACCAGATTTATCAACTATGCATTTAATATGAGTTTGCTGTTCATAAAATGGAAGAATCAGCATTCGGCCCTGTATATTTTTTATTCTTATGCACTTGCGGTCCAGCTTATGTTATTATTCCAAGTTGCTTTGCTAATCAGCCCCCACATAGTTCGGACAATCTTGTTTTATGAATTTCCTTGATCGATTTTTTAGCCGAGATGATGCATCATCTTCCAACAACGGTTCAGTTATTGGCGAAACCTACCTCGTTGTTGGATTAGGCAATCCCGGCCGCGAATATGCCGCTAATCGACACAATATAGGCTTTATGGCGATAGATCGCTTAGCCCAGGCGCATCACACACAAACCGGCCGTTTTAAAGATAAAGCGATGACCGGCGATTTTCGTTTGGGTGAGCATAAAATTATTTTAGTCAAACCTCAAACTTTCATGAACAACAGCGGGGATGCGGTTGGTCCTCTTTCTAAATTCTATAAAGTTGCGCCTGAGAAAGTTATTGTCGTTTACGATGAACTTGACCTTGAATTTGGCGTGGTTAGAGTTCGCGAAAAGGGGAGTGCTGGGGGACATAATGGAATGAAGTCGATTATTAATCATATCGGCTCAGATTTCCCTCGCATTCGGCTTGGAATCGGCCGGCCACAAGGAAAAATGCCCGTTATAGCCCATGTGCTTCAAGACTTTAGTAAGCAGGATGTCGAAATTGTAGATCTTATGCTTGACCGAACCATATCTGCCATCGAAACCATTGTGCGTGATGGGGTCACTTTATCGATGTCCCGCCATAACGGTTCAGTCATTAGTAATAGCCTATGAATTTTTTAGATATCCTATCAAAAGTAAGATCGCTTTCAGCGTGGCCCGCTTTGCAAAGCGATTTAGCAGAACGTGGGGATATATTCCCTCTTGGGCTACCAAAAGCGGGACATGTGCCGGTAGTAGCCGCATTAGCGGCCGAGCATGATGGGCCGGTTGTGGTTTTGACCGGCCGAATTGAAAACGTGCCGATCTTGACGCAAGAGCTAACAACGTGGTTAGGGGACGAGTTTGATGTGATGCGCTTCCCAGAGCCTTCGCCATTGCCGTTTGACCGTGCTCCTTGGGGAGACAATTGTCGGCAAGGACGTTTAACCGTTTTAACGCGGATGTTGGGCGGGCAAACGCCCATCTTGCCAAAACCGGCTAAACAGCAAGTTGTTGTCGCCTCGGTTCGTGCTTTGCTGCAGCAGACGTTGCCCAAACGCAATTTTATTAAAACGATTAAGGTGTTGCGATTGGGGCAAATAGTTGACTTAAACAAACTTGAAGCAGATTGGATATCTGTTGGATATGAAAAGGCGACTGTGGTTGAACGGCCAGGGCAATATAGTCGCCGTGGTGGTATTTTAGATATATTTCCTGCTGGAGGGAGTGAATTTCCACTTCGTGTTGAATTTTTTGGCGATGAAATCGATACTCTACGCTGGTTTGATCCTGCATCGCAAAGGGCAACCGGCGAAAACCCCGACCGAGCTGTGATCCCTCCGGCCCGTGAAGCGATACCGGCCGACGGCAAAGAGTTGGGTATGACCTTCCAGTTTGATGCACCTCCTAAACCAGACGACTTGCCAGCGTGGCAGGATGATATCGAAGATATTGCGGCCGGACTGCCCAATCCGCATCTTGAGTTTTATCTGCCACTGATTTATCAACGTCCTGACAGTTTGCTTCATTATCTGCCTAAGAACGCATTGGTTTTTGTTGACAATTGGGTGACCTATCAGCAAACAATCAATGAGCTGCACCAGCAGGCGGAACAGCTAGAAGGTGAGCAGGAAAGCTTACCAACCGGCTATCGAAGCCCGCTCTTTTTATGGCAAGAAATTATCCCCTACCTAACTGAGAATCGGGTGATTGTGCTAGGCGACCATGTTCCGCCAGAAGAGCGTGAGAATAATTTGCCCCAGACCGATCTGGCGGCCGCTTTTCAACCCGGCCCTCGTTATGGGGGTCAAATGAAGCCACTCATGTTTCAACTTCAGCACGCCTTTCGTGCGCATGAGCCCACTGTGGTACTCAGCCGTCAGTCTGATCGACTTGAGAGCATGTGGCGTTCGGGCGGTGTCCAAATTAATGATCGCTTAACCGAGCGTGATGCTGCCGACGATGAAGATGATGTGGATAGTTATAGTCCATCATCCCCAATCTCAAATTTTGAACTACCCCCCTCAGAAGATTTAGCACCCCCGCCGCCATCCAGTTTGACGGGAGTGCCATTAGATAGAAAGACAGAAGCTGCGTCAGCCGCTGACCCTTCGATGGCTCAAATCTCGTTTGTAAACACAACTTTATCTGAAGGATTTACACTTGAAGATCACGAGTCAGACACCATTGTGCTCAATTTACTGACTGACGCAGAGATTTTTGGTTGGAACCGGCCTGCACCTCGCCGCTTTAACCGCAAACGGAGTTATGCGCCTGAATCGATGTTTTCTGATCTTGTAGCAGGAGATTACATCGTCCATAGCGAGTACGGCATCGGCCGCTTTTTGGGTATGGTGGTGCGTTCAATTGGTGGAGCGGATCGAGAATATTTGAAAACAGAATATTCAAACAATGACATCCTATATGTCCCGGTTCATCATGCAGACCGGATGAGTAAATGGATCGGTTCTGAAGATTTTGCCCCAAAACTCAACCGCCTAGGTGACAAGCGTTGGAGCGCGTCAAAGAAGAAGGCACAACGTGATATCGATGAAATGGCCGATGAATTATTGGAGCTTTACGCGGCTCGTGAAGGGATTAGCGGCCATGCATTTGCAGAAGATTCTGATTGGCAAATTGAAATGGAAGCGGCATTTCCATATCAAGAGACGGAAGATCAGCTTGACGCGATTTCGGCGATTAAAGACGATATGGAAAAAGCCCGGCCGATGGATCGCCTGATTTGTGGTGATGTCGGGTACGGCAAAACAGAGGTCGCTTTGCGTGCGGCATTTAAAGCGGCATCTGATAATCGCCAAGTCGCGATACTGGTACCTACAACTGTTTTAGCCCAGCAGCATTTCAACACCTTTTCTGAACGGATGGAACCTTTCCCTTTTAAAGTGAGTATGCTTTCTCGTTTTCGTACCCAAACCCAGCAAGATGCAACGATCAAAGGGTTAAAAGATGGCTCCGTTGATATTGTCATCGGGACCCATCGTTTGGTGTCAAACGATGTAAGCTTTAAAAACTTAGGATTAGTCATCATCGATGAAGAGCAGCGTTTTGGTGTTGGACACAAAGAAAGGTTAAAGCAACTGCGTACTGAAGTTGATGTTCTGACGATGACAGCGACTCCGATTCCACGAACAATGCACATGGCGTTAACCGGTCTGCGTGACATCAGTCTAATCGCCACAGCCCCGGCCGAACGCCTGCCGGTACAAACCTATGTGGGCGAGATGGATGATCAGCTAGTACGTCGAGCGATTCTGCGTGAAATTGACCGTGGTGGTCAAATTTTCTTTGTACATAATCGTGTTCAAACGATTGAAACGGTACGCCAGAATTTAGAAAAACTGGTCCCAGAGGCGATAATCAGTATTGGTCATGGGCAGATGGGTGAGCGTGCGCTTGAATCCGTGATGGCAGAATTTGCGGCAGGCAGGGTCGATGTTTTACTCTCGACGACGATTATTGAGAGTGGATTAGATATTCCAAACGCAAACACGATGATTGTGAATCGAGCGAATATGTTTGGCTTGGCTCAACTCTACCAGTTACGCGGCCGGGTCGGCCGAGGTGCTCATCGAGCCTATTCTTATTTCTTTCATGATAAATGGAAAGGGCTCACAAAAGAGGCGATGGCGCGGCTTGAAACAATCTCTGAGGCAACTGAATTAGGGGCCGGTTATACCATTGCTATGCGTGACCTTGAGATTCGTGGGGCCGGTGATGTATTGGGTGGCAATCAGAGCGGTCATATCGCTGTCATAGGTTATGACCTGTACACCCGTATGTTGGCTCGTGCCATTCAAGTGCGTAAAGCTGCCAAAGAAGGCCAAACAATTGAGATGGAACTGCCTGACACAACTCTGATCGACCTACCCTTGCCGACTTACATCCCGCCAGACTATGTACCTGATCCGGCGTTGCGCTTACGCTTATACCGGCGCATGGCGGTATTGGTTGATTTAGAATCTGTGGATGGGATGGTGGCGGAACTAACAGATCGCTTTGGGCCGATTCCTGATCCGGTAGAAAATCTGCTTTATCAATTGCGTATCAAAAATCTGGCACTGCGGGCTGGAGTTTCTTCGATTTCAACCGAACATAGTCAAATACGGCTGCAAATGCCCCGCTTAATGGCGATGAATCGAGAGCGAATGCAGGGGTTTATTGGTCAGCATGTTCGGGTTAGTCGCACGGGCATTTGGTCTGATGCCACGTTGCCTACCCGTGAATGGCAAATGATTTTGGTAGACACACTGGAAAAGCTGGAAGCGTTTCGGAAAGGGTAAATGTGGCATTGGGCCAACTAAAGAGAGCTAAATTTTGCCCCCAATTCAACTAAAAGGAATCGTACTTGGAAATTTT
>JBLIMP010000321.1:0-5538 GCA_047638855.1 Cellvibrionaceae bacterium | reverse complement strand
GATAGGTTAACCTTCACTCAGAAGATAACAGAAGATAATTAAACACCTTGTGAAAATTGCCAAATCAAAATGCTATTGATTTGAATCCGTTTTAATATTCCGAACGTACTTATTACATCGTCCCAGAAGCGTTTGTAACTTGTTGCCATTTAACCATCGCCCCTTCGACAAGCGTTCGACTGGGCTCGCCGAACGTCCTGTCGAAGCTGGGTTAGGAAGTGCGTCCAAAAGTTATGATTATTTCTGGGACGATGTACTTATTGCTTATGAACTATGTATAATCTTTTCGCTATACGGTTCAATGATTTCTAGCAAAAATGGTCAAAGCTGAATTTTTTCTAGTAGTATCTCTTTACTCAAGCCAAGGTTTAAGACTTTCGATAACTTTTTATGGTGGAACAACTATACAATCAAAATGAAATTAACAGGTGGCATGCAAACACCGGCCGACCTTATGTAACGCTTTCTTGGGCACAAAGTTTAGATGGTTCGCTCACTTTAAAACAGGGGGCTTCTTCACCTATTAGCTGTCCTGATTCTTTGATAATGACCCATCAGTTGCGGTCACGGCATGAAGGGATTTTAGTAGGAATTGGGACTGTCTTAGCAGACAATCCAAGCTTAACAGCTCGCTTAGGGGTGAGTAAAGATTGTCAGCAACCTAGACCCATTGTGCTTGATAGTCGTTTGAGAATCCCGGCCGATAGTCGTTTGTTTACTTATTCTGCATGTCCAATTATCGCCACAACCGCCTTCGCTACCCAAGAACCAAGAGATAACCAAAATTTAAAGGCCGAAGTTTTATGTCTGCCCGCAACGGAAACAGGGGCAATTGCATTAAAACCTCTTTTGATTCAATTAGGAAAGATGGGGGTCCGAAGCGTAATGGTAGAAGGAGGGGGCCGAGTCATAACCAGCTTTTTAAATGCTCAGGTTGCTAACCAAGCCATCATTACCATTGCACCCGTCTTTGTTGGTGGATATAGTGCTGTACATTCATTCAATCAAACTAGGTGGCAGAATCTCCCTCGCTTAATTGACATGCAGACTATACCGTGCGGTTCCGATCTAATTGTGACCGGCCGTTTTGAACAATCTAAGTAGTGTTGACATTCCGATTCGCCATAGCTTATGTGCTAACTTTTATAGACTTTAATCGGCCTCTGTCCATTCCCCACTAATCATAAAGATAATACGCTCGCAAATATTAGTCACACGATCACCCATGCGCTCAAGATTATGAGCCATCCACAAAAGATAGGTAGGAACACGAACCTCAGCTTCTACATCCGCACTATTCATAGCTTCAAACATAATTGAAGAAAAACGGCCGTATTGCCGATCAACCTTGTCATCTCGGTTAATTACCTTGTTTGCCAATGCGATATCTTCTGTCAAATAGGCTTGCATCGACTCCTTAATCATCTTTTCGACCCTGCGCCCCATTTTAGGCAAC
The DNA here is from genome assembly GCA_047638855.1 of Cellvibrionaceae bacterium. Taxonomy (GTDB): domain Bacteria; phylum Chloroflexota; class Anaerolineae; order Promineifilales; family Promineifilaceae; genus WTJY01. The sequence continues at coordinate 4,082 of JBLIMP010000321.1, read as the reverse complement.
TGATGAAGTGAGTCAATCTGTGCAACGCCTTCTTCCACCATGCGCAGTTGTAAACGGCTTATCCCAGAGGCATGATCCCCTATGCGCTCAAGCTCGGTTGCTAGATGCGTAATAACAACGACACGGCGTAAATCAGACGCTTGTGGTTGCTGGATGGCTAATACACGCAAACAATCTTGTTCAATAACATAGCGTAGCTGGTTAATTGCATGATCACCATCTACAACATTTCGCGCTTTTTGGTAATCCTGTTTTTCTAAGCCATCCATCGCTGCAGAAAGAGCATCATGCACCATACTCGTAAGTCGGGTTATATTTTCGTTTAGTTTTTTTAGCTCAGCGTCAAGCGCACCGCGTGTGATTATTCCAGACATAGAAAATTTTGATTTAAATGATTAATAAAAATGAGGTAATTGTTCAGCAGCCTAACAAAGTTAAGTTTGTAGTAGCAACTTGAGCCGCTTTAACCGAAAAAACAACGGCTGAAGCCATTACTACAAACAGGTGCTGGCTAGTTACAAAATAAGTATGCAGACAACGATTAATATTTTGTAAATAAACAAATAATAGTTTGTAAACAAAATAAATTTATTCTAAGCATTAAAATCATTGTAGCTGAACGCTTAAGTGATGCAAACTTACGCTACCGATGTTTTGGGTATTTATCTACTCTTCGTCAAGAGCACCACATTTTTCAGCTTCGGCATCAAAGGCTTTGAGCAACAGGCTAAAATGCTCTTCATTCATGGGTTGGTCTTGTTTCCGCTGTTTCCAGAACCCTTTCAGTTTAGTGTGATGTACGGCCGGAATGTCAGATTTTGTGACATCGAGTTCAACATCATTGGCTGTAAACACAACCACCGATGCGATTGGTAACTCTTGTTCTGCCAGCTCAGGCACATTGTGACTAATCCATTTTGCAATCTGCTTGACTTGGTTGTCGCATTCAAGAGCCGGATTACCCAGTGTTTGTTGTCCAAAGAATCGTTGAAAAATACCAATCTTTTGTTTCCAGCTAACGCCATCGGCCGTGATAGAGCCTGATTGATATTTGGCGACAATTGCCATCACCCCATTTGGTGTTAAGACGAGATGGTTGACCGGAAAAATATAGTGATACAGGTGGAAATTATTCCCCACATTACCCAGCTTACGTAACCCTTCATCAATCGATTCATGCACAATCGGTTTCTTGATCAGTCGATTCGCAAAATAAAGCCCTACTTGTGACAAAATCCAGCCCAAGGGTAAGCTAAACAGCGATAAATAAGAAAGCGTAGAGCCTTCCTCGGCCGTAAACGTCAGGACAAAGCCACCTAATAACACACCGATTCCGGCAAAACTAAAGATAGAACCGATCTTTTTACGGGAAGCGACATATTTTTCGTTGGTTAAAATTCTCATAAGTGTATTCTAGCTACAGGGCACACAAGGTGCGAAGGAAATTACAATTGATGCAGAGTGATATCAAAATCCTGAGTTAACATGTCATTTGTGGATGAATTATGGGTTCTGGCATAGCCCTCACAATTCATGTGCTTTATGCTCGTCCAAGAACAAGACACGCATTTTGCCCACCCAATCCAAATGAATTAGACATCGCATAATCGACAGTGATGTGGCGTGGCTTGTTGGGGATATAGTCTAAATCGCAATCGGGGTCAGCCACATCATAATTCCAAGTAGGTGGAAGAATCTTTTTATGAATTGCTAGAGCGGTAAAAATCGCTTCAATCGCACCGGCCGCACCCAACGAGTGGCCGGTTAAAGCTTTTGTGCTGCTAATCGGCAAGTCATAGGCATATTCTCCAAACATCTTTTTGATCGCCACTGTTTCAGAGCGGTCATTAAATGGAGTCGATGATCCATGTGCGTTAATGTAGCCAATCTGCCTTGGGGTTAAATGGCTATCAGCTATCGCCCATTTCATTGCTCGTACAGCCCCTTTCCCGTCAGGATCAGGCTCAGCAATATGATACGCATCAGAGCTAGACGCATGGCCTAATACTTCTGCATAGATTTTTGCACCACGGGCAATCGCGTCTGACATTTTTTCGAGAATGACAACGCCGGCCCCTTCACTGACAATAAAGCCATTGCGGTTAAGCGTAAAGGGTCGGCAAGCCCGGCCGGGATCATCATTATGACTAATGCACAGCCCGCGCATCGCTGCAAAACCAGCTAGTGTGGCCGGATGTACCAAACTATCAGCCCCACCAGCAATCATACGATCCGCCCGCCCCCGCTTAATTAAATCAACCGCTTCTCCAATCGCCTGTGTGCCTGTGGCACATGCCGTTGAAACAGTATTTATTGGCCCCCTGGCTTTGGCCAATGCGCTGACAAAATGGCTGACCATATTCGGCAATGCACCTACAATTGCATAAGGTGAAACTTTTGAAAGCCCTTTGGCCCGATAGGTTTCCATACTTTCTATCCCAAACTGGAAACCTCCAATCGCCGTTCCAACCAGTACACCACTCCGCTCGTCATCGTCTTCAGAGTAAGGCACATACCCAGCATCCGCTATCGCTTCAGTAGCCGCTGCCAAAGCTAGATGTGAAACTCGCGCCATACGACGCGCTTCTTTCGGCTTAACAAACTTTTTAACATCGAAATCTTTGACCATGCCTGCAATCTTGCAGGGAAGATCAGATACGTCAAAATGCTTAATCGTTGAAATGCCAGAACGGCCGACCATAAGGCTCTCCCAAGCTTCCGCCGTCGTATTACCGATAGGGGTAACAGCTCCCATCCCCGTGATGACTACGCGAGGTTCCCCTCGATGATCAGTATAATTCTTCTCCATTAATCCTCAGAAGGGGTTACGATTTAAAATTTGGGATTTATGATTATGCCCATTTGCTGAATCAATAATCGTAAACCAACAATCGTAAATATTTAAGGGTATCACAGTTACGCTTAGACCGTGATGACCTTAACTTGATTTTATCCCTTTACGGATAGCCTCAACGACACCAGACTCAACCGCTTTACGTGCTTGACCAATCGCATTGCATATCGCTTTACTTCCCGAACTGCCATGACCGATAATCACAACACCATTCACACCCAATAAAGGTGCCCCCCCAACTTCATCAGGATCAAGCATAGTTCCAACCCGTTTCAGTGCCGGCCGGGCGAGCAGCCCTCCCAAAGTTGTTAACACACCAGCTTGAATCTCGGTGCGAATTAGGTTGGTTAATGTTTTTGCAGTGGCCTCGGCCGTCTTAAGCATAATATTTCCCACAAAACCATCTGCAATAGCAACATCAATCTTCCCCGACATAAAATCTTTCGGCTCGATATTCCCTACAAAATTAAGCGTGCTTTGTGATAAAAGTATGCTTGCTTCTTTTACCAATTCGTTCCCTTTGCCTTCCTCTTCCCCATTCGACACCAAGCCAATTGTGGGGTTTGCATTGCCGGTGACACAGCTAGCGTAAATGCTGCCCATGATACCAAATTGGTACAGATGCTCTGGCTGGCAATCCGCATTGGCCCCGTTATCGAGCAAGATAGGGCGGGACGGAAGAGGAAAAATCGCTCCAATAGCGGGTCGTTTTACCCCAGGAATACGTTTGAGCGTTGCCAACATTGACACCGCTAGCGTACAGCCTGTGTTCCCCATTGATACAAAAGCATCTGCAGTACCATCTTTAACAAGATTTAAGCCTACATGCATTGATGAGTTCGGTTTCCCACGCACAATAGCGCGCGGTTTATCAGTCATCTCGATCAGCTCCTCTGCATGAACCACGGTTAGGTTTAACCCGGCCGTATTATGTTTAGCAAGTTCCGCTTCAATTAAGGGCTGACGGCCGACTAAAACAATCTCATCGTCAGGGTATAAGCGAGCGGCTTCAATGGCTCCAGCCACATCGGCCGCTGGCATGTTTTCACTGCCCATTGCATCAAGAACAATCTTCATAAGGGAATAATGTGGAGTGGGAGGATAAGGATTGAAAGGGTGAGTTATATGTACAACGCCGACCGATCCAGATCAATAGAATTTATTTAGTTCTCAATTGTCCCCGTTGGGGGTTCAAAGGCAACTTTGCGCACTTCTACTTTCGCTCTCG
>JBLIMP010000320.1:0-5589 GCA_047638855.1 Cellvibrionaceae bacterium | reverse complement strand
TGGCAGCAACGGCCGTATTGCCGTGATTGGAGGCAACTTCCCTGGTAATGGGAGCAGTGATCGTCCATTAAATAGCGAGATTGCTACAATTCGGACTACATTATCAGAGATGCAAAAAGGGAGTTTGCTACCGTTTATGCAAGTAGCGGAACATGTGAATCTTTCTCGAACCGTAGACGGTTTTATGACCGCTCATTTGCGTTATCAAGGGTTTCAAGGAAATATTGATTCACGTTCAGCCCCCTTTAGTTTTGATTCTCAGGCGATAGAAACTTTACTCCAGCTTGAGCCACTTGCTGATTGGCGTGCGGCCGGAGGATTACTTGTTTCGGGTGCGCTAGGTGCACCTGCAATTCGACAATTCTATGCGACCAATGACAATGAATTTCCACATCGTAGGGTAGCTCGCGACTCGCTTTTAGCTGGCAACGACTTGTTATTTATCGAGGGATTTTCAGCTAATGCCGCCGGGTTTTCAACTGAGGATGGGGCAACTGAGATTGATAAGACTCGTGATACGATTGAATGGTTCAATGAACAGTATGCGAATGATTCGACCTTTAAGCTGCGAGTAGATGAAGCTGCCTTACGAGTTCTGCAAACCAAATTACGCTTATATAGTGGTGACCTCTCATTGACCAATATTCTCATTGACGAGGTTTCGGCCGAAAACAACGTTGGCATTTACGCCAGTGATATGACTGAGATCGCTCGACAAGCAGCCACTCAACTGTCACCTAGATTTGAAGACAATCCAGAACCTTTGCCTGGCCCTCCCGATGGGCAAGATACGCTCGTTATCTTCACAGACTCTCGCTCGATCAGGCAATGCAGCAGTTGTGAGAGTCAAGAACAGCCAGGCCATGAGGATTTAGAAGATAGAATTTTAAGACTTTATGGGCCGGATGGAAGTAATCAGGTTGAGGGTGCCCAGATACTCAGTTTTTCTTTTGAGGATCTAGAGGCATACCTTGATTCATCGCTTCCCATCATTGTAGGAACCCCGGAAACGGCAACTGTGACACAAGAAGCAACTGTGCAGGCGCTGCTGCCTGTGAATATTCAAGTGCAGGATGCTCTTGCTTTGGCAGATTGGGTCGTTTTTGCTCCGCAAGGGGTGCGTGAAGATATTCCTTCTTCGAATGCATTAAATCGCATTTTGACCGAACGGCCGGAAGTCTTGTCTGATCGTGTTGTTACCGTTTTTGCATTGGGTTACCCTCTGGATCTTGACGCAACAGATACAAGCCGCCTAACCGCCTACTATGCCCTTTATAGTATTGGCGAAGCCTTTATAGATACCGCTGCTAGAGTCCTGTTTCGTGACCTAATACCGCGTGGTGCTTCCCCCCTAACAATTGATTCGGTTGGGTATGATTTAGACCATATAACCGATCCTAGACCCTTACAGATTATTGAGCTTTTTCTTGAAGAGCTGCCGGATTTAGGTGATTTTGGGCTACCAGAGCTGGTCCCTGGCGATACGATTCAGCTAAGGACCGGTGTAATCTTGGACTATAACGGAAATCCTGTCCCAGACGGAACGATTGTTCAGTTTACCCAAGAAGACCGTGTGCAGGGATTTTATAGCGTGATAGCTGAAGTTTTCACCGTTGATGGCCAGGCAGGTTTTGACTATATTTTGGCAGATCGGACGGGGCAGTTTCGGTTGCGAGCTTCTTCTGGGGATGCAATTGTGTCTCAAGAAGTTGATATTGCCATTATTGAAAATGAAAGTGTTCAAGTTGTTGTGATTACTCCTACCCCGGCCGCAACCCTGACTCAGACCCCATCGCCTACTGATACCCCTACCGAGATCCCAACTGTCACTGCTACTAAAGTACCCACTCAAACCCCGATTCCTGAAGTTGTATATGAAGAGCCACAGATTAATATCACTTTAACCGAACTTCAAACATTAGGGAGTTTGCTCGTTGGGCTTTTCGGTATTGGATGGCTGGGCAGTTTAAGCCGGTCTGAAAACCGGTCGTTTGGCGGCCGATTGCGAAAAATCCTATGGGGGCTAATCTCTAGTCTAATTGGGTACATTTGGTTTTTAGCCGAAATGCCTGGCACAAACTATCTTCCAGATTGGGGTGCCAGCGGATGGATTCTGATCACTTTTGTGTGTGGATGGCCGGGTGTGATTGCAGCCTGGCTGTTTAACCAAATTCTTGAAACAGACGAATAGTAGACTTCAGATGCCCTCTCAGCGTTTTTCCTACGTTTTGCTCTTAAGCACCCCCACCCTGCTATAATTCGCGCCTATGATTTCTCGCCATCAACTATTTTGGATCGCACTTTTAGCCTGCGCCATTGGGCTAATGCCACCCTCTCTCTCTCCATATCAAGTGACAGGGGAAGAGAATGTGCTTGCTCAAGCACGGGGTATGCTACAGTGGTTTTATACTGCGATCCGGCCGGCCCCGAAATTAGCCCCATTTGCCGTACAACCTACCGGAATTGAAACCGCTTTTGGTGTGAACACCTTTTTACAGATCGAAGCCTTGCCTGAAGTACGTGATGAAAGTTTGCAAAAAGTACACACGGCCGGATTCCGGCTGATTCGCCAGCAATTTGTGTGGGAAGATATTGAAATCGCCGAAAAAGGGGACTTTGTGGACAAACGCAATCTCAACGTCTATCCAGATGGGATTGATGCCTGGTTAAAATATGACAACATCGTTGATTTAGCCGAAGCAAATGAGATTGAAATTCTCGCACGGCTCGACAACCCTCCTGCTTGGAGCCGTGCATTAACCAACACAGTTGGCACACTGGCTCCACCTGACAATCTGACCGATTACGGGGATTATGTTGAAGCGGTTGTTACCCGCTATAAAGGGCGTATTCGCTACTATCAGCTATGGAACGAGCCGAATATCTATCCAGAATGGGGCGAGCAAGGGGTGAATCCTGAAGCGTTTTCGCTGTTGATGTGTGAAGGATATAAGCGGGCAAAGGCGGCTGATCCCGATGCGATTATTCTATCTGGTACGATGGCGCCGACAGTTGCCTTAAATTATCGTGATTTGAATGATCTTGTCTATTTAGAACGGATTTACGCTTCTGGTGGTGGCGACTGTTTTGATGCCTTATCTGTTCAAGGATATGGATTGTTTTCAGGGGCAACCGATCAACGACTACGGCCGACCGTCATCAACTACCCGCATAATCTTTACCTGCGAGATGTGATGGTTACCCACGGAGACGGCCACAAACCGATTTGGATTAGTGAATTGGGTTGGAACGTTGTGCCAGACGGCATGGCGCAGAATTTTGGACAGGTGAGCGAAGCTGAGCAGGCGAAATACAGCGTTGAAGCGTTTGAACGTATTCAGACAGAGTGGCCATGGGTTGAAGTGGGGGCGTACTGGTTCTTTAAAGAGGCTGGAGAAGATCGGAGCCAAGCGAAGTTTTATTTTCGGCTGATGGACCCTGATTTTATGCCGTTACCGGTTTATGATGCTTTGGTGGATGGGTTGCAGAATATCCCGGCCGCTGGGTCACCCAGTTGGCTATTCTTTGCCTGGCAGGCAAGTCGCCGTTGGTTTGCCTTGGTGGGTGGCGGGCTTCTATTTTGGCTATTTTTAGATTGGGGGCGGCGACGTGAGCAAAGCTAAGAATGTTGCCACAAAATGGTGGCTCATCGTCGTTCTTCTACTGGCTTTTGGCGCACGTGTTTATCGCATAGACAACCAATCGTTTTGGAATGATGAGGGCAATAGTGCCAGCTTGAGCAGCCGGAGTGTGGCCTTGATTCTTGAGGGAACGGCGAGTGATGTGCATCCGCCGTTGTATTATTTGCTGTTGCGAGGATGGTGGCCGTTGGCGGGGCAAAGCGATTTGGCATTGCGCTTGATTTCGGCCGTGGCTGGGGTGATTCAGGTGGCGGCCACAATCGCGATTGGCCGCATGTGGCTTTCCCGACATGGAGTTATTGCCGTAGGATTATTGGTAGCGGTTTCCCCGCCGTTGATTTATTACAGCCAGGAAGCCCGTATGTATGCGCTGTTAGGCGCGATTTCGACGGTTTCAATGCTTGTTTTGTTGCAAGGATTAGGAGCCAGATATAAACAGCCAGTTTCACGCTTTCGTCTATCGGTGATCGCTTTTTCAATTCTAACCATTCTAGGTTTGTATACACATTATGTTTATCCGGCCGTGCTGGTGGCACAAGGGATTATTGTGTTATTGCTTGTGGCTTCGCAAGCAGGTCGCGTTCCAACCTTGCAGACGATTTTTAATAAAAGCTGGCCGTGGCTGATAGCCGTTTTGATGGCACTGATCGTCTACGCCCCGTGGCTACCCATCTTTTTAAAAACAGGGTCGTCAACCCGGGACGTTGGGAGCGCAGGAGCGGCCGATTTTTTGTTTGAAACCGGGTTGTGGCTTGTGGGCGGTCCGTTTGCAAGATTGGGCTTGAGTGGCTGGGTATATACCCTTTTTATAGCCTTGTTCATCATTGGATTAGTGGCTTCCATCTTTCAAGCTACTCAGAAACATCGTTTTGACGGAATAGCGGCATTGATCTGGCTGTTTGTTCCTATCTTGCTCATGCTTGTGGTGGGGGCAACTGACGAAAACTACCGAAAATTTCTGACCGTTGTTGTTCCGGCTTTGTGGCTTGTTGTGATGATGGGGCTTGAAAGGATTAAGAGCTTGGTGATTCAAGCCGCGAAGAGGAGTATTTTGCCGATCTCAATCGGAATCGCTTTGCTTTTAGCTCGCGAAGTCAGGATGTTATACACCAATCCTGAAACATTCAGAGATGATTACAGAGGGATTGCAACCCTGATCAAACAAGAAAACCGGCCGAATGCGGCCGTCATTCTGAATGCGCCGAACCAGTGGGAAGTATTTAGCTGGTATGCGGGTGAAGACGAGGCTCAAACGCTTTACCCATTGCCGAAAAGCCGCCGGCCGGATGCAGAGATTAAGCAAGAGGTTGAAGCGGTGTTAGCCACCCACGATTTTGTGTATGTGCTATTTTGGGGCTTTGAAGGGTTCGATCCGAACCGTATGGTGGAACGTACACTTGATGAGCAGGCGTTTAAATCAACCGATGGATGGTACGGCGATGTTCGGCTGGTAACGTATGGGGTTTTGGGTGATTTTCTACCCAGCGAAACAAATCGGCCGGACTTAGAAGTAAATCAAGAGTTTTTTCACCCTGATTCGATCACTGGAAGCGGAGTGGAGTTGAACTGGGTCGAAGTAAGTGGGGCAGATTTCAGGCCGGGAGATGTAATTGGCTTGGCGTTTGAGTGGGAGGCGTTACGAGAGATAGACGGCCGGTACAAGGTGTTTATTCATCTATTAAATGAAAATGGACAACTTGTGGCACAGCGAGACGCGGAACCGGTGGGGAACTTAAAACCAACAGACGGCTGGCAGATGGGGGAGACGATTTTGGACCAACATGGTCTACTGATTCCAGCCGGAACCCCGGCCGGGAGCTATACGTTGCTGATGGGGCTATATGATGTGTACCCACCGAATAATCGGCTACTGGTAAGCGATAGTCCGGCCGATATTGTGGCGATATCCAGCTCAATAATCATTCGATGATCACACCCAAACTCTCAA
>JBLIMP010000319.1:0-5595 GCA_047638855.1 Cellvibrionaceae bacterium | reverse complement strand
TTTTTGTAAGATTCATTCACATAGGCAACTAATGATTCAGATGGATAAGCAACCATCGATTCATGTTCAGAAAAATCCCCTTGCTCCCACTGTTGTATCACCGCTTTAAACGATGCAACATGGGCTAAGAGCAAAAGTAAACACTTGGGCATATCTGACTCAATAAGCAGATGCGCATGGTCTTGAATAATGTCATACATTTGGCTGTTGATCGGCATAAACACCGTTTGCATCCACAAACGCCAAGTGACAACGTCTTCTTCGTTAGGAGGAGTGATTTTTGAGAAAAATCTTGAATTAGGTTGATGCTTTGAGCGAAAAGCCCGCCATGAGATATCTGTTGATTCGACCAGCGCAAAAAGCGGACCATATAAGTTAGAAAGTTGCTGATTGACTCGATCTAGTTGGGCTTGTTGTTGGGTACTGCGTCGGTTACTGAACCATGTAAACAGATATCCGAATAGGGCAAGAATAATTGAGATTGATGTGGTGATGATAAATGTTTGGTTCATAGAGATAGTCGTGGAATAGAAACCTTGTCTGTAACTTAAAAGAGAGAGACTTAGCAAGGTACAGATTTTAGCAGTTTGATCTAAATAGCAAACTTTAAACATCCATCTTACTGTAGTTGACCTTCCCTACAGAATCAGGTATTTTCGGCGCGGACGATAGAATTATTTAAGCTATTAAATTTTAAAAAAGAGGTTTTGCGGCCGCTACCAAGCTATTCAGACCGCAAAACCTCTTTTTATGTAAACGGGAACGATTATGTCAGGTAATAAAGAGAATAAAAATAACGACAGAACTTTAAAAGAGTATGCAGGACTAGTATTCAAAGGAATGGCGATGGGAGCCTCAGACGTTGTTCCCGGCGTGTCGGGTGGTACGATGGCTTTTATTTTGGGTATCTATCAAGAGCTTATCGACTCGATTCGAGCAGTGGGTAGCAAAGAGTTATTCCAAGCATTATTTTCTTTTAATATCGCCAAAATTTTTGAAATATTAAATTGGAAGTTTTTGGTTGCGGTCGGGGCTGGAATCGGGATAGCGATTTTGAGTTTGGCCGGAATCTTAGAATATCTTCTCGAAAACCAGCCGGTATTCCTGTGGAGCTTCTTTTTTGGACTTGTCATCGCCTCAATTATCTCAGTCCAAAAGCAGGTGAATAGTTGGGGGGCCAGGCCTGTCATCGCTTTGGTTTTGGGTGCGATTGGAGCCTATGTTTTGGTGGGAAGTGTTCCGGCCGAAACCCCAAATACATGGTGGTTCCTGATTTTGTCCGGAATGATCGCTATTTGCGCCATGATTTTGCCCGGTATTTCCGGATCATTTATTTTGGTACTGATGGGCAAATATCAGACGGTTTTAGGGGCGGTAACTGACCGTGATATTATCACGTTAGCATTTGTAGCAATCGGGGCTGGGATCGGCTTGGTGACTTTTGCTCAGGTATTAAGCTACTTTTTTAAAAATTATAATGACGTGACCGTTGCGGTTTTGATCGGTCTAATGATAGGTAGTTTGCGCAAAATTTGGCCATGGAAAATCGATATTAACTGGATGCGAGATGCGGCCGGTGAGTTTGTTTTGAGCAGCGATGGTCATTTGCGGGTTATCGAACAGCATAACTACTTGCCAAACTTTGGTGATAATGGGGTCAGCGAAATAGGGGGTGCGATTCTGCTTGCTGTGATCGGGTTTGGCGCGGTGCTTCTACTTGAACGGTTTGCTGGGGAATAACAAAGGAGGATAGTCAGAAATGAATGAGAAAAAGATAAAAGCGGTTATTTTTGATCTTGATGATACATTGATCGACTGGTCTGGGCTTCAAGTATCTTATCGAGAGCTTTTTGCCCCATCTTATAAAAAAATTCATCATCATTTAACCGGACAAGGTTTTAAACTTCCCTCGGCCGAGGAGATGATACAAATCGCAATGGAATGTGTGAGAGCTGAGTGGGACGAGAAGAAAAAGACATTTGCCGGTGCAAATTTTGGCGATGCATTACAAGCAACTTTGCAAAGATGTGGTGTTCCGGCTGACCAAATCAATTTGCTAGAGCTTATGAAAGCTTACGATTGGAAGCCAGCACCCGGTGTTGAACCCTATCCCGATACCCATGAGGTGCTTACTCATTTAAAGGCAAATGGGTATAAAATCGGCTTGATTACCAATGCATTCCAGCCGATGTGGATGCGTGACCCAGAGCTTGAAGCATATGACTTGCTTAAATATTTAGATGCTAGGATCACATCGGGTGATACTCGGTTCATGAAGCCCCATCCTGCTATTTACTGGCGTATGCTAGGGTTGCTAGACTTGATGCCAGAAGATTGTGTATTTGTAGGCGATCGGCCGGCACATGATGTGCAAGGGGCACACAATGTTGGCATGATTGGGATTATGATTGATCCGCCACACTTGGATCGTGGCTTTGAAGGAACTTCGCCCGATTACGTGATAAACTCATTATCCGCGCTTTTACCGATATTAGAAGAATTGGGGTAACTGATAACAGTTATCCATCGAAAGTAGTCTGCAAAATACAAAAATTATGATTGAAAAAGTTGACCGCAAAACGGCTAGAGCCGCCCGAAAAGAACAAAGACAGTTAGAAAATGCCGCCCGTGGTTTAAACCGACGGATGATTCGTTTTAGCCAAGATGAGCGGTTTGCTGTAAGCCTAGCTGCGGCATTGCCTATCTATTGGGACAATTACTATGATATTGAAACGGCCGATGAGATGGACATGACTGAGTCACTCCGCTTCTTCGACTGGTTTTTCCACGATTACACGCCAAACGCAGAAACCCCAACTTTGTTTGCAACATGGGTGGCTGAGCAAGGCGAAGATTTAAGCGACCGAGAGAAAGAGGTTGTCGATAGCTGGAAAGATACCGCTGCCCCCTCAGCCTATATTTTCAACGATTATGATTCACTGAATGCCCATTTCAAGCTGACTGAATTTTTTACGGGTGAAGAGCTAATCGCTAAATCCCCGGCCGGATTTGGGAATTCTAAAAAGGGTGATTTGATTTTGGTGCGTATTCTACCTGTTGGCTCTGCAAGGCTGTTTAGCACCGTGGGCGCGTTTATTCCACAAGACGAGATCCGTGATCTCAAAGAAAAAATAGAGGCCGCACGTGAAGCTGATCCAGACGGTGATCACAATAGTTTTATGCGTCGCAATAGCCATCTTGTTGTGCATCATGCGATGGCAATGTCTGTAGATGAAGGGCGTTTTGCTGTGAGCCGCCTAGATCCTACCCGTATGGATAAAGCGGTTAAACGAGCTGGCAAAACAATGGTTAAGAAATTTAAAAAGAAGGTCAAGAGAAAATAAGCTAATTGACGATTGATATCCTTCTCATCAGTCTTAATTCGCAAACTAATACATGTTTGATCTAACGTTTCTTGGCACTTCGGCCGCCTCACCATCTGCGTATCGAGGTCTTTCTGCTCACATTATTAATCATCGCCAATATCGCTTTCTACTCGATTGCGGTGAGGGTACTCAGCGTCAGATTTTAAAATCTGGCGCTGGTTTTCGCCGTTTAGACAAAGTTTTGCTTACTCACAGCCACCTCGACCATATTATGGGTTTGGGGGGATTGGTCTCAACGTTGGCCCGTTGGGAAGTCATGGAGCAGTTTGAGATCTATGGAAGTCAGTCGACTTTAGATCGGGTTAGTGATTTGGTGTTTGGCGTTGCTTTGCGCGGCAATCGAACGGCGGCTGAGGTTAAGCTGCACGAAATCAAACCAGGCATGGTGATTGTGGAAGATGGGAAGTTTAAGCTGACCGCCTTTCCGGTGAAACATCGTGGCCCTGGTTGCTATGGATTTCTGTTTGAAGAAAAGACTCGTCGGCCGTTTCTCGATGAAAAAGCAAAGGCTCTCAATGTCCCGTTTGGCCCTGAACGCGCCAAGTTAGTGCAAGGCGAGACAATTACATTAGCCGACGGTCGCATGATTGGGCCAGATGATGTGCTAGGCGATGAAATCAAAGGGACCAAATACGTTCACATTGGTGATTTGGCTGAAACAAAAGGGTTGGAAGAGATTTGTGCTGGGGCTGATGCGCTGGTAGTTGAAGCGACCTACACAGAAGAAGAAGCTGAGATGGCGAAGGCGTATGGCCATTTGACGGCCGCACAAGGGGCGCGATTTGCCAAAGAAGTAGGGGTGAAGACGTTGATCTTGACCCATATTTCGCGCAGACATACCGGCCGACAAATAGGTAAAGAGGCAGGCTCCATCTTTAAAAATATGTACGTAGCCCGTGATTTTGATCGATTTGAGATTAGCCAAGGTAAAGTAGAGCGTTTCCGGGATGAAGGGGCACGAGGAGAGTAAATAGAAATGGATGAAAAAGTCCCACTTGGATTTGTTGAAATCGCAAATCGATTAAAGCTGCAATCATTGCCTGACGTGGATGTTGTCATCGGTATCGCAACCGGCGGGACCGTGCCAGCTTCCTTGGTGGCCTATGAGTTGGGCAAGCCATTGTTGATGCTATACATCAACTATCGCGCTGAAGACAATTCCCCACTTTATGATCAACCTAAGCTTTTAGAAATTCCACCAGAATTGAAACCGGAACAACATGTTTTGCTTGTTGATGATGTCTCAGTAACTGGAAAGACGCTTGAATTTGCTCGCTCACAACTAAAAAATCAGCAGATAACGACGTTAGTGATGAAAGGATCGGCCGATATTGTGCTTTTTCCTGAAGTGGGTAGCTGCGTTAAATGGCCATGGAAATCAGCCTGAAATAATCGACCCAATCGTATCGGCCACCTCTGGAATTGATAGATGTGTTGTGTCAATTTTCCGGCCGATAAACCCCTCTTCTGAGCTTGCCCGCAAAATCCTATTTAACTCGACAAACCGCTTCAAATCCCATTGATGGTCAGGTTTTCGACTTTTAACCCGTTTTGTCTGCACCGCCTCATCACATGTGAGCCAAAACGCATGAATATCATCATCCGATTCTTTGAGTCTATCGGTTAACAAAGCTAACTGAAAAGGGTGTTCAAATACATAATTGACTACAAAATTCGCGTAGTCATTTGATTGATGAAACTGGATTAAATGATTTAAGGTTTCATAAAGATAATCAACCCGAGCTTGATCGTAAATTTCAAAGGGATGTACAGCACCAAGGAAATCACCATCTAACATAAAAGATGGGTCATAGCGAGTGGCTAATTCCCACGAAGTACTGCTTTTACCTACGCCAACAGATCCGTTGAGAATAACAATCATAGATCAAACTCTGTCTGCCATTGGGTGAGTTGCGCTTGAGTAATTCCGGCCCCGCCACAAACAATCACCCCAATTGTTTTCTTGTCTTTTAGAAAGTCACACCCTGCGTATACGGCCGCCAATGCGGCCCCGCAGGCTGGCTCTACCAAGATACGATGATCATTTAAAAATCGGCCGCAAGCATCAACCGCGTCTCGGTCCGTGACGAGAAGGGTCTGAACCCGGCCGGAGTTGACCAAATCCCACGCCCGACTCGCCACTTTCTTTGCCCCTAGCGTTGTCGCAATTGTCGTGATTTTGTTGAGCGTAATATGCTCGCCTGCGATG
>JBLIMP010000318.1:0-5605 GCA_047638855.1 Cellvibrionaceae bacterium | reverse complement strand
GGGCTAACCGATGTAGATTTGGCAGAATCTCCAGTCATTTGGGGCAAACAATCGGCCGAACCTGTGTCGATGTGGATTCTGCGCCAGACGTGGCACTATTGGTATCACTTGGGGGAAATGCAGGCGATACGCCAAATGTTGGGTCATGAAAGTTTGCCCCAATATGTTGGCGATATTCCGCAAGCGGCACAATGGTCAGATGGTTTCGAGTTCGCCCAAACGGGTGACGTGCATCCTTTAATTGAACAGATGCAGTTTGCTAAACAAAAGTGGTTGATCGGGCATGATGATTTGTCGGCCGAAGAGGGTGGCAAGCGATTGGGAAACGCCAATAGCATTGGCTGGATGGTGGGCCATTTGGCCGGATTTGATCAGGCGGTGTGGTTGGAACGACCGCTGGGGATTGTGTTAAACGAGGCTGTGAAAGCATGTGGCTACGGCCGACCCGCTTCCACACCTGATTCAGACGAAATGCTGGCGGCCTGGCACGCGATTCAAGAGCACGTTAACAACGTGCACAAGCAACTGACGGCCGATGACTTGTGGATTTGCCCAGGTACGTCTTCGGAAAATTTAGGGACGCTGATTTTGCGCCAAATGTGGCACTATTGGTATCACTTGGGTGAAATGCAGGCTGTCCGGCAGGCGATGGGGCATGAAAATTTGGCCCAATATGTAGGTGGGATTCCCTCAAAGTTTCGTTGGACTGTTCCCGCCGTGGAGGGTTAACTTTTTATGAATGATTTCTCAGAGATGCTAAGACCATCACTGGCTAAAATGAATGTAGCCATTTTTTTGTTTGTGATATGTGGGTATTTGGTTTGGCCGTTTTTGTCTTCGCTATTTGGGGGCGATGACATTTTGCTTGGTTTTCCAATGCCTATTAGGCGGATAACCTTATCCTCCGATGGTGTTATTCCGACAGAATCCTTTAATGTTTTAAATAGTGCGATAGACTTTTTCTTTTGGTATCTAATAGGTGCTGGTTATCTATGGTACAAGTTTAAGCGCGACCAAGGGCTTAAACTTGAATAATCTAAATTCTAAACCTGATAATGATTTGCGAGAGGCATTTGCTCGCTGTTGTGGTGCAACCGATTGGGTCGATGGCATGCTGGCACAACGGCCGTATATATCCTCGGCCGACCTGCACGAAAAAGCCAAAGCGGTGTATCGTGACCTTCAAACGGACGATTATCTTGAAGCTTTTACCCATCATCCTAAAATCGGTGGGGATTTGGCGAAACTGCGTGAGAAGTTTGCGACCACGGCCGATTGGTCTGGTAGTGAACAGGCATCAGTTAATCAGGCATCTGAAGAAATATTGAAACGGCTGGCGGCCGGAAACGACGCATATTACGAAAAGTTTGGATACATTTTTATTGTGTGTGCAACCGGCAAAACGGCGCAAGAGATGTTAGAGTTGCTGGAGGCAAGATTGCCCAATGATCCGGCCGATGAGATCAAAATCGCGGCCGGTGAGCAAGAGAAAATTTTGGAAATTCGACTAAATAAGTTACTGAATGAAATTTCCAGTTAGGGGCGAGATACGCCCGAACCGACTGCCAATTGCACTCAAAATGCTGGCGGAACTCGCCCGATGGCATGGCAAATGTTTGCGAAGAATAAAAATTGAATTCGTGACGTCGGGTAAGTTCTCCTCAAAGGGTTCATAACGAAGATTGGGTGTATGAGGCGGGTATCTACGAATAGATTTCAAATGACGGAGAATAAATGAGTCCAATAACAACACACGTACTAGACACCGCCCTCGGCCAACCGGCCGCAGGCATACAAATCACACTCGAAAAACTAAACGGTGACAACTGGCAAACCCTTGCCAGCGGCATCACCAACGCCGACGGCCGGGTCGCTGACCTGCTGGCTGAAGGCTCGCTTGAACCAGGCACATACAAAATGACGTTCTACACTGAACGCTATTGCAAAACGGCTGGATTCGACACCTTTTACCCCTTCGTGCCGGTCGTTTTCGAAGTCGAAAAAACCGACCAGCACTACCATGTCCCTCTGCTTTTAAGCCCATTTGGCTATTCAACCTATCGAGGAAGTTAGCAGGTCAGCACGCTTCGCTTTCAGCATTTCAGCTAGTTAGTTTTTTGCCGACTAGAGCACTGGCCACTTCTCACTTCATACTCTTTACTTCTCACTATGACTCCAATCCCCTCCTTCGTCATCGCCTACTCCGACTCCGACTTTACTAACCCGCACGAAATGGTTCTGCCCGACGAGCCTAAAGCATGTGGTCCCAATGACTTTACCCACATGGGCAAAAAATATTGGGGGCTAGAAACCGGCCGCCATGTCGCAACCACCGTTCAGGCTGAACAAAATTTGCTTGAATATAACCATCTGGCCCACAACTGGATCACGGTTGGGTTAAAAGAGCGCACGGCCGTGTCTAAGATTTCCGCCAGCACCAAATGGTTCACCGGCAACCAGGCGCGTGCCATTTCAGTCATTTTGAAAGATGAGTTGACTGGGGCTAAAAGTGAAGTGCTCACTCGCCAGCCGCTCAATCCCGATGCTGAACATGATTTTGAGATTCCGGCCACGATGGCGACTGAAGCCCACATCGAAATTTATTATGAAGGGGGCTTGTCACGCGTTAACTTTTTTGGCGAAAAAGCGGCCGAGCAAATGCCCAATCGGCCGAATTTGTTTGAAAAAGCGACGATTTCGCATGTCTCAAACGAACATTACGGCAATCCGGCGATGACGGTAAAAGCAAA
Source organism: Cellvibrionaceae bacterium (assembly GCA_047638855.1). Taxonomy (GTDB): domain Bacteria; phylum Chloroflexota; class Anaerolineae; order Promineifilales; family Promineifilaceae; genus WTJY01. The sequence continues at coordinate 2,855 of JBLIMP010000318.1, read as the reverse complement.
CCGGGTCGAAATGCACATGGTCGGTTGGGAATCAGCCCGCACTGGCTTTGGCGAACGGGCATTGTTCACGCTTGATCGGCCGACTGTGGTCGAAGAAGTTGTTGTGGACACTTATTTGCATCGCTTAAACCCACCGTTGACATGCCATATTTTTGGCTTAACTGAAGCGGTATCGAAAAATGCTAATATCGATGAGTTGATGGCACAGGCTCCTCGCTGGAAAATACGCTTTAGCGGTGGCGAAGAAGTGATTCCGGCCGATTTTCAGCAATACATGTTAGAGCAGAACTATTTGAATGAAGCGGTTGCTGACGTGACCCGTTTTCAGATCATGCTCGACCTTGCAGAAGATTCACCGTGGTCGGCCGTGGTCCCTTTTGGCCCGTTGGCGGCCGATAAATGGCATCGATTTACCCAATTTGAAAACAACGGCCCGTTCACCCATTTGCTTTACACCCATTATCCCAATGGTGGGGTACATGCGTTAAAGCTGTTTGGGATAGAACAATAAAATAGATTAGATTTTTACCTACAAATGACGCAGCTTAAATCTGTGTCATTTGTAGATTAATAGAGGATAGAACATATGACACTCACATCAAATGGATATGGAAAACATAAAATACGCTTATCAAAGATTACAAGATTGGCAGATCGTCATCTTTTTAAAGAGATTAGTGTTGACGTGGTATTAAAAGGTGCCTTTGACGAAGCCTATACCAAAGGGGACAACGCCAGCGTGTTGCCGACCGACACTATCAAAAACACCGTATATGCGTTGGCGAAAGACCATGAGCTAGAATCGATTGAGCAGTTTGCGCTTGATTTAGCCGCGCATTATATGAACCGAGTGCCTCATGCAACGTCAGCCTCGCTTAAGATTAGCGAAAAGCTTTGGACGCGGATGGTGTTTGACGGCGAGCCACATCATCATGCATTTACGGGTGGGCTGAGCGAACAACGCACGGCCGATGTAATGCACACCCGTGAGGGAATTACGCTCAAGGGGGGCATGAAAGATTTGCCGATTTTAAAAACAACCGGCTCTTCGTTTGTGGGCTTTATGAAGGACGAGTACACCGTTTTGCCTGAAGAGCGAGATCGGATTATGGCGACGACGTTGGCGGCCGAATGGACCTACAACAACGTTAGCGAAGCTAACACTTTTACAAGTAATGCGGCCGCTATTCGCAACAAGATTTTGAATATTTTTGCTGAACACGAAAGTGAATCTGTTCAACATACGATGAATGAGATGGGACACGCGGCTTTAGCATTGGTTCCTGAAATTAGCGAGATTAGTATGCTCATGCCAAACGTGCATCATTTTATGTACAACTTGGCCCGCTTTGGCATTGAAAACAACAATGACATCTTTGGCCCGGCCGATGAGCCACATGGCTACATTGAAGGAACTGTATCGCGATGAACTTTAATATTTCACTTCCTGATTGGGCGGTTGAAGAGCTTGAAAAATTGCCTGAATGTTTGCCGACCGTTGAAGATCGTATGCGAGAGGTGATCCGCTTTTCAAAGCTCAATATTGAACACCAAACCGGAGGTCCTTTTGCGGCCGGGGTGTTTGAAAAAGAAACCGGCCGGATGGTTGTTATCGGCGTGAACTGTGTGGTCCCGTCCAATTGCTCGTCAGCTCACGCTGAAATCATGGCGCTGTCATTGGCTCAACAGATTTTAGGAACATGGGATTTGGGCGCAGAAGGTATGCCGGAATATGAGCTCCTCACTAGCGGTCAGCCGTGCGCAATGTGTTTCGGCTCGATTCCATGGTCTGGTATACGACATGTGGCTGTCTCTGTTGCAGGGGCCGATGTTGAAGAGATCGCCGGCTTTGATGAGGGGCCTGTTCATCCTGATTGGGTGGGAGAGCTGGAAAAACGTGGAATCACTGTCACTGAGCATGTGCTACGCGAAGAAGGACTTGAAGTTTTTCGTAGCTATCGTGACAGCGGGCAGTTGGTTTACAACGGCCGGGCCGGCGCCGCGTAATTAATGTAACAGTCTCCAGTGATCAGGGGTTAGTTTGAAGCCACTGATCACCGGTGCGTAGCACACTGACCACAGATTACTGTTTAAGAACGAATCAGCCGTAGGCGCAGAATCGAGTCGTCGTAAAAGCTAGTCCCAAGGGCCAGTGCTTTATTGTCTCGATTGTAAAATATCTCGTGGAGTTTAAGCAGCGGCCGTTCGGCCGGGGGAGCCTTAAATTTTTCTGGGATATCTTTCCATAATGCTGCTTCGATATCAGTCATGGCATAAGCAACAGTCTCGCTGCAATAGATCTCTAAAAGCCGATGAATATGGATGTAGCCTTCTGGAATATTGTCCTCTCGTTTAATGTGACAAGTCGGGACGATGTTGGTGACGTAGATGGCTGGTTTTTCGTCTGCAAAAAACACACGGTCAATGGCCCAAACACTCTCACCGCCTAATATTGATAGTCTATTTGCTTCTTCAACAGTAGCTTCTCGCATTTCCCGACTGACCATCGTAATCGAGGATGTATAGCCGTTGCTTTCTATTACCCGAGAAAAATCCCATTGTCCCCCATAACGACTGTCAAAGTCTCCTGCCCGCTCGCTGACATAGGTTCCTGCGCCTTGTTTGCGAACGAGCAGCCCTTCGGCCGCAAATTTTGCAAGCGCAGTCCGGATTGTTGTACGGCTTACCTGCAAATCTTCCGCTAGTTCAGTTTCAGATGGGATACGGCTCCCTGGCATATAAAGTTGATCTTGAATGCGTTGGCCAAGTATGTCACTAACCTGTTCAACAATCGTTTTGGGTCTTTGTATCGGCATAGAGTAGAGGGCGAAATTCATTTCGCCCTGAGCATAATT
>JBLIMP010000317.1:0-5627 GCA_047638855.1 Cellvibrionaceae bacterium | reverse complement strand
ACAAATGCGACTGCCGCAATCGCCATATTACCCACATTCCCCAAAATTGGAATGTAGCCCAAAACCTTGCGCAATGGGCTGACGGCCATCATCAACCCAGCAAAGAACATGCCTAACGCTAACATGCGCATGCCCCACAAAGCGGTGAGATATTCAGTTTGTAAGGCGGCAATCCCAGCCTCACGATCAAGCGGATATGCCCGATAGATTAGGGTGTCATCGCTATCGCGCCAAGTCACAATTTGATTTCCTTGCTGCTTGCCAAAAATCGTTCCAAATTGGTTGGCTTTAAATGCTGAGTAGCTCAGTCGAATATCGCCAATCTCAGGGTTTTGCGGAGAGGCGGAAGCGAGGTATAGGTAGTCGCCAGTTACTCGGCCACCACTCACAATCCCTTCGGTTAAACTAATATCTTCTACCTGCTTAAAAACAATCTGGGAAGGCAAAATAGTATATCGGCCGATATTGGCGGAGGCTGTCACAAAGGCCGCTTCGTTTACCGACATGGGTGGATTATCGTAACCGGACTCCTCAAAGCTATTGCTATCCTCTGGGGATGTCGTCCATTCTTTATCATAGTCATAGCCATCTTCGCTATCACCGCTTTCGTCCCAAGCATACATTTCGGCCGTGCGCTCAACATAAACAAATGATTGTGCCTTTAGATAAGGTGGATCGCCCAGCAGATCTTCAGATTCAATGGTGCCAGAAACAGACACAAGCTTGCCTTCGTTTTCAGCACTAAAGTTATCGCCGCTTAACGGGACACTGGTCTCAGCAATCACAGATAAATCAACTCGCCCCTCATTAAACCAGACGACGAAAAACGCTCCGAAAAAAATCAGTATCCCGATCGGGATAGCCATTAACCCACACCCTCTATTGTTTGAATTTCCCATTACAACCTCCAAATTTTCACGTGTAAAACAACTATATTCGTCATTGTTCAGCAGATACGAATATTCTCGTAAGGGTCTACGCCATCGGAGAACAAATTTGCCCTTCGGAGACAAGTCTGTGCCGATGGCGTAGACCCCTACATTCAATTGATACCAAGTGATACCAAGCAAAATTTCAGTCAAACTTTGCACCATTTAAAGCATACAAGACTTTGACTGTTTTAATGCCTCATAATTGCCTAAAATGCCTCATGAAGCATGTGGAACCAACAACGCGTCGAGTAGAAAGCAGCCATCGGCCGAATGCACCACCTTCTCTTGAGTAATCAGCAGCCCATAATCGGCCAAAAGTCGCTTTGCTTCATATTCACCGATGGGGCCGTTCCCCAAATTCTTGATTTGTTTTCCCGATTTCTTGGCGAGCTTGATTTCCCGATTGTTATTCGCAAAATCGGTATATTCGGCCAGATACGGTCATGGGGATTTTTTATCGGCCGTTTTTCTAATGCCGCCAGGAACAGTGCCCCCAAAGCTCCCAGGCTTGCTGCTGGCCCCGATCACTGCGATTAACTGCGCATCGAACAAAGTATTTAAATCCATAAATTTCAGCTATGCTAATAGGCCAATTATGGCACTAAATCTTTCAGTTTTCTTGTCAGAAAAAGACTATATATTAACCCGCATAAAAAATCGAGGTTTGGCAAAATCTGTCTCTAGACCTCTTGCACAACTGCTTTTGCCAAAGGACTCAAGCCCTGCGGCTACATACAACGCCCCTCCTGAATGGTTACACAATAAGGACCCAAAATATGAATACCAAACCAACGCTGTATTTGATCGTCGGCCATACTGGAGCTGGGAAAAGTATGATTTCTAAAAAAATGGCAAAAGAACTGCCCGCCTTTTATCTATCGCACGACGAGTTGCTTGTGATGGCTTATGGGGGGCTGCTTGAAAAACTTGATTTCAAACGATGCTGTGCTCAGATGGATGCGCTCATATGGAAGCAGGCCAAACGACTTTATGAGCTAAATATCGATGTGGTTTTGGAAGGATACGGAACGAGAGCGATGCGAGATCGGGTCAAAGTGGAAGCGGCTCAAATCGGATTTCAATATCAGGTCATTTGGGTTGAATGCCCGGCCGAAGAAAGGCTAAGCCGCGTTCGTTTACGCAATCAATCTTTGACAGATGAAGGCTTTTTTATCAGCGATACGGAGTTCTATGAAATGGAGGCTTTGAACGAGAATTTAGGGGAAGATGAGCCAGCGACACGGATCGATAATCGATAACTGAATCTAATCTCTTTATCTACGCACGAACTAACTTGTGAACCTGCCGAGCCACCCTCATGCCGCCCAGGGTGACCCCGGCCGTTGATTGCCCCGGAAAGATCGAGTCTCCTACCATAAGCACATTTTTAACCCTCGTTTTTGGCCCCCGTGCATTAAAAATCGATGTTTGAGCAAAACCGCCAACCATCCCCAGTGGCCGACGGGTAAAACGTTCAAAACTCACGGGTGTACCGGCCGTACAAAATGTGACACAGTCTTGCACACCGGGAAGTGCCCGTGAAAGCGCAGTCAGCATCTTTTCCGCATAGGCCTCTTTTTGCTCTTCATATTGTTGCGGGTCAGATTCATGTAGTTGCCACCATTGCCCAATCTCCGTATGGGTTGAAACCGTGACCGGCACTTGTCCGATTGGCGCACGGCCGGGATCATCAGGATTCGCCATCGAGAAGAAAACTGAGTTGGTTTCTCCCAGCGGTTTATTCTCATCAACAATCACTTGATGATGGGTTGCGGTCTTTGGGAACTTCTTGAAAAACTTTGATTTATCAATGCCTAGATAAATCATAAAGGCTCCCCAAGTGGGTGCCAATTTTTGACCAATTTCGCGTGGATGGCGGGAAGAGGCCTCTTCATCCCATAGTTTTTGAAGCCCCCACGGAGTCAGGTTCCCCAATACAAAATCACAGGCCACCCGCAACCCTTTTTTGGTAATGACGGCCGTTGCCACACCGTTTCGTAGCTCGATTTTAACCGCCTCTTGCCGATAATGAACCTCGCCGCCGTTGGCTCGAATCCAGCTTACCAATGTTTCAGCCAAAGCTCCAATACCACCCACAACATGATTGACCCCACGACGGGGCAAATCTATGGCCGCACTACCATATAGTGCGCTGGCATATTCGCTGGTTGTTTGAGCTGAAATCAATAGTTGCGAATCGAGAAATGCTTTGAACATGGGCCGCTTTTGAATAGGGGCGATAGAACCAATAGTACGTGCAAGGTAGGGGAGCGATTTGACTGTTCGCGGCCGAACCGATCGGCTTAATCTCAGCAAATCTGCGGCCGACTCAGGTGGCCAAGGAAACGGCCGACTCGAAATATCCCAAGCGACATCGGCCAACATTTCCTGAGTTTTCCAAAATTGTTCAGCAAACGGAAAATGAGCCTGTCGTTCAACTCGCCAACTCTCAGCATTAGCCCACTGTGTCACAGCTTGGCCGTTCGGTAAATGCACCACCCACGCGGGATCGACCGGTTTAATCGGCCAGGCCAGCCCTAATGTTTCGGCCACATAATGGTGAGGTCCACCGGCCGAAAAGCCCCCAGCCAACGTTGCGCCTGCATCAAATCGATATTTTTTGTGGTAAAAAGTGCCCGCACACCCGCCTGGATAAACATGTGCTTCAAGAATCGTCACTTTATACCCCTGCTTAAGCAGCAGTGCGCCAGAGGTCAGCCCACCAATTCCCGCCCCAATAACCACAATGTGTTTTGTCATAAGTCTGTCATCGTCGCAAGTGCCAGCGTGTGCTGAGCATGCGATAAGTGAACATCACAAATAAATTAGGCTTTGCAAAAAGAAGCCGAGTCACAATGCCCCAAAAACCACGGCCGTGTTCATATTCAATGTGCTCATGAATGCGGGTTTGAGAGTCACTAATCTGTGTAAATGTGTGCGTATGTTCCCATTTTCTAGCAGGGCCTGAAACTTGCGTATCTGTAAATCCATGACTGCTCACCCCGCTATGAACCGCCTTCCACCGGATAGGTAGTGGGCCGAACCACAAGGTAAAACGAGAAACTGAACCCTCTGCCAATGGCTCTACATGGTGTATTTGAGCAATCATTGGGGGCGGGACGAGTTTTTTCAAGGCTAATGTATCACTATGAAAATGAGTGACCTCTTGAAGTGGAGCGTTGACAACAAATGAAAAGTTGAAGATTGGCAAAATAGTTCCTGATGTTTGTAAATTATCTGATAAATAGCTTTTTGAGTTAATGCATTTTGCATTTTGTCTATATTTTGTCTATATTTTAACAAGGTTGGTGCAAAAACTCAATCTGCATTACAAATTAGTACCTCTGCTAGGTTTTGTGGGGTTTAAAAACGTTTTAAGCTAGCTAAATTGATGTGTAACGCTGGTGTAACGGACAAAAAGGTATAAATAAAAACATATGCACCAAATATGTTATACGGCATCTCGTATCTATCATTCTAAATTCGAATTTTAGGAGAATCATCCATTATGACGGGACTAAAAACAAACTCTCTGGTCTTGAAAATATGGCAGGAAGAGCTTGCAGACGACCAGGAAGGAGTCCGTATACGAGGAGAAATACGTGATCCCGTCAAGCGTGAAACTAAATATTTCAACGACTGGCCTTCGCTTATAACGGTTCTTGAAAGGTGCCTCGATATAGAAAAAGCAGACTGTTTACCTCATGATGACTAACAATCTGTTTTGTGTATCCCGAGCCATACAGTTGTATTGGTTTTATCAAGTGAAAGGAGTGTTATTTTGAAACGAATAGGAAGTGTCTTGATACTTGCGGCCGGTTTGGTCGCACTTTGGCTCACGGCGGTGGCTTCGGCCGCACCTGAAGCCCCAAATGTAAATGTTTTAACAGTGGAAGCTATCTATCAGGGGAGCGATACATCCGTAAAAGTGGGAGATATATTTACCCAACGTGTGCGTATTCAACGCACCGGCGTTGTCAACACCATACAGTTCAAGATTGAAATGCCGTTGCCAGATAATGCGATAGCAGCAGGTCGGCCGACATTGGTTAAAAGCGGATCGGCCACAATCAACAAAATAACAGCGATTGATGACAAACTCACCTCATACACAACCATCGCTGGAAATGGCTTTGTTGAATTTGATTTACCACTACGCGTTGATCCAAGCTGCACAGAAGATCCTCCCGATGGATGCCCCGTGACACTAAAAGCAGACATTATCAACTCAAGCGACGTGATCGAATTGAGCGAGTCTGCCCCTGTCGTGACTGAAAAAGGGGTGTTTGAACCAAACGATGTCAATGTTGAAGCCGGTTTCTTGATCGAAGTCGCCGGTCGTTCGGCCGAAAGTACATCTCCCAACGCCCTAAGCAAAGATGGCATCTGCCTCAATCGTTGCGAGACGGCCCAGATTCTTGTTAACAACGAGAATATAGTTTCAGCCCGCATTGTGGTACGAGTAGAAGCCCCAACCGGCTTAAAATGGATCTCAGGCAACCCGCAGTTTCCAACAACCCGCGCAAGTGAAGGCAACCCACAGGTGCGCATTATTGACCTTTTGGTTGAAGCCAACACAACAGTAACCACCACACTCAACCTCGAACTATCGGCCGACACAGCAGATGGCACTGAATACGAGCTCAGTTTGCAGATGTGTACTGAGCAAGCCGGAAATTTAAAATGTCCTTATGC
>JBLIMP010000316.1:0-5641 GCA_047638855.1 Cellvibrionaceae bacterium | reverse complement strand
GAGAAAGTCGTCATTGTAGGCAACTTTCAGTTTCTCGAAATCTGGAACCTAACTGAATGGGGAACTATTCAACAACAAATCGAAATCGGTGAAGACTTCACCGGTGTCGATGATTTGGGCATCTAGCCTTTTACCCCGACCCATCTCACCTTATGTCACATATCTCTGTCCTTTTTCGCGAAACACTTGAAGCCCTAAATATTAAACCGGGTGGTGTCTACGTGGATGGTACCTTTGGAGCTGGGGGACATTCACGCGGTATTTTGGAACAAGGTGGCACGGTTATCGCCCTAGATAGGGATCAAAGCACCTTGGAATTTGCTACAAAAAGCCAAGAGAACTGGCCTACATCATTGAAGTTCCACCAATCTAACTTTTCGGAAATTGGCACGCTACTACCGGCACTTGGTTATCCCCAAGTGGATGGTGTTTTGCTGGATCTAGGTGTCTCATCGATGCAGTTTGACCAATCAGAAAGAGGTTTCTCTTTTCGCATGTCAGCTCCGCTTGATATGCGTATGGATATGTCTCAAACGCTGACGGCCGCAGATTTGGTTAATGGGTTAAGTGAAGATGAACTGGCTGAGATATTTTGGGAATTTGGTGATGAGAAACACGGCCGTCGCTTTGCACGGGCGATTGTAGGCGGTCGGCCGCTTACAACGACGGTTGAATTGGCAGAACTAATCGCAAAAGCGACCCCGGGAAAACGCTTTGGCGACAGTCGGGGCAAAAAACGCATTCATCCAGCAACGAAAGTTTTTCAAGCATTGCGTATCGCTGTTAATAGTGAGCTTGATGCTTTGCAATTAGGATTGGACGGGGCGATTGAGATTCTTCGACCTGGCGGGAGAATCGCTATCATCAGCTTTCATTCTCTCGAAGATCGCATTGTAAAAGAGACATTTCGGATGCGCAGTGACCCATGGTACAAAGTTCCAACACATGTAATGGAACCAGAGGCCGGTCGGGTGCAGTTGAAGCGAATTACGAAAAAACCAATCGCACCGTCTGATGCAGAGATCGCGCAAAATCCACGTTGCCGTAGTTCTAAATTAAGAGTGGCAGAGAAAATTTAAAGGCTTATTTTCAAGCCTGGAATCATAATCATGACAGCTATCAATAATATGTTTGATCAAAATGAAAATCGGCCGAGCAGAAGGCGCGAAGATGTTGATTCGGCCGTTGCAAATGGCTGGTCAGCCGGTTCACAAAACCTGCATTGGCGTTCGCAGCTCCAAGATTTTTGGACTCTGTCCAAAGCACAAACGGCTATCACTTGGATTATGTTAGCCGCTTTGATCGCAATGGCGGCCGTGTTCCTTTTAGTACAGGCCAGTGCGGTTGCGACCGTCGGCCGTGAAATTCAAGAGCTTCAGTACAGCCTAAACACGATTCGCCAAGTCAATTCTGATCTTGAGCGACAAATTGCCGAAGCACAAGCGATTGAAATGATGCAAAGTCGAGCTTCGATATTGGGTTTCCATAAGGCGACTCCTGATGAGGCGATTTATATTGTTGTCCCTGGATACCCGGCCGTACCAGCTCCATTTGATCCATTTCCTCACGCCGAGATCGTAGATGATTCCGAATCAGTCAATAACTTAACAGAAGCCTTAAAGTTGTCTTTGTATCAAACGATTAGCGGATTTATCGAAGGATCGGCCGATTAGAGTGATTTACTAAAGGTTACTAGGCTATACAAAAAGCTAAATGGAACTTCAACAACGAAACCGACTCATTATTGTACTTGGCTTAATCGGCATGTTAACCGCTGTCATTTTGGTGCGGCTGGTTATGTTTCAAATCATAGAAGCTGAAGAGTGGGGGAACCAGAATTCTCATCAATATACGCAACAATCGAACCCTCAACGGGGAAATATAGTAGACCGCAACGGCAATATTTTGGCTTCAAATGGATTTGACTATCAGATCAACGTGCAAGTTCAGCAGCCCGTAACACCAGCGCGAGCCGAACATCTTTTTGGATTAGCCGGGGAGTTGGCTTTAATACTAAATCAGGACGGGGACGGGCTGGATGTAACCGCTTTTGAAATCCGGGAACAATTAAACATGACTCGAACCAACGTGTTGCTACCGTATCGCCTTAGCCACGATCAAGCGATAGCGGTTGATGCGTTGACAACCCGAGAGGTGGACCCTTATTTTGGAGTCGTTACAACCGAACTGCCACGCCGTATCTATCCACAAGATGACCTCATGTGTCATGCATTGGGGTATACCAGTTTAGCAAGCCAATATAGCGAATATGCGGGAACTAACGGGTTAGAAGAGAAGTTCAATATTGAAATGGCAGGGCAAGCCCGCAGCAGCCAAGCACATATTTCACCCCTTATCCAAAAAGATACGGCTATCGCTATTGATGGATATGATCTTGAGCTGACTATTGACCGAACTATTCAACATACCGTTGAAACACATTTGGCCAATAGTATGTCTTACTATGGGGCGCATAGCGGAACTGTGATCGTGATGAATCCGCGCACTGGTGCGATTTTGGCGATGGCGAACCTTCCTTGTTACAGCCCATTTGAATACTACGAGTCAGCCAATGTTAAACAGCCGGAAAGTAAAAACATTCCGATTTTTGCGAACCCATCAATCAGCATGCCTTATGAGCCTGGCTCTGTTATGAAGCTGGTCACGATGGCGATTGCGCTTGATTCTGAAACGGTTACCCCGCAATCTACTTATCTAGATGAAGGGGTTTTGGTGATTGATGGCAATAGTATTTACAACTCTAGCCGTGGGTCATATGGAACGATGGCGATGCGAGACATTATCAATTACTCGCTCAACATCGGTGTCTCGAAGCTGGCCTTAGGCGTTGGGCCAGAAACTTATTACACCTATATGCAGCGGTTTGGGTTTGGGCAACGTACCGGCATTGATTTGGAAAACGAATCGACTGGGAGAATGCAGTTCCCTGGAGATGAATTGTGGACAGAGGTTGTATTGGCTACAAATTCTTTTGGCCAGGGGGTGACGACAACTCCGTTGCAAATGATTTCAGCTATCGCGGCTATCGCGAATGATGGGGTTTTAATGCGGCCGTACATTGTTGAAAGAATCATGAACGGGAATGAGGTTGTATCTGACCCCGAGCCATTTGTTCAGTCGCAAGCGATATCGGCCGCAACCGCTCATGAGGTACGCCAAATGGCGATTTACGCCATTAATAATCAAATCAACGTGGCTTCGATTCCTGGCTATACAGTGGCAGGTAAAACAGGTACGTCTCAAATCCCTGAAGAAGGTGGATTTTATCATCCAACTGAGACGATTGCGTCGTTTGTAGGCTGGCTTCCGGCCGATGATCCAGAGCTGGTGATTTTGTACAAACTCGACCGGCCGACTCGCTCTGAGTGGGGATCGGAGACGGCCGCACCTGCATTTGCTGACTTGGCTAGCCAGTTGGTTGTTTTACTCGATATTCCACCTGATAGCGTGAGATTGGCGCAAAAATAGGTACTAAATGTTAGAGACTAGTGCGGTGCTAACTAATATCCAGCATCCAATATCCAATATCCAATATCTAATATCTTTCCGGAAAAAAGGACCATGTTAAACATCGGGCACCCAGTTGCCGCTTTTGGCGGCTACACAGTTAAAGGCGATGAGCCAGCCATCACATCATTTGAAATTGACAGCCGCGAAGCCAAACCGGGTTCGGTATTTGTGGCATTTGATGGTGAACAAGTTGATGGTCATAAATATGTTCCTAAAGCGTTTGAGAATGGGGCGATTGTTGCGCTGGTTGAACGGCCGATAGATGGCTATCCAGCAGTGACCGCTGGCGAAACGATTGACACCCTCCCATCCTCTCCATTTTGTTTAGTTGTAGATAGCACAATAATCGGGCTACAGCAGATTGCTCGTTTCTGGCGCAATCATTTTAATGACCTAAAGGTTATCGGTATTACGGGCAGCATTGGAAAAACGTCGACCAAAGAGCTGGCTTGGAATGTGTTATCCAATCGATTTAGCACTTTAAAAACACCAAAAAACTACAACAACGAGATCGGTTTGCCGCTGACCCTTCTACAATTAAAAGGGCACCATACTCATGCACTGCTTGAGATGGGGATGTATGAAAAAGGGGAAATTGCACTGCTTTGTGAAATTGCCCGGCCGGACATCGGTGTCATGACGATCATCGGCCCGGTGCATATGTCTCGCTTGGGTAGCATCGAGGCGATTGTTGAAGCCAAACGTGAGTTGCCTGAAGCATTACCGAGCGCAAATGTTGGCGGAATAGCGATCTTAAACAAAGATGATCATTACGTCATGTCGATGCTTGGTCATACAAAAGCGAAGGTTTTTACCTACGGATTGGACTCATCGGCCGACCTGTGGGCTGATACGATCAGCTCGATGGGGTTAGAGGGTATCGCATTTACGATGCATTATCAGAATGATAGTTGGCATGTAAGTGTCCCGCTGTTGGGCAGACACAGTGTGCATACAGCACTGCGCGCTACCGCTATTGGTTTGGCCGTGGGCTTGTCAATGGATGAGATCATTGTTGGACTTAAATCGAGCAAGAATCAGGTCCGTTTGGTGACAGTACGAGGGCCGAAAGACTCACTGATTTTGGATGACACTTATAACGCTATGCCAGACTCAGTGATTGCGGCCCTCAATCTGCTTGATGATTTACAAGGGCGCAAAATCGCGGTGTTGGGTGACATGCTTGAATTGGGTTCGGCCGAAGAGGCAGGACACCGGAAAGTGGGTGTCCGGGCCGCACAGATATCTGACATTTTGGTGACAGTGGGCGAACGTGGCAAAATCATAGGCAACGAAGCTATCAATGCTGGTATGCCCGAAGAAAGAGTTTATATTCTTGAAAATGCTGATTTAGCAACAGAGCTATTGCAATCAATTATCGAAAGCACTGACATTATTTTGATCAAAGGCTCTTTAGGCGCGCGCATGGACCGTATTGTGGCAAATTTATCAAGGACAAAAGGGGAAAAATAGATATTAGATGCTAGATATTAGATGTGGGTGACTTTTCGCTGACACACTAATCACTCGCATCCAACATCTAGTATCTACCCACTAAAATAATGGCATTTGCACTCACAGTCGGCTCGATCACCTTTTTATTGGCGGTCATTTGGGGAAGTCCGTTCATCGAATTGATGCGACGGCTTAAATTAGGTAAACAGATTCGGATTGATGGTCCGCAATCTCACATGACAAAAATGGGTACACCCTCGATGGGTGGCATTTTGATTATCGGCTGGGTTCTTATTTCTAGCTTGATGGTCAACATCGTTCGGCTCGTTTCCAATCTAGATATTGCAGAAAGTGTTGTCATCGCGTTGGGCGTGATGTTGGCTTACGCTCTGTTAGGCGGCATTGACGATTACATGGGGATCAATAAGCGGCCGGGTGAAGGGATGATGGCCCGGTACAAAATCTGGTATCAGGTCGGCATCGCACTTGTTGCAGCCACAATGATTTATTACGGCTCTAATGACGGAGCAGGCTTCGTTGCTATCCCGACTGTACCGGTTTTGCTGAATTTAGGAATTTTTTATATTCCTGTGGCCGCTTTTATCATCACCAGTGTTTCAAATGCGGTGAACCTGGTTGATGGGCTAGACGGATT
>JBLIMP010000315.1:0-5650 GCA_047638855.1 Cellvibrionaceae bacterium | reverse complement strand
CTGAAACGGGCCAATATGATTTGGTTCGAGGATTAAAAGAAAGAGATGAATCGAAAAGCTAAACTTGAAGCATTTGTCACACAGAAAATGGAAGAATTAAGTATTCCTGGCGTCAGCGTCGGCATCTTGACGGCCGATGGGCCAGAAATTCACACTTTTGGTGTGACTAATGTGAATCACCCGATGCAGGTCACGGCCGACACCCTTTTTCAGATCGGGTCAAACACAAAAACGATGACCGCTACCCTGATGATGATGTTGGCTTACGAAGGCAAATTAGATTTTGACGCCCCTATCTGTAGCGTTTTGCCAGGCTTCAAAGTGAAAGATGAGACGGTTTCGGCCGCAGCTACCATCCGCCAACTTTTGACTCATTCAACCGGCTGGGTGGGTGATCACTTTATCGAAACAGGGAGCGGGGCAGATGCAAAAGAGAAATATGTGGCATCAATGGCTGAGCTTGGGCAACTGGCCCCGCCAGACACGGCCGCGTCTTACAACAATGCCGCGTTCGCCGTAGCAGGGCGGATCATCGAGGTCATTACCGGAAAATTGTACGAAAGTGCAATTGTCGACATGTTATTCAAACCGTTGGGCATGGATCACAGCTTTATCGAGATGGGTGATGTCATGTTGCGCAGCTTTGCAGTTGGCCACGATGTGACCCCTGAAGGTGACAGTGTGGTCGAAGGGCCTTGGCCTCTCCCTAGAGCGATGTATTCAGTCGGGGCGGTCGCGGCTTCGGCCGGAGATATGCTCACCTATGCGCAATTTTATCTTAATCATGGCAAAACGGCCGACGGCACCCAATTGCTTTCACCAGAAGCGATTGAAGAGCTTTGGACTCCACAGTTTGACACTGGCAGTAATCGTGGTTGGGTGGCACACAGTTGGTTTGTCGAAAACAATGGCGGGCACAACAGCTACTGTCATGGTGGGGCGACGGTTGGGCAAATGTCCGCCTTTAAGGTGATTCCTGACAAGAATTTCGCATTTACCTCTCTAACCAATGCCGAGAGTGGCAGGCTTTTCAATGTGGCAATTGAAGCATGGCTGCTTGAGCATTATTGCGACATTATCCCATCGGTTTTAACCGCAATCACCCCATCGGCCGAACAGCTGCAAGAGTTGGTTGGCACATACTCCCGCCCCATGCAAGATATTGAAATCAACTTAGACGATGGAGGGTTACAGATGCGCGCAGTCCCGAAGCAGGGTTTCCCGACGGCTGACGTTCCCCCACGACCTCCTTCACCATGGTTTCCAATTGGGCTGGTATCAGAAAATGTGTTTATGGCTAAAGATGGACCTGCAAAAGGGGCACAAGGGCAAATGGTACGCAAAGCAGATGGGTCAATTGGCTGGATTCGGTCTGGTTTACGACTGCACGTAAAACAGTAACAAAGTAAAAAGTAAGAAGTGAGAAGTGAAATATCAGGCGAACACTTTTAATCTAAAAGTGAACGGAGTAAAAGCAAAACAAAATGAAAAATAATAATTACCTTGAAGAGATGGCGGCCTGGGAAGAAAAACGGCTTGCTGGGCTTAAAAAACCTGATGGCTATTTAAGTTTAGTTGGCCTTTGTTGGCTCCAGCAGGGCAAAAACAGCTTTGGTTCGGCCGATGGTAATAGTTGCCAATTCCCGGCCGGAATGCCAGCGAACATCGGCCGATACCTTGTGTCAGATTCCAGTATTTCAGTAGAGATTGAAGCCGATATACCCGTTACATGCAACGGCCAGCCGGTTACAAACATACCGATTTTGACTGATATGGATGCAGGTGGCCCCACGGTTTTAGAGTTGGCCACAGTGAGTTGGTTTGTAATCAAACGAGGTGAGGCTCTAGCGATTCGGGTTCGTGACTCGCAAAGTGAGCTGCTCAACCGTTTTAAACCGATTGAACGTTTTCCGCTTGATCAGGATTGGCGTATCTCAGCCACTTTTAAAAAGTATGATCAGCCTCGCACCGTCCCAATCCCAACTATTTTAGGCACAAATGCAAATATGATTTCGCCCGGCACGTTGCAAATGACGGTTAACGGGGAATCACGAGAATTAATCGCACTAAAAGATGGGGATAAAGATCGCCTATTCTTAATTATTGCAGACGGTCTGTCGGGGAAAGAAACCTATGGTGGCGGCCGCTTCTTGACCACAGAACCAGTCGATGCAGTGGGCAATGTTATTGTTGATTTTAACAAAGCAACCAATCCCCCTTGCGCATTTTCCCCCTGGGCCACTTGCCCCCGGCCGCCAGAGGAAAATCGCTTTACGGTTGAAATTCCAGCCGGTGAAAAGGTTTTTAAAGAGTAGACCCCACCCTTAAGTCATAGCAGTCTTTAACTGCTCAATCGCTTTAAACTCAATATCGCAGATACATTGCACCTGCTCCGCAATGCCCATCCGTTGTGCCTCGACCTCGTTCTGGCTCAGCGGAAAGTCAGCTTCACAAATCGCCCGAATTTCGCTTAACCGAGTGTTGATACCTGTAACCTCTTCACCCGTTCCTGGGCCACCCGCATAAAAACGCTCACGTTTTTGTTCTAGCAAGTGGCGGGTTTCAGCCAGTAGCGGCACATCGGCTGGCAGCAATCTACGCCCCATCTCTTCCCAAGCGTCAGCGCTCTGCAAAAACATATCTGCCACATGGGTTAAGGTCGGTTTGTCGAGCAACTCTGCCGCCTCATACAAAAAAGCTGCGTACGGCCGACGGTCTGCCCCACCTTGCGCCTGCCCAAAGGTGCTTGTGCGGGTAAACCCTTCTTTTAACCCCGCAAAAAGTTTGACACCACGTGGAAACTCTTTCTCCCAACTCAACCGGGTTTTCGGCTTTGACAGCAATTTGATCCAACGCTGATAGGCTAAATGGCCAAAGCTATTTTTGCCCCCTTTGGGTGGTTTTTCAGTAAATAAATTGATGGTGTCCCAAATGCCAGCCGATACGGCACTCGCGAGCTTGTCGGCCGCTGGTGCTTCAAACGTCCCCAACCGATATTTGTATTTCTTGACACGTCCCCATCCAGCCATAAACTCGTCTTCAGGAATAATGAATCCTTGCTGTGCCCGATCAGCCACATATACACGGCCGTCCTGAATCCCGTAAACCACCACAGGAAACATGCCAGGAATGCTGCCGGATTCGCTTTTGCCGGTATGTGACAGATTAAATAAATCAACCCAAACAACGGCCGGTGATCCCTCATCTAAAACATTCAGCAGGTTTTTGCGTGCTTTATCAGGATTGGTTGTCTGCTTAATGTTTTGCATCACCCCTAATCGGGAAAGCATCCGATCAAACGGATCAAATGTATTGCGTGAAAGTAATGCTAGTATCGGGTCCCACCCTTCATAAGCAAAACTAAAGTAGCCAAATACGATGCCGCCGCTCACGCCTAAAAGCAAAGGCTCGCTATACGGCCGGCCGGTGTGTGACGCATTAAAGCCTCGGTATGAAAAGAAATTATGTATCGTGCCGGTCTCCCAATGTTTCCCGTCAAATACTGAATAATTTTCTAAAATCGTCATGTTCAACCTCCTGTCTAACTATGCTTGTTGGTTGACACAACTTTACCCTAATCTAAATAAGCATCGCTAAAAAAGAGACATACTATGCATTTTGTTAGGCGTTCAAGTTTGAAGGAATCGTCGGGATCATTACTACGGCTTCAGCCTGTCAGGGCGTTATTTGCGTTATTTGCGTTATTTTATTTATAGAAGAGGCATTTATGCGCTCTGCTATAGAAGCTTCCGTTTGATCACTAACGATTAGTCACTTAGGCCGGTATCGCCTCAAGTGGAATTTTCACTTCAAAACTTGAGCCTAATCCATGTTGACTTTCCACAGTAATAGTACCGTCCAAAAGATCAACAAAGTTCCGGCTGAGCACAAGCCCAAGCCCCGCCCCTTCATGTACACGGTCAAAGGATTCGTTCAATTGTGAAAACGGGTTAAAGATAGAATCTACGAATCTCTTAGGGATACCTACCCCTGTGTCATTGACATGGATAATCAACCAGTTACGAGATTCATCTAACGGTATGCGAGGGTCCCCGGGCTTGCCCAACCAAACATCAAGTGAAACTGTTCCTTTAGAAGTAAATTTAGCGGCGTTCCCAAGTAAGTGAGTTAATATTTGGCGGAGCTTCAGCTCATCTGAATACAAAAATTCATTGGGAGTATGATTGTTGACAATCATTTGATTGCCATTTTTGTCCACTGTCGGCTGCACGATAAAACATACGTTTTTAATCAAACTGTCTAAAGAGAAGGGAGATTTATTAAGCTGAACTGTCTTTGATTGGATTTCAGAATAATCTAGAATATTGCTAATGATGCCGGTTAAATGGTGAGCGGCCATCTTGATCGTATTTGCATCCTCTGCGATATGCGGGTCATTCTCCTCGATAGCAGCTTCTTCCATCAGCTCTGAATAGCCGATAATCGCATTAAGAGGGGTCCGAAGCTCATGGCTCATTCGAGCTAAGAATGAATCTTTAGCACGACTTGCCGTTTCCAAATCATCACGAGATTGTTTTAGCTCAACCGTTGTGCGCTTATGCTCCTGAATTTCTTCTTGCATATCTTTATTCAGCTGTTGCAATTCGGCCGTGCGCACGTCAATTTTCTCTTCTAAAGTTTCATTAAATTTCTGCAGCTTTTGTTCACGGTCAGCCACGGCCGAACGCATGCTAGTAAATGATTGAATTAATTTACTAATTTCTTCAACTTGCCCTGGGCACACAGTCGGCAAAACAACCTCTGCATTACCCGCTTCCAATTCTGTTACAGCCAAAGCCAATGATTCAACCGGGAGTGTAATCCGTCGCCGAATAAATATAAGCAACAACACATTCATGAAAATCAAAATAGATACGATCACGAAACCGATATTTTGAATCAGTTGAGCTGGGGCCAAAACAATAGACAATCTTTTCTTGATAACAATAGTCCAACCCAAACTCTCGATTGTTGTAAATGCGGCTAAAAAGGTTACGCCATCTTCTTCAAACGAACCGTATTTAGTTATTTGCCCATCTGACTCAATTCGAACCGGCTCAGCTAACACCAAGTCTTCCGACGTCACAATATCTGTAAAGTCCGGCCGGGTTTCGCGTATCTCTGGGTCAGGATGAATCAAAATACGATTATCTTGCCCTAGAACAAATACTGAACCTAGTACATCGTGATCATATTTATCTAAAAATACAGATAAGTTCCCAAAGGGAGATGGGCTGCCCAAAACGCCAACTTGTACAGCATCTTCACCACTACCCGACATAATAGGGGTATGCATATGCAGAACAAGCGTATCGTTAAATAGTCCAGGAGCAACAACCCAAGCTTGCTCACCAGCGGCCGCCTTCTGAAAGGACTCAATATGGATAATATTGATAAACTCTTGATCTCTGGCTGTTAATAGAATTTGGCCCGAAAGATCAATAATCGCCAATTGACCGTACCGCTTATAATGATTCAAGGCCAACTGAAGGTATGCAGCTTGCTCGTCAGGGTCCATAGATTGAATAGCCGGATACTTAGCCAACAGCTGAGCGTCCTTATTTAACTCCTCAATATTCTGTACCAGCTCAATTCTCATCGCTTGTGAAACAACATTTAGTTCACCCGCAGCGTGCTCAATTAAATTTTG
>JBLIMP010000314.1:0-5687 GCA_047638855.1 Cellvibrionaceae bacterium | reverse complement strand
TTGGGGTAATTGGTAGCATGGATGGATATCAACTACCTGATGCAAAAGGGCACACCGCTTTGATGCGCTATTTACACGGCACAACAGACGACTACCGCCAAAGGATTCGAGACGAAGTATTAAGCACAACTTTGGCAGACTTGCATAGCTTTGCAGATGTACTCGATGAAATAGGCAAAAACGGCCGGATTGTTGTGGTAGGCTCCACCAGCGATATCGAAGCAGCCAATCAGGCTGATAGCTTGGGTCTGGAAACCTTGGCACTGATGTAGAAAAAGAAGACCGCTGGTGGCTGATCATAGCCAGCCACCAGCGCATATAAAAAGCTACAAAGCTACATTGAAATCCCCGTTGCGCCACGGGTAATCTGAAAATCAATATTATTTTTCTGCTGAACAAACGTTTTAAAATCACCTGCACGAACGCTTGCAAGCAAGTCGCTCAATTGAAGATGCCAACCCATATCGCTTTCTTCAGAAAGTGATACATCCCAATCTCCATTTTCGGCCGACTCTTGGCCTACTCCAGCTTGCACCAGCGGCACCAGTGGATGCCCATTTTGTGGCCAGCCATTTGAGACAGACAAGAACAAATCACAACCGGCCGCGCCTAATCCAACCAACAGTTCTGTCCAACCGGAGGGTTGCCCCGCCATTATGTGTAATCCGGCCGATTTGGGTCGGCCAGCGTAAGGGATAGTCGGCCGTAATCCAACATCACCACACAACGCTTGCTGAAATTCGCTGTTTTGTAAAAGCTGATCTTGTTCCGACAAAACCACCGATCCTCCGGCCGCAACAATTTGTTGGATCAATGGCACCAATGCCATCACAACCATAGCGTCCAGTGCCGCTGTCCCATCAGTCATCAGCCCCAAACACAACGAAGTAGGTGAAACTTCAACGCTCGATTGCTGCTCAAACCAGTTGGCTATTTTGCTCATCGATTTCTCGATCCCTCCATCTTGTTGAATGCTTGCCCAACCAAAATTGTCCAGTGAAAGGCCGGCCCCATCCATTTGAGTACGCCAGTAAGAATTATGGGTTTTTTCACAACCATGTTCGAGTAATAGACAGTTCTCAACCAATGGATGGTCCATATATCCTAGCATCGTCGCGATAAATTCAGGTTGCGTTGTAGAGCCACATCCTTCTGTATGCACCAAAGTTGTAAAGCGGTCATATTGGCCGTCATCATCATGATCTCGTATATATTTCTTGTTTAGTTGATTTGCCATCATTTTTGCGATTTGGCCAGAGCAGAGGCTAGTTGGCAAAATAAGACCAATTTTTTGTACAGCCGCCTGCGTCACCCACTGGGCGGTGGGGGTGTCAGTCCCGTTTTGCAAGATACGAATCGGCAGTCCCGAATATTCTTGTTCGGGTACAACGTCATTCAGATTACCGTTGTCGCCCAAAGGCCAATTTCGCCAAATCTGAACTTGGGAGTGACCCGCCTTCTCCCCTACACTTAATCGGCCAGAGGCTGTTTCAACAAAATGCTTAAATGTTTCTTGTCCCAGCAGATCAAGTGATTTTCCGCTTAAATATGCTCCTGCATCGATGTCCATATCAGTTGAAAGTAGCGCAAAACGCTCGCTTGTTGTGACCACTTTAAGCGTAGGCACAAACGGGAAGTTGGTAATCGAACCATTTCCAGTCACAAAAAATATCAGATTACAACCGGCCGCAACCTGCCCCGCTACGCTCTCTAAATCATTGCCGGGACTGTCCATAAAGTAATAGCCAGGTTCTGTCATCGGCGAACTGTAATCAATCACATAATCAAGCGGCACATCAGGATGCCGCTTGGTGGCCGCCCCTAATGATTTTAGGTAAATGTTATACAGCCCTCGATACCGATTTCCGCCAGATGGGTTCCCTTCCGCCGAATGGCCATGTCGTTCAGCCCACTGCTTAAAACGATCTACGGTCGCCAAAAAACGTTCAGCCGTTTCTTCGTTTCTACAGCGATCAAGGACATAGGATTCCGCCCCTACCAGTTCATCCGTTTCGGCTAAATTGGCCGACCCTCCATAAGCGATCAATTCTTTCGCCACCCATGAGATTAGTGGGTTGCCAGAAATGCCTGAAAAAGCGTCGGATCCACCACATTGTAAAGCGATTTTAAGTTCACTTATCGGTTCAGCCGTTCGGCCCATCTTGTTGACTATGGGAAGCCAATTGGTGACGATGCCGGCCGCGTGATCCAATTTTTCTTGAAACGGCCCATTGATCGATAAGAATTGGTGTAGTACGTGCTCAATCGGGTAGTTATTTTCGACCATATACTGGCGCAAAATTTCACCGGTCAGTCCGTTTACCCCATTGTCAATGACAAGCACCCCGCCTACATTTGAATGGACAATGAAACCTGCAAGTGTACGTAACAACAGCTCTCGATTGTTGGCATCGGCCGTAATCCCCTCTGTATGCACAACGGCCGAAATTTCGTCTACATTTTCAAAACTGACAGCCGCATCTTTTAAATGATTTTCAAGTTGGCGGGTAAAGCCAGACACCGTGCCGTTTATCCCCAGCAGCACAACTGTGTTACGAGTGCCGACACCTCGGCCGCCAGCCCGTTTATATCCCTGAAATGTAGGGACATCAGCATGTCGAGGTAGCCGGTCGGCCGGGAGGAAATGCTCTTTATCAAAGACAAACGGTGGGATATTGTCACTAAAATTAGCCACCTCTGGAATTTCAAATGGCAAGCGATGGTGGGCTAGTTCCTCAATGACAACGGCATTGCAGACATATTCCCCAGGTTCAATGGCTCTCAACGCGGTTCCGAAAGGCATGCCCCAAGAAAGTAAATGCTCCCCGGCTGACAATGGCTGAATCGCAAATCGATGCCCCACTAGGACGGTGTGGCTAAGTACAAATGAAGCCGTAGCATGTAAAATTTGTGTGCCTGCGGCCAAAGTTTGTGTCGCAATAGCACAATTATCGCTGGGCGAAGGGAGTCGGCCGATGTCAAAAAGGTTTAATGATTTCATGATTTTAGAATAGTGAATTTTGGTACTGTTTTACACCAAAACCGTAGATGCTTAAAAATAAATTTACGTCAGATTTCACCGGTATTTCCGGCTTAAAGCAAGTTTGAACCAAAGCTATAGCCAAGTTTATAGGTTAATTAATATGATACAAAACACTGCAAAAATTTTACTCCTACTCCCTCTTATTCTAGGCCTTATGGCCTGCACCAGCACACTCACTGAAAATGATGTGGCTTCTATATCAGAAACAGAATCAGAAGCAGAACCATCTAGAGACGCACAGGAAGCAATTTCGACAGTATCCACAGTTGCCAAGCCAACAGTGGCGTCAGAAACAACCACGTCTCCAACATTGATAGATACAGCCACAATAGCACCTAACCCAATTCCACCTGAACCAAGGTCTAACACATCTGTAGAAATTACCGAAATCGCCTCGATCCCTGACATATTTCCAGCAAACATTCGCAACACGTTTGACCGTTATACACAGGTCATTCCGCAAAATGGAAAACCGATTAATATCTATGCGCAGAGCAGGATCAGCACTGTTCAAATAATCCAAGCACGTAGCACGCTGGTTTTCTGGTTAACAGATATTCCTGGCTCTGTATATGGCGCAGATAAATCAGCCGTGGCAAATCAAATGGGAAATAACAAAGCGGTTCTAATGCTGTTGAATGGATCCGATGGTGACGAGAATCCGCCTGAAATCGACGGTCAACCACTTTATGAGACAGAGCTGGTTGTTCCAGGCTCTGCCGCTTATATTCACAATGATTATGAACAACATCGTGATGCAACTTTTGAAGAAATTCTACATCTTGTTCATGACACTGGAATTGGGGTCGATGGTGAAAACGCGCAGCTAGGTGCCTTGCCTGCTTTTCAAGCAGAGATTCGAAAAGCCACCAATCATGCGATTGGCAACAATTTCCAGATTTGGCCAACCACGGCCGCTGAAGGAGGCGAGGAGAGGGGTTGGTTTAATGAGTTAGAAGCTGAAAATAGCTTGTCTCAAGAATATTTGGCGGCCGTAATCGATAGCTATTATGGACTGTGGGGGCCATTTCAAGAAGCCAATGCAGGCATGTGGGGCTTTTACATCGCCCAAACCCGAGCTGACATTGAAACAAAAGACCCAATGGGTGCCGCGCTAATGGAGCAATTCTTTAGCCCTTATTTAACCTATAATGCCCAATTAGACCCAAGCTTCAACGGCACCTTTTTAATGACGTTTGATCCCCAAACTCCTTATACTCACAAATCGCAATATCTACTTGATGCCACCTTAACGGGTGACAACCATGCGAATTTAACCGGGAATAGCCAAGCCAACCGCTTGGCTGGAAATGATGGCAATAATATGCTAGATGGCATGTCAGGAGATGACACGGCCGTCTACTTACGGCCGCAAAGCGAATATATCATCACCCACAACAGTGACAGCTCCGTAACGGTCATCGGTGATGGTACTGATACGTTGGTCAATATTGAAAAAATCGCCTTTAAAGATGGGTTGATCAGTGCCGATGATCTATTAGCAATCAGTGAGAGTCCAATTATCGATTCGGCCGTTGTCGAACCAGCTCCAGCAATAGTTGACCCAACCGCAATCCCAAGCCAGCCGATCACGGCCGATCAACTGGCCCCAATGACCAACGTTGAGTTTGAAACAATTATGATGCAATATCTGCAAGTTACGTCATTAGATGCGTTGTATGATCATTTTGACAACCTAAATGAAGAACAATTGCTTGGCTTGGTTAAAACGGCTATTGGCCTAAAAACTGAAAAAGATGCGGATGCCTTACTTGAGAATTTGTTTGGTGGCGAAGATGACGATGAATAGGCTTCAATAGAATAATGGCTTGATTAAATCTAGCAAAGTTATGGTCGTAAAGTTAGGATCAGCAAAATTTGTGGTAATAGCCCTCAGGGCGTTGTTGTAGCAGGGATATTTACGCCCCTGCTGCTTTATATTTTAACCAATTTGAGCCCGATGTCGGCCGACAAGCTCATCCTTAGCTTTATCTACCTCTACAGCCTGCCTCGCCTCATCCCAACCACATTCCCTGCCGATTATCTGCGCCAACTCCTTTAATAAGCCCACTGAGACCTGCCCCGTCATCGCTAACAAACTCCGACGCTGCAATAAATCGTTAATATGCACAACCTTCTCAGTACAAATGATCCAAATAATCTCCCGTTCTGAAAAGTCTGATTTGTATTCAAGCGGCCGATCATCTCCATCGGCGCAAAACAAAGCGATCTCTCTAGCGCCGGTCCCGTAACGATCAAACAAAGTAGCGATGCGATCTGAACCGGTTTCAGTTTCGGTCGCCAGTTGCCCAACCCAGCGTTCCTGGTCACTTTCCGTTTGAGGATAGTCTACACCGCCGCCAATCGGCCGATGGCGTGTCGAGTCAACACGATTTTCCCCCAATCGGTCCAACGTTGCGTCTGTCACCTGCTCCGCAAAAGCTCGAAAACTTGTCCACTTGCCGCCTACAAGATTAAAAATCGGGAAATCAAACAGTTCGCCCGGTTCAACCACCTCATTGTGGTGGTCCCTACTGATTTGTCCCGTGCTGTTGGCTTTTGTAGATGGGAGCGGCCGAACACCAGAAAATGTATAGACGATTTGCTCACGCTTGATTTGGATTTTGGGGAAAACGATTTGAGT
>JBLIMP010000313.1:0-5693 GCA_047638855.1 Cellvibrionaceae bacterium | reverse complement strand
CGCTTTTAACCCTAGCAGTTCGATCTGTCTCGCCTCATCTAAAGTCGGTTCAACCCCAGCGTTCTGCTGTGCTAGTTCTAAATCGAGCAAAGCGATGTCTAATTCGATCTGTGCACGCTCAATGTCGGCCGCATGGTTGGCCGCTTCAGCATCAAGCTTCGCCTGCCTTTCTGCAATGGCACTTTGCAACGTTGCAATCTCTTCCTCAATCGGAGAAAAGTCAAAGCGTGCCATTCGATCACCGGCCGTTATAAAGTCACCTTCAGCCACATCAAGGTCTAAAATCGTACCTGCAATCGGGGCGAGTACGGTTGTTTCAAAGCGAGGTGATACCCGAGCTTCAAACGTTAGCCATTCGGTTACCAATCCCAACTCAATAGCGTAAACCGGCTTCGCTACCGCTTCAGACGTTGGAACCAACGTGGGTTCATTGGCTGGATTAAAACGGCGCGGTGTCGTTACCGGTGCATAGCCACAGGCGGTGATTGTAAGCAGAAGAAAGGTAGTTAGAAAAAATCGATTCATATAGTTGAAGTAACCAGTGTCCAGTGTGCTTCGCACGAGTGACCAGTTGCCAATTAAAATACGGGTCACTGATTACTGGTCACTGATTACTGAATAGCATCCCCAGGCATAAATTGTGGTGCTTGCCCATCGTCACGACCCAACGGAGTTTGTTCCATCGAACGAGGCCACGTGTAGCGTAGTTGTCCGCTAAATGGATGCTCCCCAAACAAAACATCAGCGACCCCATCTCCTTCAGTGCCAGGTAGCCAACCGGCGATCAGGCCGTCCACTTCGTCTGCCCATTCTGAAATAACAACAGGTCGGCCGGACAATACCATGACAACAAGTTTGTCACAGTTCGCGCGTACTCTCCGGATCATTTCAACTTGGTCAGTCGACAAGCTCAGGTCGGTGCGATCACCCATCCCTTCAGCATAAGGTTGTTCACCTACAACAACAAAAGCGGTTTCAACTTTCATGTCGCCAAAGTTCCCGTCAGCGTCATAAACGATTTCGGCCGTGTCTCCGGCCGCATTTTGGATCCCTTCCAAAATCGTTGTTCCAGACGTAATAGCACCGGGGCCACCCATCCATTCAATAGTCCAGCCGCCACACTGCAATCCTACATCGTTGGCGTGTAGCCCCGCAACAGCTAAACCGGTCGATGCTTTATTAAACGGCATCGCATCATTATTTTTTAAGCAAGTCAGTGATTTACGAACCGCTTCACGTCCCAACGCACGGTGCGCTTCACAACCGACAACAGACATCGGTGTGTCACAGATCGGTTTTTCAAAAACCCCCATCATCACTTTTACACGTAAAATGCGGCGGTTTGCATCGTCAATGCGTGAAATGGGCACATCATCAGCCTCGACCGCTTTTGTCAATGTTTCGATAAATTTATGATAGTGGAATGGGACCATATTCATATCAATGCCAGCATTGATACAAGCGACCACGGCCGTGTAAAAATCTGGATCGATCTGATCAATCGCTTCCCAATCGGTTACCAAAAAGCCATCAAATCCCATCTCGTCTTTCAACACATCGGTCAATAGATATTTTTGAGCCGTCATCTTAAGACCGCCCCACGACGAGTAGCTGACCATGATGTTCATGGCCCCTTCGGCGATAGCGGCCGCATAAGGGGGCAAGTGAACCTCACGCAATGTCGCTTCATCGATGTCACTAACCCCTTGGTCTATCTGCCAAGCCCCTAGTTTAAGTAGGTCCATCATATGCGATCCTACTTTGGCATTTGCAAGGGTCGGGTCACTCTCGATCAGTTCCCATTCTTCCGCTGTAATCCGGGTTGACGAGCCCCATGTTGCGGCCCCATCTCCCACAAAATGCTTAACAGATGGGAGCACACCGGTCTGCATATCGCCGCCAATCAAACCACGGACATACGCAGAGGAAAGCTCTGTGATCAAGCCAGGTTCTTGGCTAAATCCTTCGTAGCTGCGTCCCCATCGCACGTCTATAGGAAGAGACACGGCCGGGGCAAAGTTCCAACGTACACCAGTCGCCATCATCTCTTGCGCCGTGGCGGCCGCAATGCGCTCAACCAAGTCGGCCTCACCGGCCGCACCCAAACCTATGTTATGTGGAAAAATCGTTGTCCCAACACAGTTGTTATGTCCATGAACGCAGTCAGAGCCATAAATCAGCGGGATTCCTAAGCGGCTCTCAAGCGATTCTTCAATAAAGCCGTTGACCATATCGCGCCAGTTTTGAGGGTTATTGGGAACCGGATTACCGCCACCGCCGCTCAGAATCGAACCAATTCCCAGTTTGGCGATATCCCCTTTCTGAATGCTATTTTTCTCAACTTGGGTCATTTGGCCAATTTTTTCAGCCAAAGTCATTTGGGCAAGCAATGCGTCTACCCGAGCTTCAACGGCCGCGTCTAGCGACCTAGTTTTTGTTTTAGTCTGCGTTAGTGTCATTTTGTCTCTCTTCGTTTTAACATTCCAGCATGCCTCACTTTCAGCATCACTGAATCTGTTTTTTATTTCAGTTTAATAAACTCGCTAATTGACGGGGTTTAATAAGCGCAATTTCCTATTTCTTGTGTCAGCATTCAATCAGCTCAACAGCCTCTATCTGATCTGTTGTTAATCCATATCCATATGCAAACAGTGGGGCGTCGCACCCTTGTTCAGCTAAATTCTTAAAATCAAACGGCAGTTGGTCAACATGTCTAGGCCACGTATATGGCAATTTTCCTGTAAATGGAAAATCCCCAAACAATACGTCAGCAATCCCGTTTGCCTCGGTTCCAGGAAGCCAAGCCGCTACCCATGCATCTGCCACCGGCAGTGAGTCGCTGATGATCAACGGCCGGCCGCTTATCACAATTACAATCACTTTGTCAGCGTGCTCTGCCATCCGCTCAACTAAAATCTCATTAATCGAAAGATCATCAGAATCCCCCCGCCCTTCTGCGTAGGGTCGCTCTCCAACCACGACAATGCCAATGTCAGCTTTTAATGGGTCCCCTTTAGAGTCAATCTCTCTAGGAAATTTCCCGAAACGATCATAAACAATTTCGGTGTTAGAATCAACCGCCTCTCGAATCCCGTCGAAAATAGTTGTCCCTGGAATTGATTCTCCACTAAGCCCTTGCCAACCTACTGTCCAGCCACCACTTTGAATCCCGATGTCATCAGCTCCAATACCCGAGACAAAAATTCGGCCGCTGTCCTTATCCAATGGCAATACACCGCCACGGTTTTGTAACAACACCAAAGATTCGCGTACCGCTTGACGAGCAACAGCACGATGCTCGGCCGAACCTACTAATTCAATCAAATCAGGATCACCAAAAGGGTTTTCAAAAAGCCCTAGCTCAAATTTTACTCGCAAAATCCGGCGTACCGCATCGTCTACACGGCTCTCTGAAATCGTTTCATCTTTCACAGCCTTCTGCATCACCCGTATAAATTCAGCATAACTGGTCGGAACCATATTTAAGTCAATCCCAGCATTGATCGAAGCGACTACTGAGTTGGTGTAATTCGGGTCAATCTGGTCAATCGCCTTCCAGTCCGACACAATAAATCCTTCAAATCCCAACTCACCTTTTAAAACATCTGTAAGCAAGTACTTTTGGGCATGCATTTTCAACCCGTCCCAGCTACTGTAAGATGCCATCATACTCATCGCCCCAGCCTCGATAACGGCCGGATATGGGGGAAGATGGATTTCACGCAAAGTCGCTTCGTCGATCTCAGTTACCCCTTGGTCAATCGAATAGGTATCGGTCGTAGAACTTCCCCAGGCGGTCCCGCCATCTCCAACAAAATGTTTCGGAGTTCCCAACAAGGTTAAAGGATGAGACAGTTCGCTCACACCGTTTGTCCCCTGCAAGCCAATTAGATAAGCGGTTCCAAGCTCAGTGACCAAGTCGGTATTTTCAGAGAAACCCTCGTATGCACGTCCCCAACGAATATCTTGGGGAACCGCAACAACCGGCGCGTAATCCCAGTGGATACCGGTCGCTAAGGTTTCTATCGCAGTGGCCCGGCCGATCGCCTCTAATAAATCACGATTTCTAGTGGCGCCCAAACCCACATTATGCGGAAAAATTGTGGCACCAATTACATTGTTGTGACCATGCACCGCATCAACGCCATACAACAGGGGAATTTGCAAATCTGTTTCAAGTGCCACCTGCTGAAACTCAGTGACCATTTCTAGCCATCCCGCCGGGCTATTATCCGCAGGTGCGCCGCCACCTCCGCTTAAAATCGACCCAATCCCATGTCGCATCACATCTCTAGGGGCGATACTCCCTTTTTCAACCAAAGTCATCTGTCCTATTTTTTCATCCAAACTCATCCGACCGAGGAGATCCTCTACCCGTTCATCAATTGAAAGATCAGGATTTTTATAGGGAAGCAAACTCGAACCCGACTCAGGTTTTTCAGTTGGCTCAACCTCAACAGCGGCCGAAGTCACAGCTTCGGCCGTAACGATAGGGTCGGCCGCCGTAGCAACAGGTTCAGCCACAGGGCTAGGACTTGGGGCAGCCTGGCTGCAACTGATCAAAAAAAGTAATGCAATTAAGCTAGATAGTTTGAGTTGTTTGGTCATAAATTTAACTATTACGAAAATTGACACTGTTCGGCCATCCTGAGCGCGACTTCAGTGATTTAGCTCGATTCACTTCGATTTGGTTCAACGCTCAATAGATGTTTATTTTCTTAAGACGATCCTACTCTTTAATCACCAAGAGTGTCATCGATTGGCCAGGTAATTCAATTGATCCATTGAGTTCCACCGAGCCAAGGTTTTCAGCATTGTGTTCAGGATCAAATAACCAAACTTCATCAACTGACACGGCCGTCTCATCGCCAATCTGGAAGGAATGGGTAACGGGATCATCGGCTAAGTTAATCAAAACAACAGTGAGTGCATCATCGGCCGCTCTGCGGGCCGCTAACACCGTTACATACCGATCATCCGATCCCGATGCCAAACGGGTTTCACCCAATTTTTGATAGAGCTGATAGACATAGTAAGTCGGCCGGACATCAATTCGACCCAACATCGCCCAACCGGCACTTTTACTTTGCAGTGCAAAGTGAGTCACCATGTCAACATCTTGCTGAATCATGCGGGCCAGCACATCGGCCCACCATATCCCGCCAAAATGGGAATCAGGTGTCGCATCCCCACCAGAAGCATTAGACCAATTAGAATTGATCTCCATCACGCCGATAGGAATATCACGGCCGGTCTCTTCTTTTATAACTTGGCGAATTTTAGGAATGATTTGATCCCATTCTCGCGAATTTTCACGAAGCTGGTCAACCGTTGGCAACGGATTGGTTTTGCTCTGAGGGAACGGGTACCGGTGAAAAGTCACGACATCCACCATATCCCCATTGGCTTTCAAAAACTCCCGCATCCAATCAAGACCATTTTCATCTTTCGGGTTGGCCGACTCATCCGCCAAAAACTGGTGTGTATTTGGCCCTAAAAGAGTAATCTCTGGGTCAACCGCAAGCATAGCATCCGCAAATAGTCGCCACTGCTGATTAAAATAAACGGTGTCCCATTCATCGGCTTTTTGCAGATCAGCATACAAGCTAGGCTCGTTTCCAATCGACCAATAACGCACATCATGACCCAATTTATCATTGACCAAACGCATAAGATCGGCCGCTTGCTCTGGC
>JBLIMP010000312.1:0-5695 GCA_047638855.1 Cellvibrionaceae bacterium | reverse complement strand
CTTCCCCGTCGAAACCGGTCATCCCCAAGTTTCAGTCAATCCGTATTAAGTGGGTCAGTGATCCGTTTGGATCGCATTCTTACCTAATTAGATTGCTGCCTGTTGAGTTAATCTCTATCAGGGGGTGAGCATTATAGCATAATCTGGCCTGCTATTGTCAATATGTGATTTTTGAAATTTAGAATTGGTTTTATGTCGTCTTTTTCTGGGGTGCGCAGGCTTTTTGTTGATAGGATTGAATTTCTTTGTAACACATCAAAACACCAGCAAGCTGACGTTCTGCGCATGAAAAATTGTTGCGAGCTTAGCGAGTGGGGCACTGGCGAAACAATCTCAGTAAATTAAAGAAAAAAATCTTTGATCGCGGCCGAAACATCTGCAATGAGTGCGTAAGCGTCAAGCTCATCCTTTTTTTCAACCGACATATCTCCGCCGGTTAAGGTAACTGCTACAATCCCATTGACTTCAGCAAGTGCTTGGGCGACGGCCGACCCCTCAAGCATTTCTTCCAGAGATTGGTAGGTCTCAGTTTGACCATCTGTGGTAAGTGGCAGGTTTGTGAAAAAATGAATCAGGTTAAGCTGATCTTCATCTGGTTCGGGTTCAATTTCGATATACTCTGACATGGGTATAATTGTAGTCGGGGCAGCACGATTTACGAAATAGTTCAATCAAAGTCGTGATTTTGACTAGAAAGGTTTCAAAAAAGACGAGGATATATAGATGAAAAGATTAATGGGATTTATCGTAGGCGCAATTTGCGGAGCAGCCGTAGGTGCGGCTATTGCTCTTATTTTTGCACCAGCTAATGGGGAACAATTACGCCAAGATATAAAAAGTAAATGGGACGAAGTGCTTGAGGAAGCTCGGCGAGCTCAAGAAGAAACCCAAAAAGAATTGGAAGATGAGTTCGGCCAGATTTCCCCGAAAGAATAAAAAACAAGAACAAGCATTCAAAGCAAAAGCCTACTGGATATTGAGCCAAAAATCGGCCGGATGGTTTGTGAGAGGAGAAACAGGGGCGACAATCAATGTTGCGTTGCCCACAATTGAGTACGTTTGTTGAAATTCCCCGTATCGGTCTATGTCAAGATCGGTGACTTGAACGTCCCCATTTGGTAGTTTTTGCACCAAACTGACTGTCCATAATTGAGGGATTAAACTTCCGGTGCGTACAAATCCCTGCGGAATCCACCCATCGTCGTTGAATTCAAATGTAGCGACTGTGCCTTCGCCATCCAATTTGATGTTGTCAATCGCGAATCCGTTGGCTGAAACAGCTGAATCTGTCAGCATTTGGAACTGTACGATAATCTTTAGTCCGCTCCATTGGCTTAGCGAAGCTGATTGTGAAATCCACCCGGCCGACATGCCGGAGTAACCAGGCCCGTAGGTGCCTTGCTTCATTTCAGGCGTAGATAACATTTCCCAATTTATGCCGCCGTCGGCCGAAACCATCAGGTAAACATGATCGTATCCTTCTTCCATGTCATACCAAGTATCAAACCTGATTGATGGATTTTCTAGGCCGCTTAAATCAATTGTTTTTTGTAACGTTGAATCAACCCGGTTGCGGGGCGGGGCGAAAAACACCGTGCCCGATGTTCCGTCTGAATTTGCTTGGGGTGAAGGAAATAATGACTGTACAGAATCCCCCGCAAACGACACAGTTACCTCTTGGTTACTCGGCAGTTCAACATACCAACCCGAGAATTGCGGCCGACTGCGAAGGTCTGAAAATGTCGTGCTATTATTGGCTAGAGCAACCTGATGCGCGATCGGAGCCTCAAACTCATATTGACTGAACCCATACTTAGCTTCCGCTTGTTCATCATCATTTAAATAAACAGCGATTAGCCAATCTCTAAAAACTGTTTGAACCGTTTGCTGGCTTGTGCTTTGCCGTATTGTGTCAGAAACGGCCGCCATGCCGTCATATCGATTGGCCGACAACGCACGTATAAAACTATCTCCAAACTGCTCCCATAAATAAACAACAAACAGTGCTGACCCACCATAATGGCTATAAAGCTCTTCACTATCATATGACCAATCATTGAGCTGAACATCGTTATTAAGCGTGTAATTATCGACTGAGAAGCTATTGAAACCAACATAGACTTCAGAAAGTTGTGCCATCCCCTCATCAAGCCACGTTGTTTCATTTCGATCTACATTCCACTGGATCAAATGCTGCATTTCATGCACAAGTGTTCCGTAATAAACCTCATCGCCTAAAGAGATTGTGTCCATATTGATGTAGATCGCTTCGTGCTCGTTTGACTCAGCAAAAATCTCTTTTGGATAAGAGTCGCTGCTATCAAAATAGCCTAACTCTTTGCTTTCTAAACGTGCTAGATGAAAAATGTGAAAACGAGGATCCGCATCGATACCCGGACTGCGTTCTTCCCCAAATAAGGAAGTGACGGCCGGATATAGCTCTTGATCCAGTCGGGTGACGACAGGGTTGAAATGTGCATCTGGGATTGATAGACGGCTGTCTACCCAGATATAAGCGGTTGTGCCGGCCGTAACCAGCCTGACCTCAACTTGTTCGCCAATCACATTTATCGTACGCCGTTGACCCAACAGCCAATCCGCTTGGCTATTGGGTTCCGGCTGAACCAAGTCAGTTAGGGTTAAATGGGTTGTTAAGTAATCTCGGGCCGGAAAGTCAGTGCGTAAAATCGACTCTAGATCAGTGGCCATTTTATCTGTCACAAACGACTGTTGTATAGAACGATCTGGGTTAAAGTTGTAGACTGGGGGTGGGATAGGGGTGCTAAGGGGTGCAGGAAGCGGGGTGACAGTTGGGACTATCGCAGGGAGAAGTATTATCGGCTGTTGTTCGGCCGGAGCACCTGCTTGAACGTCAGACTGAAACTCTGGCGGCATCTCCGTGGTTCGTGCTAAAGCACCGCCACCTGCGCGAATCACAATCTGTCCGCTTTGGCCAATGAGGGTTGAAGTTGGATAGCTTTGCACAACACTCGCTTCTGCGATGCTGGATTGGTTAATTAGGCCAAACCCGCCCAATAAAAGCCAGACAAAGCCCATCGTTACCACAGTAACTGCGCACAATATCGCTGACATACGCAATAACAGTTCTAAGCTGTCGTCGGCCGGAATAAGCTCCCAATCTAAACGATCATATTCAGTTTCAGCCTCAAAAGTCTGATCGTGTGAGGCAGGGTCACCTTCATCAGGCTTATCACTATAAGCGTTAAAATCGTTGTGAGTTGGAGAAGAGTAAGAGTACATTGGCATTTACAAGACTGGCTTATTTAGCCGGTTGTATGGCAAGCTGATATCCAGCTGGTTGATAAGTCACCGGCGTGCTGCCGGAAATCACTAAAATCGTTTCATGAAGATTGTCTGTTTTCGAAAGGAGCAACTCGTACTGTCCCTCAGCATTTACCGTATGCACGGCAACTGTGGCTGTGTTGTCCGAATCAATTGCTATCGTTTGTACGATAAATGTTTGTGGTAAACGGTTGGTATGACGAACAAATCCGGCCGTATGCCAATCGTTTGACCCAGCTTCTATATCATCAAACCAATTGATTTCTGGGATCGAAATATCGTCTAACGCCCATCCTTGATTTTGTACCGCATCATCAGTGATATATTCAAAGCGAAGCAAAAGATCGCTGTTTCCAGCCCACGGGGTTAAATCGGCCGATTGCTTCACCCAAGCCGCCGTTTCCAGTTCGCCAGAGATACCTGTGATGCCATTGCCTAAGTTTTTTCCTTGCGGATCATCATCAGTCGAAGCGTTTGTTAATAGTGTGTCCCATGAAACCCCACCATCGGCCGAGATCGCGACATAGGCGTAGTCATAAGCATCCTCAATGTCAAACCATGTTTGATATTCGAGCGTCGCCCTAGTTACTGTTGAAAGATCTAGTTGTCGAGTGAGGTGCATGTTAGAAAAATCAGCCGGAACTGTGGTCCAAAACCAATTCCCGCTGATCGGGTCGCCATCAATCAGGCGAACTTGCTGGGATGGGGTCATTGTGATCGAAAGTGGTTGGTCAGCCGAAATCGTCGGAAGTTGCCAAAAATCTGACCCAAATTGTCCGACTGTTGTTTGAACCAACTTGCCTTCTTGCAAGACGGCCGGGGTTATTTCAGGAACGTTTTGAAAGTATGGAGCCGCAAAAGCGAAGCTAAATGAGTCCGTTAAATTATTTGTCAGATCAATAGTATGGTTGAGAGCGTAGACAGATACCGTCCAATTTGCGTAAA
The DNA here is from genome assembly GCA_047638855.1 of Cellvibrionaceae bacterium. Classification (GTDB taxonomy): domain Bacteria; phylum Chloroflexota; class Anaerolineae; order Promineifilales; family Promineifilaceae; genus WTJY01. The sequence goes on along the minus strand of JBLIMP010000312.1, from coordinate 1,447 downwards.
TTTTTTCAAACGTTGTGTCATGGCCATAGGACAGGAGTAGTGCATTGATCCCTTTAATCCCGTTGTCTTCTTGATTAACCAACTCCTTTATAAACGCCTCTCCATATTTTTCACTCAACCAGCCCATAAAAAGCCAGGCGGCCGCATAATCTCCCCCTTCATAATCAAATGCTGTGAGCGATGTATCTGTATCTTTTAAGAAAGCAGGTAAAAAGCCACTTCCGCCATAACCGTTAACGGTTGTTGATAGTTCTGCCAAACCTTCGTTAATCCAAGTCTCCTCATTTCGGTCTAGATTCCAGTGAATCATGTGCTCAAATTCATGACTGACAACATCAAAATAATCCCGCTTGCCAATATCAACAAAATCGAGATTGATATAAAACATTTCTCGCTGATTCGAAAATGGGGCGACGGTGCGTGTATATTCGTCTTTGCCGGAAAAATAGCCGATGGTGTTACCGCCCATATCGATGAGGTGCAAAATATGAATCGCTGTGTCTCCGTCTATACCGGGATTAGGCTCTGACCCAAATCGAGAGCGGGTCGTCGGGAATATTTCATTTTCTAAGGTTTCAACCGCCTCTTTCAAGTCCCTATCATTTATTCTGGCCCCTTCTTCTAACCACATCACAAGTGCATCGCTGCGATAGACAACCCTGGCGGTGGTTTCAATGACTGTTTTGTTTGATTGTTCACTGTAGAAGAAGCTGTCGGTATCGCCAATTTGCCAGTTGGTAAAGACCGGTTGTTCATTCAGATCCCCATCCAGACTTGCGGTGTGAAAACGGCCGAAGATTTCCGCAAGGTCGGCCGGAGGGGGGGCGGCCGCCAGCATGTTGGCAAGATTTTCATGCGCACGTGGTCCGGCTGGCTCTAGAATGATTTCCACTGAAGAATCTACCGCTTGATCATCAGCCCCCTGGCAGCCGGTTAGAAACAGTATCGAAAGAAACAAAAGCGTTGAACACAAACGTGAAACATCGAATCGTTCAAAATTAACTTGGAGGGAAATCCTTGGAATGGGCAACATAGAGAAAGAGAGAGACTTGAAGTAGAAAATATGTTCTAATTTTACCATACTTTAATCCTTTCACCATTAAGCTTTAGCTTTCAAAATAGCCTCTTACCCCTTATTCAATTTCCATTCCTAGTTGCCGGTCTCGGCCGAAGAACTGCAACAGTTGTTTGTGAGCGGTCACCCTTATCAACCTAAACATCAGCCTAAGGCCAACCCCGAAAAATAATTATCTAGCAAACTAGCTCAGGGGAATTGGTTGTGTCAATCAAGTTGACGAGGTGAGGCGATTTTATTGATGCAATTGCATGTTTTATTCTCGGAAATCGCCTAAACCTTAATTTCCGTTGTTAAGATTTAAGTGCATAGAAACAAAAAAGACCCATTTGATCTTAACAATCAAGCGGGTCTTTTTTATTTCTTTATTTC
>JBLIMP010000311.1:0-5699 GCA_047638855.1 Cellvibrionaceae bacterium | reverse complement strand
CAGCAACATGATTTCTTGATCGTGGCTGACGAGGTGTATCATCTTCTCAATTATACAGTTGTGCCACCCCCCTCTTTTGCAGTTTTTCTAGACAGTGAGCGAGTATTCTCAATAGGCTCTTTTTCTAAGATTTTAGCACCCGGATTGCGCCTGGGCTGGATTCACACTTCACCAAAATTGATGCAGCGAATCTTGCAAAAAGGGTTATTGGCCAGTGGTGGCGGCTTTAATCATTTTACGTCAGGAATCGTTCGGAGTGTGGTTGAGCTGGGTTGGCAAAAACAATTCTTAGATGAATTGAAGCAAATTTACCAACAGCGCATAGAGGTGTTGAACAAAGCTTTGCACCAACATCTGCCTACAACGGTCAAATTTAACAAACCCGAGGGGGGCTACTTTTTTTGGCTAACGCTACCAGAAGGGATAGATGGGAAAAGGCTGCTAAAAACGGCCGTTCCGCACAAAGTAGGTTTCCAGCCCGGTGTTAATTTCAGCAGTCGAGGTGATTTTACAAACTGCATCCGGCTTAGTTTTGCTTTTTACCATGAAGCAGAGCTAATAGAAGGGGCCCAACGCCTTGCGCGTGCTTTAGCGGATTATAGTTAAAAGTTACGGAGGTAAATAGAAATGCGAAAAATGATTATCGATACAGACACAGCGTCAGATGATGCTGTCGCCATTATGATGGCGCTAATGACTCCTGACATCGACGTGGTGGCAATGACGGTTGTGGCTGGCAATGTGAGTCTAAAACAGGCGAGTATCAATGCTCGGTATACGGCCGAGCTTTGTGGGCAGGAGATTCCGGTATATGAAGGAGCGGCCGTTCCTTTGCTACGCGAGGTGTATAACGCTGAATTTTTCCACGGCTCTGATGGTATGGGCGAAATGCACTATCCGGCCCCCAAACGGCCGGCCGAAACCAAGCACGCTGTCGAGGCCCTTATCGAACATATCGAAGCCAACCCAGGTATTATTTTGGTCACACTTGGCCCGATGACCAACGTCGCTTTAGCCGTTGCCCAAGCACCCCATATTGTCAAAAATGTCAGCCGTTGCGTCGTCATGGGCGGTGTCGCTTGTCAAGTAGGCAATATAACCCCAGCGGCTGAGTACAATATTTGGTGTGACCCTGAAGCCGCTCGCGTCTGTTTCCGTTCAGGCCTCCCTATTGAAATGGTAGGCTGGGAATTGTGCCGTGGTGATGCAAATATATTTGAAGATGAAATGCGCTATTACAAAGAAGAGATTGACACTCCTCTGTCTCATTTCACCATCGATTGCAACGCCTCTGCGCTTAAAACAAATCAAGAGTGGCTCACTGACCCTGGTATCGGTTTACCTGACCCTGTCGCCATGGCGATTGCCATTGATCCATCACTTTGCACCAAAAGTGGTAAACATCAAGTTGAAATCGAATGTGAAGGCACGTTTACACGTGGCATGACGGTAGTTGACCAACTCAATGTCACAACCCACGACACCGCTAATGTCGGCATGTGGAAACCGATAACGGCCGATCAATCCCCCCATATTTCAGTGTGTTGGGAGCTTGATATTCCTGGATGGAAGGCTCTGCTAGAACGTTGTGCCCGAACCCAAGTTTAACCTTCAACATAATAACCAACGAAGAACAAATGACCCATTCAACCTCTTTATATTTCGACGAACTCTGCCTATGGCACACAGCAGGCGAGCATGCTTTTGTCATGCCGATCGGCCGCTGGATTCAGCCAACTGTCGGCGGTGGCCATCCTGAATCCCCCGAAAGTAAACGGCGTATCAAAGCGCTGATAGACGTTTCTGGTCTAAGCGCACGGCTAAACGTTTCAAGTGCGGATCCTGCAACATGGGAAGATTTAATACGCGTACACACGATCAACTATCTTGAAAAGTTCTCAGCACTAAGCAAGGCAAATGGGGGCGTCGCTGGACCTAATACGCCGTTTGGGCCAGGCAGTTATGAGATTGCTCGCTTATCAGCCGGACTTGCGAAACAGGCGGTAGATGATGTGTTATCCGGCCGGTGCAAAAACGCTTTTTCACTAGGTCGGCCGCCGGGCCATCATTGTCTGCCTGATCAAGGGATGGGCTTCTGCTTTTTGGCAAATATCGCCATCGCGATTGAAGCAGCCAAAGCGAAACACAACATCGAACGAATTGCGGTTGTGGATTGGGACGTGCATCATGGGAATGGAACTGAAGCGATCTTTTATGACCGGCCAGATGTGCTCACGATTTCAATCCATCAAGAAAACAATTTCCCCAGCGATAGCGGCCATTTGAAAGACAGAGGAGTTGGTGCTGGTGAAGGGTTTAACCTTAATATTCCTCTGTTGCCTGGTTCAGGCCATGATGCTTATTTATATACCTTTGACAAGATCGTTTTGCCCATGCTTGATCGCTTCCAGCCTGATCTGATCATCGTCGCCTCAGGCTTAGATGCCAGTGGTTATGATCCGCTGGGCCGCATGCAGTTGCACAGCGGTTCGTATCGTGAGTTGACACGTCAAATAATGTCCGCCGCTGATGGGCTATGTGACGGCCGATTGGTGGTTGTGCATGAAGGGGGCTACTCTGAAAGCTATGTTCCATTTTGTGGGCTGGCTATTGTTGAAGAATTGTCAGGCCACAAAACAGAGGTACGTGACCCCTTCAAGGATGCGATCGACGCATCGCAACCCAATGCAAGGTTTCAGGCTTTTCAACGAAACATGATTGATGAGATGACAGAAAGTTTTGCTCTATAGTTCTGGAGGCAGATATTTATGGCAACAAAAGTAATTTTAGACGTTGATACAGGCACAGATGATGCTGTCGCACTCATGCTGGCCGCGCTCTCGCCAGACATAGAGCTAGTAGGCGCAACAACCGTCAATGGCAATTGCCCAGGAATTGTATGCACGGAAAACACATTACGTGTCTTCGATCATATCGGGTACGATGCGCCTGTGTATCAAGGGATGTTAGTCCCGATGGTACGGCCGGACTTTGACCGATCTGGTGGAAGCACGGTCCATGGACTGTACTTGGATTTACCACCAGCTACATCTAAGGCAAGAGCACAACATGCGGTAGATTGGCTTATTGAAACCTATCTAGCTTCTACGGGAGACATTGTCCTAGCCCCTGTTGGCCCCCTTACCAATGTAGCCATGGCAATTCGACAGCAACCGGCTATCTTAGAAAAAATCCCTGAGATGGTCATCATGGGCGGTGCCCATCATTTTGGCAATCGCTCAGCTTCGGCCGAATTTAATATCTGGGCCGATCCCGAAGCAGCTAAAGTCGTGGTCAATTGCCAACGGCCGATGCGCATGGTTCCGCTTGATACGACCCACAAAGCCCTGATCTCACGAGAAGATTGTCGTCAACTCCGTCAACTAGGGACCCCAGCAGCTACTGCGGCGGCCACTTTTATCGAACATCGCATCGAAGGCTACAACAAAGATGAGCCAATGGACGTGCCAAATGCCGCCCCTGTTCATGATGCGTTGGTCATTTGCGCGATTATCGATCCGACCGTGATTCAAACGGAATTTATTGCCGTTGACATAGAGACAAAAGGGGAGCTCACAGACGGCCAAACCGTCTGTGATTTTGCGGCCCGCAGCGGCAAAGAGCCCAATGTCCACTTTGCCGCAAGTGTCGATCTACCCAAATTTAAAGAGATGCTGTTTGATATTTTAGGGCGTACCGTTTAGACAAAGGCGATTTATGCCGACTGCCAATTGCGCCAGGCGATTTTAGTTAGCCCATCAGCGAGTTTGATAATATCTTCATCATTGGCCTCATGAATCATCGTCAGCATCTCTTGCGGAATTGATGCATATCCGCGTAGAGCGCCCGCCATCGATCCTGCCATTGCCGCAATCGTGTCGGTGTCATTCCCGATATTCGTACCACCGATGGCACATCCTAGCGGATCACCTTTGGCCGCAACGAAAATGCCCACTGCCGCTGGAGTAGATTCGACCATCATGACAGAATTGCCAACAGTTGCTTCGATATTGCGTAACGCTTCTTCAAATGAGGAGGCACGCAGTGCTTCTTCAACCGCCATCTCAATCCGACGCACAACGCTCGGCCCTGGTGCTGTACGGCCGTTTTCCCGCCCGATTTTCTCCCCTAAACGGGCGCCAGCTAAAGCAGCTTCGACAACGCTAAATACATCGGCCGATGGCATGAGTGCTTCAGCACAACCAGCCGCAATCGCCCCTGCTCCACTCGCCGCAACCTGCGTATCGTGAGTAGGTCGAGCCGAAATCCAAGCTGTGTTTACAGCCCCTGCAATATCACCTGGATGGATTAGCCCGGCCGGAGCGACCCGCATCGAAGCACCATTGGTTGTTCCCATCGAGGCTAATTTACGCGTAGAATTACCCACGACACCGATATGATCAGTGGTCTCACCTGCTGCTAAGGCTGCTAGCAACGGTTTGGTCGTCGGCCCTTGCTGGTGGCGCATTGGCGAATGGATCGACCAATGGATCAAAACTTCGATCCAAGTGGCGTCGTTTAAATGGCCCTCTGTATCGATCAGCGCTTGGGTTAATGCAAACATCTGGCTACAGTCATCAGTGACCAAACCGGCCGTGTCAGAATGGGAGAATGTATCAACTGGCGGTGCAATGATCCGATCAAGTAAACCCCCATATTCCTCAATGATTTCATCAATTTGATGCTGTTCAGTAGCCGCCCCCATCGCATCACCTAACGCCGCCCCCATTAACCCGCCCAAGATATGTTGCCCCAAATATTCTTGATTCAATTTATTTGCCATGATAGATATTTCTCACTCCTTTATGTGATTGGGAATAGACTGTTTATTCGTAACTGTACAGGTCGATTTTCAACATACAAGGGACTATGTCATTCGGCAAAGCCGAATGGCTCGCCCTGAATTTGTATCAAAAGATTGGGGCGAACCACCCACGGTATGGGTGACATAGCCCTTACACCGGTCCGATACCTGTACAGTTACATTTATTCAAAAAAACGAGACTTGCTTAACTGAACGAGTACTCGCTACCTGCTTTGTTTAAAACGGCCATGATCTCTGCTTTCGTCGGCACATTCAACCCTGATCCAAATTTTTGCACGCAAGCTGCACCGGTTGCATTGGCGAGAGCTAGCATTTTGGGCAAAGCATGCCTCTCTAAATAAGATAGGATCACTGAGGCCGCAACGCTATCACCTGCACCGGTCAGATCAGCCACCTCAACCGGGATTCCTGGTTGATAAAGCGTTTCTTCGGCCGTGTGGCCGATCATCCCTTTGGCTCCAAGTTTTAGGATCACTAGCTCTGGCCCTAAATCAAGAACGCTTTGTGCCATTTCTTCTGACGAAAGTCCAGAAGGCAAAGACATTTGTGCTTCTTCTTCGGTGAGCATCACAACTGTTGATCCGACGTACATCGCTTCTAGCCAACCTGGTGGCATATAAGAGATTTCCGGTCCTGGGTCAAAAAATACCGGGACATTTGCTTCTTTAGCTACTTCTATTGCAATCAAATTGGCCTCTGGCCCCATCGAAAGACAGGTCCATCCATAGATCATGACAGCATCAGCCTCGCTGATCGCTTGACGCCAACTGTCAGGGAAGCCATCGGCCGCCATTATTAGATTGCTTCGATGACCGATAAAAACGTGCTGCCCATCGGGATCAACCAAGCCAATAGAGAGCGCCGTGGGCTGATT
>JBLIMP010000310.1:0-5717 GCA_047638855.1 Cellvibrionaceae bacterium | reverse complement strand
GAAAGTTGCTATTAGAACCGGCCGGTAATCGGTAATTTCCCACTAGCTCTGGCCAAATCGTCGGGTCGGCTGCAACTTGACTCGGCCGATTTTGGTGTGACGTTTGGTTGCCTTTTGGCAACAGTTGACGCATTCCATTTTTAGTTGCAAGAATCCCAACGTTACCGCCATCGTTAACGAAGGCAAATGCGCCCAAACGCTGTTGAGGCGCAATCATCATCGCTGAGTGAAACCCTAACCATAACCCTGCGTGTTCTGCAATTTGATGTCCATACCATTGTTCAGGCTCATCGAGCATAAAACCCAACCCCACTCCAGGCAAATAACTGTCTAATTGAAACTGAGGCTGCAACATTAGGTCCAAGCAGCTTGGGCTAATTAGCCCACCACCCTCGGTTGAAATAACGCCTAAAAATTTGGCAAAATCCTGCGCGTTTGTAAATAAAGAACCATCGGCTAAAGTGATAATGTCAACGTCCCAAACCGGTCGGGTCGCACCAAAAGCTCTCCAATATCCAACCGCAGCATTTTGCTGCACTCTTCCGTTTCGCACAAAATCAGAGTGTGCCATGCCCAGCGGCCGAAAAATCATTTTACGCATCGCTTCCGGAAAAGAGTCTCCTGTGACATCGGCGATTATTTGCCCGAGTGTTGCAAAGCCGTGATTAGCATAAGACCAAGCAACTCCAGGCGAGCGATCCGGCCGTAGTTCTCCACGATACAAGTTTGATAATGAAGGTAAAGGGTGCCCTTTTCGCCCAACACCAAAAAAAGTATTAGGAGGCAAGTAACCCAAGAACGGGGCAAATTCTCCGATTCCGGCCGTATGCGTCAGCAAATGGCGAATAGTAATCGGTGGGTCGTTTGATTTAAATTTACGGATTTTAAAGCTTTTGAGATGTTTTTCGGCCGGATCATCAAGCGAGATTTTACCCTGCTCTACTAATTGCATGATTCCGATAGCTGTAAATATTTTGGAAACCGATGCGATTCGAAAAATAGTATCTGGTGTGACAGGCTCAGAATTAGACTGCGAAGATGCAGAAGAAAGGCGAGCATCCCCATAACCCCGTATAAAGACAGGCTCCCCATCTTTTACAATACCAAAGATCATACCAGGGGCATGAGTCCTTCCCATTAGGCTAAGATTGTTTTTGTCAATTGCATCAAAAGTAGATGGGTCGATGCTCATTAAACTCCTAGACGGTATTTCTATCGCTTGATCGTCCATTATAGCAACCTTTTTTCAAACCCTAATAATTAGTTACTTACCAGGATAACAACGTATGGTGAAATAACAAATAGATGGAGAATGCTGAATTCTTTGCATCTGGCCGCCTGCATCCTGCATAATTCCTTGTTAAGTCATATTAGAAAACAAACTCTACAGAGATTCTTTATATGGCGGTTAGGAGACGTTTTGCTAGCTTCTTTGGAAGCATTATTTATGCAAATCACCCTACTACGTACAATGGATAAAATTATGAAAGAGATACCAGTTATTATTTTTGGAATAGGCGGAGTCGGCCATACATTAATTCAACAAATTATCGCCTCTCGATCCGCAATCGCAAATAGCAATTCTGTCACATTTAAAATAGTTGCGTTAATCGATAGCCGTCAATGGCTTTTTGTGCCTAAAGGCATAAGCGACAGTGACCTAACTGCAGCAGTAGAGCGAAAAGCGGCCGGAAACCCCTTAGGCGGAAGCGAACGTCCCTCAGCTGAAAATTTAATGAGCACCATAGTAGAAACTGGCATCAAAAACGCTATTGTGCTTGATGTGACCGCGGTTGAAGGGATGGAACCTGCCATCGATTTGGCGCTAGCGAGTGGTTATGGCATAGCGTTGGCCAACAAAAAACCACATGCTGGTCTTTGGGAACAGGCCCAAAAATATTATCAAAACCCGGCCGTGCGGCACGAATCTACTGTTGGCGGCGGTGAACCGATCATCGCTACATTACGCTATCTCAGTGACATCAATGACACTTTTTACAGTTGCGAAGGGCAGCTTAGCGGTACGTTGGGATTTATGTGCCGTGAACTTGAAAAAGGTCGTCCGTTTTCTGAAGCATTGGCCGAAGCGAAAGGCTTAGGTTACACAGAGCCGGATCCTCGTGATGATTTAAGCGGTGAAGATGTGATGCGCAAAGTGCTAATCATGGGTCGAATGGCGGGTTGGCACTTAGAACAATCTGATTTTGAAGTAGAGTCACTTTATGATGCTGATATGGCTGACTGCTCCGTAGCAGAGTTCGTTGAACGATCTGCCCAAATGGACGCTAAATTAGCAAAGCGTTTTGCCGATGCAAAAGCGGCCGGAAAAGTGCTACGCTATATCGGCCGAGTGACTGAAAACGGTGGCAAAGTTGGACTGATGGAACTTGATGCGAATAGTCCGATGGCAAACCTGAAATATATTCAATTTCACACAGACTTATATGATGCAGAACCCCTGATGATCATTGGGGCAGGCGCTGGCCTTGAAATGACGGCCGGTGGGGTCTTGGGCGATATGATTTCATTGGCTCGGGAAGTGCTGTAGAGCAGTGGCTAAGGGCAGTGGATAGTACTTAATGGGCAGTGGTCAGCAAGATAGGATATTTATACTTTTCTATCTGCGTCTAACAAAAAAACTTATGACAGAAGAAATTAAACCAACACCAAATTTTATAAGAAATATCATCGATGGGGATAATGAGACTGGAAAGTTTGAGAACCGTGTCCATACACGTTTTCCGCCAGAGCCAAACGGCTATCTTCATATTGGCCATGCGAAATCGATTTGCCTGAATTTCGGGTTAGCCCGTGATTACGGTGGCAAAGCCAACTTGCGCTTTGATGACACCAATCCGACCAAAGAAGAGGTTGAATACGTCGATTCGATTCAGGAAGATATTAAATGGTTGGGGTTTGAGCCAGACAATGTCTTTTTCGCATCTGACTATTTTGACCAGCTTTATGAATGGGCGATTCAACTTATCAAAGAAGGCAAAGCCTATGTTGATGAACTTTCGGCCGACGAGATGCGCACGTACCGGGGAACTTTAAAAACACCCGGCAAAAATTCACCCTATCGTGAGCGGCCCATTGAAGAAAATCTTGAGCTATTCACCAAAATGAAAGCGGGAGAATTCCCAAATGGGGCGATGGTATTGCGTGCCAAAGTCGATATGTCATCTCCAAACATCAGTTTGCGTGACCCGGTCATGTACCGCATTTTGCACGCCCACCATCATCGTACCGGAGACCAATGGTGCATCTACCCGATGTACGACTGGGCACACGGGCAAAGCGATTCAATTGAAGGGGTTACCCATTCTGTGTGTACCCTTGAGTTTGAAAACAATCGGCCGCTTTACGATTGGTTTGTCAATAATCTAGACATCTACGCCCCACAACAAATCGAGTTTGCCCGGCTCAAGCTAACCTACATGATGACCAGCAAGCGCAAACTAAAACAGTTGGTTGATTCCGGCGTGGTCAAAGGGTGGGATGATCCCCGCATGCCGACAATTTCTGGTATGCGCCGCAAAGGGTTTACGCCTGAATCGATCCGAAATTTTTGCGACTCAGTTGGGGTGGCCCGCGCCAATGGGGTGGTTGAGTATGCGATGCTTGAGCATGCTCTTCGTGATCATCTTAATCAAATCACACCGCGCGCTTTTGCTGTACTTGACCCGATTAAAGTAGTTGTCACCAACTACCCAGAAGGGCAGGTTGAAGAGATTGGGGTACCGACCTATCCGCAAGACAAAGAAAACAGCGAAACCCACATTGTGCCATTCTCGCGCGAGGTTTATATCGACCGTGCAGACTTTATGGAAGTCCCAGCCCCTAAATATCATAGGCTTAGCCCTGGCAAGGAAGTGCGTTTAATGCGGGCTTATCTCGTGACTTGTACCGATGTGATCAAAGATACGGATGGGAATATCACTGAATTGCATTGCACTTATGACCCTGAAACGGTTGGTGGCAATGCGCCAAGCGGCCGTAAGGTTAAAGGGACACTCCATTGGGTTTCGGCCCAACATGCGGTTCCGGTTGAAATTCGCAATTACGAACATCTGTTTACGGCCGAAAATCCTTCGGCCGCCCCCGAAGGGTCTTCTGCGGAAGATGGTTGGACCGCCAACGTGCGCGAAAACTCTCTAACAATCAGCACCGCTTACGTTGAGCCAGACCTAGCTGAAGCCAAGCCGGGTGAAAAATTCCAATTTCAGCGGCACGGCTATTACACCGTTGATCCCGACTCGACACCAGGAAAGCCGGTATTTAATCGCACAATTGGATTGCGTGATACCTGGGGAAAATAGTCGCGGGTAGACCGCTGCCCAAATTAGATGGGCAGATCACAAGTTGATGGTTGCCTTGAAGTTTGAATAGATTGGATCAAGGAATAACAAACCAAAGAACCCCCTGTCATCTTAAAAGTGCTAGGGGGTTCTTTGGCTTTGGAACAGTTTAGGCTTACGTTGCCCCCTCAAAAAGACCGTTTCCACCCCGTCTAAAGGAATCAGGAAAATGACTACATCGAGTCTAACTCAAGCAAATCCTTTCCTTTGAGTTCTTGTGCCAACTGCTTCCACAAAAGCCGAGATGCTTTAAGCCTTTCAGCTCCCGCTTTTCTGGCCGCATTGGTGTGAAAACTCGCCACAGTTTTATCTTGCCAATCATTGGCCCGGCCCGATTCAATAATATCCTCGGTTGTATAACTAACATTCGGGCGCACCAAATCCCCCGGAATGCGATGAAAAGCGGCCGTTAGACCCACCTTCGTTAGTTTGTCAGCATCCCACAAAACCTGTGCTTCTAGCTCTTCTAACGGCTCATCTAGCCATAACCCACAATGAGATGCAATGGCATGAGCGACTCTATCGATTTTATTTTTCGGAAAATTGGTTTCAAGTAGGAATTGCCCCGCAAAACGAGCCCCTAATTCCGCATGCTTTGATCCGCTTTCATGTTTTTTGATATCGTGCAACCATGCGGCCGCCTCAATCACATCCGCATCAGCCCCCGTGATTTCGGCAAGCTTTTTAGCTTGGCTTACAACCGCCTTTACATGCTCCCAACGGTAGATAAATCCAGGGTTTTTCTTGCCCGTTCGCGCTTTTGCTTCTTTTAAAGCAGCCTTCTTCATTTCGAAGCGGCACGCATCACGCCACGGTTTCTTTTTAATTTCAGCCATAATTAACTTTTTGCTATCCGTCAGCAGCTTTATATTGCAAATTCACCAGATCCCTATTCACCGACTATTGCCATGGGTAATTGGTTGTGTGCATACTAAAATAAAGTTCAACCAGCCGTTTGAAAACCGGGGCCGCAACCTCAGAGCCTTCGCCCGCATTTTCCATGATAACAGCGATGGCGATTTGCGGTGTTTCAATGGTGATCCCATCGAGGCCGGTAAACGGTGCGGCCGGAGCATAGCCTATAAACCACGCATGAGGTAGTGTTCCTGGATTTTGAGCTGTGCCTGTTTTGCCAGCGACCTGCATTCCAAAGTCTTGAAAAACAAAGCTTGCCGTGCCACTGTTATCGTTAGCTACCTGCCACATCGCTTGTTGCACGGCCGCTAGCGTGTCAGCACTATACGGAAGCTTCCCTGACTCTTGAACTGGCAGGAATTCTTCTGGCGCACCGCCCCCTTCACCAATACGGTTTACAAGTCTTGGGGTGAGCAGTGTGCCGTCATTCGCAATGGCGGCCGC
>JBLIMP010000309.1:0-5721 GCA_047638855.1 Cellvibrionaceae bacterium | reverse complement strand
TTGTTTATAATGCCGTTTGAATATATTTTTGTAACGTTTTTGAATTCCAATAGTGGTGTCGTCATAATTTACTCACTTGTGCTGATGGGGTTAGTTTTCTTCGGTTGTGTGCAAATGGCAGCTTACAATCCGGCCGTTTAGTGTTAAGGGGGCCGGCCGATCAACAGAGCATTTGTCGAATACTTGTGGGCAGCGTGGATGAAAACTACAGCCACTGGGTAACCGCAACAAAGCTGGTGCTAGTCCTGGAATCCCTTTAAAGACACCCTTATTTTCCAAGTTGGGAAGACTATCAATAAGGGCATGGGCATAAGGATGAAGCGAGTTGGTAAACATCTCTTTTACCGTACTAAGCTCCATAATTTGCCCAGCGTAAAGGACCGCTACTTTGTCGACAAACTGCGCCATAAGCCCCATATCATGGCCAATCAGAATAATGGCACAACCCAGTTGATCTTTTATATGATCAAGTGTTTCCATGACCTGGCGTTGGGTCACCACATCAAGTGCACTTGTTGGCTCGTCAGCGACAATGACCTTTGGCTCTAATAAGATACCAATGGCGATACAGACACGTTGTTTCATGCCCCCACTTAATTCGTGGGCATACATATTGAATACCTTTTGATCTAAATCAACCGATTCAAGTGCGTGTACCGCTCGCTCTTTCATTTCGCTGCCTGAGAAACCGACATCATGGGCTTTGATGGCGTCAATCATTTGAGCACCAATCTGCATCACAGGATTGAGCGAGTTCATGGCCCCTTGAGGAATATAAGATATTTTGCTGAGGCGAGCCTTGAGCATCTCTTCTTTTGACAGTGCCATGAGATCGGTGCCATCTACAATGACTTGCCCCCCTTCAATCCGGCCGGGGGGCTTGATCATATTCATCATAGCCAAGGCCATTGTGCTCTTGCCTGAGCCAGATTCACCCACTAGCCCTAATTTCTCTCCAGCATTCAAGTTAAAACTTATCCCAGCAAGTGCTTGAGCTCGCCCTGCATCGGTGTAGTAAGATACATCGAGGTCTTTTACTTGAAGAACAGCATCTGATGCCTTGTTTGAATCATTTTTTTGCATAATCTGATCGACCATTTAGTTTTACTCCGACCGACGTACACGAGGGTTAGATAATTCGTCGAGACCCATGTTAATCATTGCCAGCGAACCAAGGATAAGTGTTAAGCCTATTGCAGGGAATATCGGCCACCACCACCAACCGTTAAAGAAGGCACCTTGACCCATAGCGGCCCAAATGATGTTGCCCAAAAGCGGCTCACGCAAGGGTCCAAGACCCAGTACTGCCAAGTAAAATGAAGCGAAAACGGCCGCAAATACTTGATTTACAAACTGGGCAATAATAAATGGCAATAGGTTGGGTAGGATCTCGGTAAAGATGATGCCCAAATCGCCTACTCCAGAAAGCCGGGCAACAGCAACATACGGCCGCTCTTTCATTGAAAGAACCTGTGAGCGCATGACCAAGGTGGGTCCCATCCAAGCTAGCAGTACCACAATAAAGGCCATTGTATAAATTGTGACATCACGTTTATCTAGCGAACCGGCGATCACAACTTGAATTAGGAAAACAGGAATTGGAATTAATATTTGACTAATTCCCTTAATGGCCATATCAACAATCCCGCCAAAATAGGCGGAGATAAATCCTAATACCACACCGATAATTGTTCCGATTCCACCAGCCAACACACCGATTAAGGCTGTTTGCCATGTACCAACAACCATCACTGCGACCATATCACGGCCGAAGAAGTCAGTACCAAAAGGATATTCCCAACTGGGGGCCTGCTTTGATTTAACTGCCAGTGCGTAAGCATGGTCTTGGTCAATGGTCAGCATTCCGATAACGGTAAATGATGTTAGAAAAAGAAGCAGGAATAGCCCAACTGCGAGACTTTTATTGCGCCGTAAATATTGAAAAAACAACCGCATTCGGCTTGGTTGAATTATTTCTGATGATTGAGGATTAGATTGGGGAAGAGCAATGTTTGCCATATGATTTTCTCCCTAATTATCGTAGCTGATACGTGGATCGAGCAACGGGTAGAGTAATTCAACTAGGACCATCAAAGTGGCAATCGCAATCGTAATAAACAAAACAACCCCATAAATTACCAAGAAGTCATTGACTCGAATTGCTGCGGTCAATACGGTACCGATACCGGGTAAGCCAAACATTTGCTCAACGACAATGGCTGAGGTCACGACGTTACCCAGAGCTAAAGCAAACCCGGTCACCTGAGGTAGCATTGCATTGCGCAAAAAATAATCTCTGAAAATCGTTTTGTTGCTAAGCCCTTTATGTTCCGCAAAAAGAACATAATCCTCACCCTGAATAGTGATACCCATGCCGCGCATACTGAGTACCCAGCCCCCGACCGACCCGAAAATCAGCGCGCAAGCGGGTAAGATTTGATGTTTTCCCATGTCGAGAATAAATTCGAGCGAAAACGATGGTACGGTACCAGGCGTGTAAGAGCCACTAACAGGTAACCAGTTCAAACGAAAGGCGATAAAGAAGATGAGCAAAACAGCCAGCAATACAGGAGGGACACCTTGAAGTAGGACAAATGAAGTCGAGAGGTTACGTACCCAGTTGGGCGACTGCGGCCAAGCGGCCAAAGCACCGAGTAAATTCCCTATCACAAAAGAAAGTATGGTTGTCACGATGAGTAAGCCGATCGTCCAAGGCAATGCTTCTAAAATTAGCTCGTTTACCGTTTTTGGAAATTGATTGAGCGAGACACCTAAGTCAAAACGAGCCAAACTACCCATGTAATCAAAATACTGCTCCATGAGTGGTTTGTCGAGGCCAAATTTTTCGTTGTAGGAGGCCACAATTGTTTCTAGATCGCCGGGCGAGAAGCCACCGGTCCGCGCCAAGTCTGCAAACCGCTCTCGAATCGGGTTTCTGTTGGATATACGGGGGATGAAGAAAGTGATTGTACCGGCCGCCCACACGACTAAGACTAGAAACCCTAGTCGCTTTAATATCATTCTAAAAACAGCCATAAGCGAACCGCCTTGGGTGCCAAGAGACCAAAGTAAAATTGGTCTCTTGGCATAAACTAACTAGTTTTACCTACTCAGCTTTGTCTAGGTCTGTTACAACAAGCATTCCGGTGTGTGCCCAGAATGCGCCATTGACACCTGGGCCAATATTGTCGGCCGTTGGCCAATTGGTCCAGTAAGTCTGGTTATAAGCGATCCGATGCAACCATTGAATGATTGGAATGTCGATTTGCTCAGCCCAGTACATATCAATCGCTTGGGCCGCTAACTCTTCAAATCGTGGATCATCAGATGCAAGCGGTGCCATTTCGTCCAAAATCGCATCGTATTCTGGATTGTTGTAGCGTGAGAAGCGGTTGTTGCCAGCTGCTGTCCCTATTGATGCACTGAACCGGCCGTGGAATAGTTCCAGTGCGGCATATGGGTCAGCCAAACTTGCACCATGACCAAACATGTACAAGCCAGGGACACCGTCTACCATCTGCTGGAATGAGTCATCACCGAAGTTGACTGATCCTTCAAAACCAGCGTTGATCAACATTTGCTCCATAACTGGAACGATGTCACCATGAATGCCGCCGAACCCTTGGATTGTAGCGTTCACTGTCTCGCCATCTCTTTCCCAAAGGCCGTCACCGTTCATTGCAAAGCCAGCTTCTTCCATGAGAGCCGCACTTGCAGCTAGATCGAATTTGCGTGGTTCATGCTCGGCTATCGAAGCTTGAACGTCCGCACGGTCAACAAAGCCCTCTAATCCAGGATAAAGCGGGAATGGGTAAATCGTGGTGACTTGGGCACCTTCGTAAACAATCTCATCGATCTGGTCACGATTGATTGCTAAGCTCAAAGCCCGACGCACGCGTGCATCATCATAAGGAGCCAACTGAGTGTTCATCCAAAGTGAGTTCGGCCACCAGTCTAAGTATCCGTATGGAGGTTGGTTGCCTGTATGCGAGGTAATCGCTGGATTCTGCTCGATGGCACTGGCGATAATGCTTTGACGGAAGTCTAAGGCTGTGTCCATATCGTTGTTCACGATTTGTTGAGCAACCGCTTCCATGTTGGCACCAACCTGACCACCAAGGTTAGGAATGACGATACGCTTAACGTCTGGGGAGTCGATCAACCCAGCTTCAACCGCCCACCAATCTTCACGTAAGTCGAGAATTTTCTGAGTTTGATCCCAGAATACAATTGAGTATGGGCCAGAGTGTGGCATTTCAATGCCACCGGCTAAAGCATTTACATCTTCAACACCGTCAAAAACGTGCGCAGGAAGAATGTTGATACCGGTATCAAACTTGAGTGTTAACACTTCAAATGCAAAGCGAGGGGCTGGTTGATTGAAGGTAACAACTGTCGTTAGGTCATCAACCGCTTCGATGCTGGTCACGAACTGCTCAAATGATGCATGGTATGCGAGGCTGTTGTTATCAAGCTGACCTTGAAGTGTGAAAACGACGTCGGCCGATGTTACTTGAACACCGTCGCTCCATTTTGCTTCCGGCCGGAGTTTGATGGTCAACTCAGTAAAATCATCATTTGTATACTCCATGCTTTCTGCTAGCCAAGGTGCATTTTCGTCAGCAAAAATGCGGAAATAGGCTAGACCTTCCCACATCATGCCACCACCGTCTTGGTGAGTGTAGGTTGGCAGTGACCATGGATTTGTGACACCGATTGGCGTTCTATGGCTCCAACCCATGATGAGGGTGTCTTCACGGGCGATTTCAGCTAATTCAGCTGATCCAACGCTTTCGAGGGCCTCTTCTGCATCTGCAGGAACGGCTTCTTCAACCACTTCCTCTTCTTCTTCTTCTTCAGCCATTTCTTCTTCGGCCATTTCTTCTTCGACCACTTCCTCTTCAACTACCACTTCTTCCGGTGGTGCTGCAGGTGGTGTAGAAGTACAAGATGCAAGAATCATAGTGAAAATAGCAATGGCTATTAGCAATTTAAATTTCTTCATTTCTAAACTTTCCTCCAAAATAGATTTGTTTTTTAAATAAATTTACGCACACTGATTTTAGAAATTATTAGGTGGTTTCACCTCCGGGCTAACATGTTTTTAGCACGTACAATTTTGCTGTTTTACAAATTTGCAACCAAAATGATTCTGGTATCAGCCATTCAAGATTGTTCGAAAATTAGCGAATGTTATTTTTAAGCGCTTTTAGCGCGGCTCCTTTATCTTTATCTCGTATTGCGTCAAAGATTTCTTTGTGCTCCTGATGGCTTTCCATAAGGTCACCTAAGCGGTTATATTGAATCAGCATACGGAGAGCCATAGGTTGCCAAATAGAGAAAAGATCTTTTTCATCATGGCTTTGAATAATCGTTCGATGAAAATGCAAATCGTGCTCTAGCAAAGTCCCCATATCATTGTTGTCACAAGCTGTTTTAATGTTTGCCAAAATTGATTCAAGCTGTGCGATATCTTCGTCAGTGATCTGGTCAAAGATGTTATCTAAGACAAAGGTTTCAATCTCGACTCGCAGTTTTACAAGCAAATCTCGAGTCAGGCCGCTTGGTTTCTGAGCAACTTTGACCCCTTTATTGGGTTCAGCAACCAACATTCCTTCTTGCGCTAGTAATTGAAAAACTTCTCGAACGGGGCCGCGACTTACCCTAAACCAATCAGATACTTCTTTTTCCCGCAGAGGTTGTCCCGATTCCAGTTCGCCC
>JBLIMP010000308.1:0-5736 GCA_047638855.1 Cellvibrionaceae bacterium | reverse complement strand
AATGTTCCAGCGTCAATGGCGGTACTAACTGTTTCCACAAAGCTCCCTGGGAATTCGGCTCAAGCACAGTCTAATGCTTGTCGAAGGGGCTATCTATTCGCTTGATTTAGCTCGGTTGATATAAAAAGCCACTTTTTGACTATATCGCCCAAATAAACAGGCTGATTTCTGGTTACTATTGACAGCATTAACCTATTAAAATATAGTTGGACAATCTTGTCAATACGCTTTGATTATTGTTATGACTAAGATATTCTCCAAATATTTTGGGGAATGATAAGATGGAAAAAGACTGGGCTCACCACTCAAAATCGCAATAAAACAATTATTCCTGTCTTTTCTCCCTATTATCAACTGTATATTTTTGTCTTTGATCCATATGGAGGAGAAATGAAAAAGACACCATTCACACTTGGTTTAGTAATTGCTCTGCTAGCACTTTTGGCCGCATGTCAGCCACAGGTCGTTACAGAAACTGTTGAAGTCGAAGTTACCCGCGTGGTTACAGAAACTGAAACAGTAATCGAAGAAGTCGAAGTCATCAAAGAAGTTGAAGTCGAAAAAATCGTTGAAGTTGAAAAAGAAGTTGAGGTTGAGAAGGTAGTTGAAGTTAACCCGGTCGTCTTCAATTCTTACTCAAGCGACCCCGCACCACGCGCTTTCGAAGAGAAAATGATTGCCGCGTACACTGCAGCAAATCCAAACTCTCCAGTTCAGCACACAATCGTCAACCACGAAGACTTTAAACAAGCGATTCGTGCCTATTTGGTTGCTGAACCAGCTCCAGACGTTTTGACTTGGTTTGCTGGCAACCGTGCTCGCTTCTTTATCGACAGAGAACTGATCCTTCCTATTAGCGATGTGTGGGAAGATGAAGGTTGGAACGAGGATTTCCCGAAAGGTTTCCGCGCGATGTCTGAAGTAGATGGCGAAGCTTATTTCTTACCAACCAGTTGGTACTGGTGGGCCGTCTTCTATCGCACTGACATTTTTGAAGAGTACAACATTACTCCACCAGAAACTTGGGACGAAATGTTGGCCGTTTGTGACACCCTTGACGGTGCTGGTTTAATTCCAATTACCATCGGTACAAAATTCCGCTGGACCGCCGCTGCATGGTTTGACTATATCAACATGCGCTTAAATGGCCCTCAATTCCACTTGGACTTGATGTTGGGCAAAGAAAGCTACACGGACCCACGGGTTAAAGCTGTATTTGAGAAATGGGGCGAGCTATTTGAGCACAACTGTTTCATCGACAATGCGGCCGCTTACAGTTGGCAAGAAGCAGTTGATCCACTCAACCAAGGTGATGCAGCTATGTACTTGATGGGTCAATTCATCATGGACCCGATTGCAGACGATGTTGAAGATAAAATTGACTTCTTCCGTTTCCCAATCATCGACCCAGCCATGCCAATTGGTGAAGATGCACCCACTGACGGGTTCTTCATCGCTGCTTCGGCCGCTAATCCAGAAGGCGCAAAAGATTTGCTAGCCTATATGGGTAGCTTAGAAGCTCAAACCCTAATGGTTGAAGAAATGGGCCGCCTACCAACGCACAATGGCGTTGACAAGGCTCTATTCACCCCATTCCAACAAAAGGGAATTGATTTGATCAACGAGGCTGACATGGTTGTTCAATTCTTCGACCGTGACACCACACCAGAAATGGCTGACGTTGGTATGAACGGCATGATGGCTTTCTGGGATGATCCGACTCAAATCGATGCGATCCTCGAAGAGCTTGAAGCTGCTCGTCTAGAAATCTTCGGCGAGTAAAGCCAGTATCGGTAAACGGTGCGCTTCGCGCCGGTAGTCAGCAAACGGTGTACCGTATACCGTTTACCGACCACTGACTACTGTTTACCGCAAAGGCAGGGGTATGGCTTCGGCCGTGCTCCTGCTTTTTATTTCCTTTATCCTCTGTACCCCTCACGTTCATTATTTCCAACATTGCACCCTTCATCATCTGGAGACGAAACAACACATGGCAATTGAAAAACCCCAGAAGCCAAATAAACAAAAAACCAACTGGGTTCCTTACTTCTTCGTCGCCCCCCCATTGCTGCTTTATTTTATTTGGATTATCGGTCCCGTTTTTTACACCTTCTATCTCAGTCTGACCGATTGGGATGGGATTTCAAAAAATGCTGAGTTTATTGGACTAGCCAATTTCCAAAAACTTTTTGGCAGCATCGGCAACACACTCCCTTCTGCTTTTGAATATTCTCTTTACAATAATCTAATTTGGTTATTGGTATTTATCACCGTCCCAACCGCTATCGGCTTGGGCTTAGCCATCTTGTTAAATCAAGGGTTGCCGGGTGAAAGATTGTTCAAAGTCGGCATCTTTTTGCCACAAGTTCTTTCTTTTGCCGTTGTCGCTCTAATCTGGTCATGGGTCTATAACCCACGGGCCGGTATCATCAACTCCCTGTTGCTGAACTTAGGCTGGGCTGAAGAAAATCTACCGGGCTGGCTGGCAGACAAAGATATGGCAATTTGGTCGATCATCATTGCGGCCGCATGGCGTCAGATCGGCTATATCATGATTTTGTACGTGGCTGGACTCAAGAATGTCCCCCCCACTCTCATCGAAGCGGCTCAAGTTGATGGCGCGACCCCGTGGCAACGCTTTTGGCGCATCACATTTCCGCTCTTGACCCCAGTCACAACAATCGTTGTCGTTATTTCAATCATCGACTCATTGCGAGCGTTTGATCTGGTGCAAATTATGACACGCGGTGGACCCGCCAACTCGACCTCTGTACTTGCCAACCTCATGTACATTCAGGCGTTTAATAACTACAAGATGGGGTTAGGCGCAGCCACGGCCGTTGTTCTATTCGCCATCAGTCTCGTTTTCATCATCATCTACCTTTATCGAGTGATGCAAGATGAATTGGAATTTTAGGGAGAATCACGTATGGCTTCATTCAATCTTCCACGTTCAGGTAAAAACAAAAAAAAGCTAACAAACGCCCAATGGCTCATGTTTGCCTTTCTGCTCGTATTCACCTTGGGGTACATGCTCCCATTTCTCGGGGCAATTCTAACCGCTTTCCGGACGATGGATGACATCAGCCTGAATGGCTTTTGGAGCATTCCACGGGAAATAACGCTCATGAATTTCCCTAATGCCGTGAGCCGAGCACGAGTCAGTCGCTTTTTACTTAACAGCTTTATCATCACCATACCGGCTCTAACCGGCACCATCTTTCTTTCTTCACTTTCAGCCTATGCGTTGGCACGCCACAAGTTTAAAGGAAACAGATTCCTCTACTTTATGTATGTGGCTGGCACAATGCTCCCGTTCCAGATTTTGCTTCTGCCCGTATTTTTGCTCTCGAACAATCTGTGTGTAGAGCAATCATATGAAGTTGGCTCGTTTGTGTTAAATATCCCATTTGTCGATGCAAAAGTGTGTCTGTACAACTCCTACCTTGGGGTTATTCTGATCCACATCGCGTTCCAGCTAGGATTTTGCACCTTTGTGCTACGCAACTTTATGCGCTCAATTCCAGGTGAAATCATGGATGCGGCCCGGATCGACGGAGCAAACGAGTTTGGCATTTACTCACGCATTGTGATGCCGCTTACGCTACCTGGGATTGCGGCCATTGCGACTCTCGAATTTACTTGGATTTTCAACGATTATATTTGGGCGTTGATCTTGCTTTCAGATGGGAGCAAGATGCCTGTGACCTCAGGGCTGTCGTCGTTACAAGGGCAATTTGTGACAGATTGGCCTCTGATTACGGCCGGGGCCTTGGTCGCCACGCTCCCTACTTTGATTGTCTTCTTTTCCCTCCAACGTTACTTCATCGGTGGGCTAACAATGGGCGGAGTGAAGTAAATTAGCAAAGTAAATTAGCATTATTTAAATGGCGATTGGGTTCTACAAATCCAATCGCCATTTAAATGTGGGGCCGCAAAATTAACACGTTCCCGCATTTACAACTCTGGTACAAAAAGACCTTTTTTAATTGAACCCACTCATTCTGGTGCTGATAAGTTAATGAAAACCCGGCCGGTTCTTCAAAGCCTAGTTATCCATCAACCCATCCATCTTAGCGATAATCCCCAGCATAATTTCATCCGCTCCACCCCCAATAGAACCAAGGCGAGAATCACGATAATATCGTGCCAGCGGATACTCTTCCGTATAGCCGATCCCCCCGTGGAACTGCATACAAATATCAGCCACCTCTCGGCTCAAACGTCCCATTTTCAATTTCGCCATCGACGCCTCACGAGTCATATCTTGCCCCGCGACGTACTTGCGTACGCAAAAATAGTTGAGATGGCGTAACGCCTCAATCTCAGTTTTAAGCTCGCACAACTTAAACTGAATCCACTGATTGTCCATTAACGGCCGTTTAAACGTGTGTCGCTGTTTGCAATATGCCACCGTCAGATCGATCATCATTTCCATACCAGGAACCGACATCAAACTAGCGGCTAAGCGCTCAACTTGAAACTGTTGCATCTGGAGCATAAACCCCACCCCCACCCCCCCAATCGTATTCGCCTTAGGAACACGCACATCATCAAATGACAAAATAGCCGTGTCTGAGCTATGTTGTCCCAGCTTCTCCAGTTTTTTGCTCACGCTAAACCCATCGGCCGTCGTAGGGACCACAATCAACGACATCCCCCGATAACCACGATCCCGGCCGTCGGTACGTGCCAACAAAGTTAAATAATCGGCCTGGGTCCCATTGGTAATCCACATCTTTGAACCGTTTATCACCCAATGATCGCCATCTTCAACGGCAAAAGTGCTAATCGCAGCCACGTCAGAGCCAGCATCAGGTTCGCTCACCGCAATCGAGAAAACCGCTTCACCCTTAATGGCAGGCCGCAAGAACTTCTCTTTTTGTTCAGGGGTTCCATGTTTGGCTAAGGCCGGGGTCGCCATGTCATTTTGAACCGCAATCGCCATCGGCACACCTCCGCATTTTGCCCGGCCGATCTCTTCAAGCAAAACCGCCTCGTACCAGTAGTCCATCCCGCCACCACCGTACTCTTCCTCATACATCATTCCCAGCAGACCCAGCTGTCCCATCTTGCCAAACAGCTCATGCGCGGGGAAAATGCGTGCCTCTTCCCACTCATCTACATGGGGATTGATTTCATTCTCAACAAATTTTCGGATCATCATCCGCAGTTCTTGGTGTTCGTCGTTAAAATACATAGTTTTTTAGAAATTTGAGTTGTTTAATACACTATAACGTAAGTATGTCTCACTTTTTTTAGACGCGGATAAGAAGGAACGCAGATGACTTCCCCGTTATTCTTTCTCAGTGTCCTCTGTGCTTCTGTGTCTAAAATTTAAATTTATATTTGTTCGGTGTACTTAAGGTCAAAATCGGCCAAACGAAAGTCTGTTTGAACACGGACATCTGAAATCGCCCCTATTCTCCAGTAAAATTTGGTTTGCGTTTTTCCATAAAGGCTTGGATGCCTTCGGCCGCATCCTTTGTTGTTGCCACTTTCGTCAATTCTTGGCTCAAAAAATCGAGTGCTTCCTCAAGTGGTAAGTTTTGCATGGCGTTGTATGAGGCCTTGCCTAGCTTCACCCCGATTGGGCTTTTTTGTGTCAATTTTTCAGCGATGGCTTGAACGGTAGCGTTTAGTTCTTCGGCCGGGGTCACATCTGTTAAAAAGCCCATCTGCATCGCTTTGTCTGCTCCAAATCGTTCACCCAGCAAAATCATCGGCAACGCCTGT
>JBLIMP010000307.1:0-5736 GCA_047638855.1 Cellvibrionaceae bacterium | reverse complement strand
AGCCGCTTTATCCTTAACAATGTCACCGAGTTGGGCCAATCCATCCCGCTCAAAATCACGAATGATCAGGTGAACTTCGGCCGCGGCCGCTCCCCCATCTATTTGATAAACGTGGATAAACCCTTCACGGTCCTCAGTTGTTTCAGGTGACATCGTTTCTTGGGGCAATGCATCAACAAATTTAGCGGCAAGGTGAAGCGCATTTACCAATTTGTCTTTTGAATAACCTGGATGAATCGAAACCCCTTCGATTTTGACTTTGGCACCATCGGCCGAAAAAGTTTCGTAGATAATTTCGCCTCTCTCAGAGCCATCAAGCGTATAAGCAACATCTACCCCAATGTCCTCTAGCTTAATGTGGCTCACTCCCCGGCCGATTTCCTCATCGGGGGTAAAAGCGAGCACAATTTTACCGTGCAGAATTTCAGGATGAGCCAGCAGATAAGTACCTAACGCCATACAGATAGCGACACCCGCTTTATCATCAGCCCCCAATAGCGTGTTGCCATCGCTCGTCACTACATCTTCTCCAACCTTTTCCATTAAATAGGGTGAGTTCTGCGCATTCAAAACCATCTCAGGGTTTCCGGGCAATGTAATGTCTGACCCGTCATAGTTTCTATGAATAATCGGCTTAACGTTGGCGCCGCTATAGGCGGGCGAGGTGTCGACGTGGGCAAAATAGGCCACGGCCGGGGTATTTGGGTTTGGGTCGGTCGCTGGAATCGTACCAAAGACGGTGGCATAGTCAGTGATTTTAACGTCGCTGGCTCCCATTTCTTTTAATTCTTCAACGAGTAGATTGAGCAGATCATACTGACGTGCGGTGCTGGGCACTTCGGCCGAAAATTCATCACTGGCTGTATCTATTTTGACATAGCGTAAAAATCTTTCTTCAAGTTCAGAGCGGATAGCTGACATCGGGATTCTCCTTTTATACAAATCGACTTATTATTTTCTAGGGATAGCACAAGTATCTAAAAAGCAGCGTTTTTTACAATAGGTTCACTAAAAATATTTTGTGAACGGTTATTTTCCGGCTACTATTCTTTTCAGCTAGAATCGTCTGGTTTTAGACAGTTGTCGCCAAACCCACATCAAAATTATCAATTTCTGTAAATTTAGGACATAGATGGATAAAGTCAAACTTCTCGCAATTCTTCGTGAACGGCTCTCGACTGATGAGTTCGAAAATATTTGTTTTGCTTTAAATATTTCAGTTGATGAATTTGATGGTGGCATCGGTGAAAAATTTCGCGACCTTATCAGTTATCTCGATCAACGTCATCGTCTTAACGATCTTATTCTACAGTTGTCTGAAAGTCGGCCGGATATCGATTTGACTGAGGTTCTCGATTTACCTGTATCAAAATACCCAATCCCCGAAAACAACCCGGCCGACCGATTTGGCCCTGGTGTAACCACGGCCGGAAAGGTAATTGAGAGCGGTACCGGCTTTATTGTGATTGATCAAAAAGGCTGTCGCAGCAATCTAGGGATGATGGCCATTCTTATTTTGGGAATAACCGGGTTTGTCGTTTTTACAATTGGCTTAGCCCTGTTGAACGACAATCGATCATTCCCCAATCCATACTTCCCTCACACCCTCACCCACACGCCGACTGCGACCGCTACATCAACGCCGCCCCCTACCCGCACACCAACGAGCACACCGATGCAAACGGCCACACAACGAGCAACATCAACCGTCACTCCAACGAGCACATTAACACCGACAGCTACAAACACATCTACCAAAGCGCCGACTCAAACCGATACACCGACTGCGACCCATACGGCGACGGCGACATCAACCCCATCGATCACACCAACCTCAACAGCAACTGGCACATCGACTCAAACAGGCACTCCTACCGCTACGCCGCTTCCAAGCCACACACCAACCTCAGCCCCCACAATGACACCGACCCCAATCGAGGAAATTCTTTTACCGCCAGTCGGCAGTCAAGTTTGGGAGCGACCCCGCGACAAGATGCGCATGAGCTTTATTGAGGGTGGTACTTTTGAGATGGCTAGAGTGGGGCGAAATGGCACGATTAATGAATCGATACCGGTCTCAGTGGATGATTATTGGATAGACAGAACAGAAGTTACACTCAAAATGTATGATATCTGTGTCAAAAGTGGCAGTTGTCAGCAAGCGGCAAGATCAGACCTATTTGAAACGATGCTAGCGAATTCTGAACCGATTGACCCTACGTTCCCTGTGATTCAAGTCGATTGGAATATGGCGCAAAATTATTGTCAATGGGCGGGTGGGGACCTGCCCTCAGAGGCTCAATGGGAATTTGCGGCCGGGTCTAGACCTGAGGGCAAAACGGCTTCGTTTACATGGGAAGGAAAAGACTTGCAAGGGCAAAACTTGTGTGATTTTGCAAATTATCAAGCGTGTACCCCCATGGTCGTTCCACGGCCAATTGCTGTTGGATCAAAATTGAAGGGCAAAACTGAACAAAGCGTCTTTGATATGGCAGGCAATGTCTATGAATGGACCTTAGACGTTAAAAACTTTAGCTATTTTCGTAAAGCGATTATCGATGGGGAAACAGATATAGACGGGGCACTAGTTAACCCTGTTGCCCCGGAACCGGACGTGGCTGTCGACCCATTAGCACCCGCAGCACTAGTGGCAAACGAACCAATTGTTCATGTATTGAAAGGGGGGAGCTACGTCGATTCTGCCAACACCCTTCAAGCCCAACATAGAAATGATGCACCAGAAAGTTTAAGCCTCGATACGATAGGTTTCCGTTGCGTCATTCCGGCCGGAGAATAACACCACAGCATTTTACAGGTTAAAAGTAAGATGCCCCGGCACATTGACCCGAATTTTATAAAGCGATGTTGAAGCGGTGATATATAAAGATTGGCGATCTGCATCACCGAATACAAAGTTAGCTGTTTTTTCTGGCATGAGAATAGTACCCAATAGGGTTCCATCTTTATCAAAAACCTGAATCCCACCTGGCCCACAACTGTAGACGTTTTCATTCTCGTCAATCTTCATTCCATCTGCCACCCCTGGCAGCTCCCCTTCGAGATTAGCGAATAGTCGACCGTTGGTAATAGTGCCATCTGGTTGCATATCAAACACCCGAATATGCTGGCGAGCGGTGTCGTTGATAAACAAAAGGGACTCATCTTTTGAAAAGCACAAGCCATTGGGTTTTTCAAAATCATCTACTAGCAATGTGAGTGTCTGGGTTTCCGGATCAAGTCGATACACTCCTTGAAACATCATTTCCTGCTCGCGAGGGACACCATAGTCAGCACTCCGGCCGGATGTCGGGTCGGTAAAGTAGAGCATGCCGTTGCTTTTTACCACAATGTCATTGGGGCTGTTCAGCTCTTGACCGTCATAATGGGTGGCTAAAACCTCGTAGGCACCGTCAGACATATTGGTACGGCTGACACGGCTCGTCGCATGTTCACAAGAGACGAACCTACCTTGGCGATCATAGGCATTGCCATTGGTCATAAAGCTGTTGCGCTTCCGCTGTACAACACCCATTTGGCGACTCCAAGAGTAGATTGAGTTCCCCATAATGTCGCTAAAAATGACAGAACCATAGGTTGGGTGCCAAATCGGCCCTTCTAAAAAGTCAAAACCGGTAGCAATCTGCTCGATTCCGGCCGTGACATCGATAAGGTCTGAAAAGCTTGGATGTTTGATTTCTACTTCTAGATTAGTCATATTGTTGTTCTTTGTTACTGGGGGATATACAAAATACAAGATTAAATGTCTGCTGTTAGACAAAACGAAAACTGGAGTGGGTTAGAGAAAAACTTGTTTGTTCGGATTTATCCGGGGCTGGTATATTTGAATCGGACTTGCGCTTGCGCCCGTTTAGAAAATAGTAAGCGGTGCGGGTACAAACAAAAGTAAAAAGAGCACAAACGTAATCCAGGCCAAAGCCCATCGACGGTTATCAAGTGGGGTGATCGAGTCAAGTGGGGTTTCATACCGATTGCCGAACATGTACAACATAATCGCCCATATTAGCCAAACATCAGCTTTTAATATGATCCCCATCGCAACCAAGCTCATAATAATGGGCCAGTAAATAGCGCGCATAAATGCTTCACCCTGTATCACTTGAAGCACCCGGCCGCCGTCGAGCGGTGACACCGGGATCAAGTTGAGAGCGGTAATCAGTAAACCGACCCATCCAGCCCATGCAACCATATTCAGTGAAACATCATGTGTTACGCTGGGTAAAAATTCGCCAAAAATCGAAAATTTTAGCGTTGCATAAATAACTGAATTGCCTTCCATAACCATGTTGGTCATATCTTCTGGCAAAAGACCAACTTCTGAAGTTACAAGACCATAGATTAAAATAGGGATGGCAAATACGAGTCCGGCTAAAGGACCGGCCGCGCCAATATCAAATTGCGCCCGAATATTTCTTGTTGGCCCTCGTTGGAAAATGACCGCTCCCATTGTTCCAATACCCGGTATCGGCATGGGGATAAAAAATGGCAGGCTGGCGGGAACTTTGTGATAGCGGGCCGCAAAAAAGTGGCCTAGCTCATGAGCGGTTAAAATGGTCATTATCGCTAATGCATAAGGCCACCCATGCCAAAAATTGCGAACGGCTAGCTGAAAAATTTCCCCGTCACTCATCGTTTCTTTCATAAGCGATTGAACAAAATCACTCATCAAAGCACCTGATATCAATGTTGTAAAAATCGTAGCTAGATACAAGGAAATGGCAACCCCCCAGCGTAAAGGAGCTGGTTCAATAAGGTAGGGTTTTCCTGTTAAGTGAGTTTGGCTATTTTCTTTAGTAAGCTCGGCCGTAAATCCATGCTTTTCAAAAACGTTTAAGATGTTCAGAAAACCATCATCTTGATCAGGGTCCCAATTGATCCGCCCTCTAAAACGAAAACTTCCTGTAGTAGGTTTATCTAAAGCGGTGTCGCCTGTTACAAACCAAGCCGAAATTTCATTTCGAACAAGTTCGACTGTATTGGGCAAAACGGCCGGAGCGTCTTTAGGTTGAGGAAGCTGCATAAATATAAAAAGCGAAACTATAGAGTTGCTTCGATGTCGTCTTCATCACCCCAGTTAATAATCCAGACGCATGCACCTGCTACCAAGGTTGTGAGCACAATAAGCCAAAACCATTGAGAGCCATTAAGCCCAACATCACGAGCTTCATAGATGAGGATGCCGTTCATCCCTAACGCCAAAACCAACCACATAGAAATATTGGGATATTTGTTCGGGTATTTATAAATCCAATCTTTCATTTTTACCTCACCCTTCTATCTCACTCAAACTCACTCAGACTCAAAGCCGACATTTTAGATTAGACCTTTCATGATTAAGAATCCGAAATATCTCGATCCTACTTGCCTTTAATTGATGCGCATTTCGATCAATTTATAAACCAATGCCTCAGTTCCAATCGGTTGAATATCTAAAAGCGTATCACGCCAAACTTTTGGAAAAGAATCTGCGGGTTCTGCGCTAAATCCTTTATCAATCAGGAGCTTACGTATAAAAGGAGACATGTCTTGAGCCATAAAGGCGAAAATCGCTTCAGCCATTAATTCGTAAGCTGTTTTGTGAATTTCTTCTAAAAGCGCCATGCCAACGGTGCTGGCATGTTCTTCCGGATAGATATAAATCTGTTCAATAGACGCGAAGCCTTTATCAGTGTACCAACCGGCAACCGCCGTAATTTCTGTACCGGCTTGCCCGATTAA
>JBLIMP010000306.1:0-5754 GCA_047638855.1 Cellvibrionaceae bacterium | reverse complement strand
AGAATAAAGTCGCCCGCCCTCTTTCACCCCTACATTTTGTTCGTCAACCCGATGAGACGCTGAATAATTGTGAAATATTTAGAGATGAGATAAACCTTATGATGCCATCAAAACCATATCGAGGAAGTTGCTTGTGCCAAGCGGTTCAGTTTTCAGTTGACGAATTTTTGCCAGAAGCGGGCCATTGCCACTGTTCGATGTGTCGCAAGTTCCATGGGGCGTCTTTTGCAACATTGGCAAGTGTGCCGCTAGAAAGCTTTCACTGGATTTCGGGTGAAGCTGATTTAAAGGGGTACACGGCCGAAAATGGAACGGTTCGCACGTTCTGCAACCACTGTGGTTCGAGCTTGTTTTTTAGCAGTCCACAGATGTCGGCCGACATGATTGAGGTCGCTTTGGGTGTGTTTGATGACGACATTCCGCTTAAACCCGACGTGCATATTTTTGTTGAATCGGGCGCCAATTGGACAGACTTGGCTGATGATTTGCCCAAATACACGGCCGGCCGCGATAGCGCAATAGTTGGACAAGCATGAGCGATCATCAATGCCCTTTGTGTCAACAAAAAAATGGGGCACCTTTTTTTCAAGGTGCCAAACGGGCTTATTTTCACTGTCCTATTTGCCAGCTTGTTTTTGTGCCACCGCATCAGTTTTTAGAACCTGACGAAGAGAAAGGCCGCTATGACATGCATGAAAATTCGGCCGAAGACCCCGGCTATCGGCGATTTCTCGGCCGGATGTTTGAGCCGATGCTCGAACGCCTGCCACCTAATAGCAGCGGCCTCGATTTTGGCTCTGGCCCTGGCCCTACGCTGTCAATTATGTTTGAAGAAGCTGGCCATTCGATGGTGATTTACGACCCGTTCTATGCGCCAGATACGGCTCCGCTGTCACACACGTATGATTTTATAACGGCAACCGAGGTGGCTGAACATCTGCATCATCCCCGAGCAGAGCTGGATCGATTGTGGGGCTGTCTGCGGCCGGGTGGCTATCTGGGCATCATGACCAAACGAGTGCTGGATGTTGAAGCGTTTGCCAATTGGCACTATAAAAATGACCCGACGCACGTCTGCTTTTTTGCGGCCGAAACGTTTGAGTGGCTGGCACAGCTTTGGGGAGCTGAATGTACGATTGTTGGGAACGATGTTGTGATCTTTCGTAAGCACTGAACGAGTACAGTGCCGTAGGCATCCCCTTCCATCCTTACTGTTTTTGTGCAAGACTAAGCTGACAATGAATACTGAATATTTTGATGTGCTAATTATCGGAGCTGGCTTATCTGGCATCGGGGCGGCTTACCATTTGCAAAAAAATTGCCCGAACAAAAGCTATGCGATTTTAGAAGGACGCGACGATTTGGGAGGCACATGGGACCTGTTCCGTTATCCTGGTGTGCGCTCTGACAGTGATATGTACACGCTGGGATACAATTTTAAGCCGTGGGAAGCGGCCAAGGATATTGCGGATGGCCCTTCGATTTTGAACTACTTGCGGGAAACGGCCGTCGAAAACAGCATTGATAAACACATTCGCTATGGGCAGTTGGTCAAGTCGGCCGCATGGTCTAGCAACAAAGCGACCTGGACTGTTGAGGTGGAACAAAAAGAGTCGGGCCAGGCGGTTCAATTCAGTTGCAACATGTTGCTGATGTGTGTCGGTTACTACAGTTACAAAGGGGGCTACACGCCTGATTTTAAAGGGCGCGAGCGTTTTAAAGGTGAAATTATTCATCCGCAAAAGTGGCCCGAAGAACTTGACTACAAAAATAAAAAAGTGGTGGTGATCGGCTCAGGGGCCACGGCCGTGACGCTTATCCCCGCCTTGGCTCCGGAAGTTAAACATGTGACGATGCTACAACGTTCACCCACTTACATGGCATCCCGGCCGGACATCGACGCCACCGCCCACTTTTTGCGCCGTTTTTTGCCTCGCAAAATGGCCTATCGCCTCATCCGTTGGAAAAACGTGCTTTATGGGCAAATAGTCTACAAAAAAACACGCACCGATCCCGAAAGTGTCAAAACGATGTTGCTTGACATTGTGCGGGAGGAGTTAGGAGCTGACTACGATCCGGCCGACATCGAAAAACATTTCACCCCCAACTACAACCCGTGGGATCAACGGCTGTGCTTGGTGCCCAATGGGGATCTATTTCAAGCGATCAAGTTGGGCAAAGCGTCTGTTGTGACCGATTTAATCGACACATTTATAGAAGATGGGATTTTGCTGGGGTCTGGAGAACAGCTAGAGGCTGACATTATCATCACAGCCACCGGGCTACATGCGATTGTTTTAGGTGGGATCGAATTTACAGTTGATGACCGGCCGGTCAGCTTTCCGGATACCTTTACCTACAAAGGGATGATGGCGTCTGGCGTGCCGAATCTTATTTCGACCTTTGGCTATATCAATGCCTCATGGACCTTGCGTTCTGACTTGATTGCAGAATACAGCTGCCGTTTGCTCAACTACATGGATGGAAAAGGGGTAAATCAATGCACGCCAACGCTACGGGATGAAGAGTTATTGATGTCAAAACGGCCATATGTCGAAGACTTCTCATCCGGCTATCTGCAACGGGTGATGCACTTGTTCCCTAGGCAAGGTGATCATGCGCCGTGGGTTGCGCCGCAAAATTATGCGATTGATAAAAAGCTGATTCGGCGCGGCCCGATTGACGATGGGGTGTTGGTGTTTGAAAAGGTTAAGTTAGGGACTGAAGCATTTCAGGATGAATCGATTGCGGCCGATTAAGGTTATCGTTGAACAATTATCGAGAAAGAACGAACACTAAATCTTCCCCGCCACATGTTGCCCAATACGCAGGCTGGCGGTCGCGGCCGGAGATGGGGCATTCACCACATGAATACAGCGTTTTGTCTCCAAAAATGCAAAATCATCGTGCATTTCCCCCGATGGGGTGATCGCCATCGCCCGTACCCCGGCCGGATGTGGTTCAATGTCTGCCCCCGTCACGGCCGGGATCAGCTTTTGCAATTCTTTCACAAACGCCGCTTGGTTGTATGAACGCCACATCTCGCCCAAACCTTTGCGCCAATATTTAAACGCCAGCTTGCGAAACCCTCTATAGCTCAAGGCATCCCATAAATCTTTGCCGTTGAAATCACTTTTGTTGTATCCCTCACGCGCAAAAGCAAGTACCGCATTTGGGCCGCAATCAATTCCGCCTTCGATCATTTTGGTGTAATGGACCCCCAAAAACGGAAAACGTGGATCAGGAACAGGATAAATAAGTCCGTTTACAAGATGTTCGGCCGATTTCTTGAGTTGAAAATATTCACCCCGAAATGGCAAAATCTCCGCCTCGATTTGCTCATCTTCGGCCGTCATGCGTGCAATCCGGTCTGAGTAAAGCCCAGCGCAGGATACCAATTGATCGCCGTTAAAATCACCTTTTGTAGTTTGGACAACCACTTCTCCCGGCCGCTCATCAATCCCCAGAACCTTAGCCCCTAACACCAGGTTGCCCCCTTTTTCAACAATACGTTGAGCCAGGCGCACCGCCACGGCCGGATAATCGGCAATCCCTGCGCTAGGCACATGGATGGCTTGAATGCCGTTGACATGGGGTTCGATTTCAAGCAATCGTTCCCGGCCGATCATCTCGCACTCAACCCCGTTCCGTTGCCCTTTATCAAGAATAATATCGAGTTGGGGTAGCTCTTCTTGGGTGCGGGCGACAATGACTTTGCCGCAAATATCTTTACCCAGCCCTTCTTGCTCGATGAAATCTTCCATCATACGTTTGCCCGACATGCACATGGTGGCTCGTAAAGAGCCTGGTTTGTAGTAGATGCCGCTGTGCAATACGCCGGAATTCCGGCCGGACTGATGCAGCCCCACACCGTCTTCTTTTTCAAGCACAGTTAGCTTTGCGCCTGGATTGTTTTGCAAATAATGCCAGCCGGTCGCTAGCCCTACCAGCCCACCGCCGATGATGATTAGATTTGGTTTCATTAAGTTTCCTGTTGAGCATTTCAGCTTGTCAGCTTGTCAGCCTGTCAGCATTTCAGCTTTTTGCCATGATGAAGATTCTCCGTTTGCTCGAATCTGCTGAAATGCTGAAAGAGAGCGAAGCGAACGTGCTGAAACGCTGAAAGCGAAGCGTGCTGAAACGCTTTAATACATCACCACGCCGGCCGATACGTTCACATCTTCACCCGTGATAGAGCCTGCCATGTTAGAGGAGAGAAAGACGGCCGTGTGGGCCACATCTTGTGGATTTGTGAGCATTTTTTGGGGTGATGCATCTGTAAATTGTTTTTTTGCTTCGGCCGTTGTGATCCCTTGTGCAATCCCCTGCGCCACAAATGATTTTTCCATCCGTGGTCCTGCCACAATGCCGGGTGAGATTAAGTTGGCTCGTACGCCGGAATCGGCTAAGTCCCAAGCGAGTGTGCGCACCATGCCGACAAGAGCCATTTTGGCGGCCGTGTACGGGGTGCGATGTAACATTGGTCGTTTGCCCGTAATCGATCCGATGATAAGCACAGATCCAGATTTTTGGGCCAACATGCCAGGCACAAACGCTCTTGTCGCCAAGAAAACCCCATTGACGTTGATGTCAAAAGTATTTTGCCATTCGGCCGGGTCGATTTCCCACATTGGCTGAACGGGGCCAGCGATGCCGCTGTTGTTGACCAGAATGTCACATCGGCCGAACGTTTCGAGCGTTTTATCGCGCAAGTTGTCGATATCAGCTTCGTTGCGTAAATCGGTTGGGACAGCCAACGCCTTCCGGCCGAGCTGTTCAACTTCCGCTTTGACCGCTATAAGATTCTCTTTTGTGCGGGCGGCCAATACGACGTCGGCCCCCTGGCGTGCAAATTCTAGGGCGATTTCCCGGCCGATGCCTTGCCCTCCACCGGTGATTACTGCGATTTTATCTTTTAATAACATGGGTTGATTTTTGATTTGTGACTGGGCGAGCCACCCCTTTGGGGGTGACATAGCCCCTACAGTTGGGTATCGCACCTGATGAACAGTTATTGCGATTTTAGATTAATAATTGG
This sequence comes from Cellvibrionaceae bacterium, assembly GCA_047638855.1. GTDB lineage: Bacteria > Chloroflexota > Anaerolineae > Promineifilales > Promineifilaceae > WTJY01. The sequence continues at coordinate 716 of JBLIMP010000306.1, read as the reverse complement.
ATCAAACCTATTCTACCTATGAAAAAGCTCAACATGACAATTACAAATATTTCAGCAGGGTAAACGGCCTAAAATTAACCATTCGCCCATTCAACAAATCATCAATTAATTATTAGAGTTGTTCCCATACCTTTTAATCCGTAAATCAGCCTGCGCCTTGTGGCCCATAAATCCTTCTAGCTTACAATATTTCGACGTGTACTCCCCAATCAAAACACTCGCTTCATCGGTTGTGATACGTTGATAGGTCACCGTTTTAATGTACTTGCCAACCCATAAACCGCCGGTGTATCGACCGCCCGCTTTGGTCGGCAATGTGTGATTGGTGCCAATCGCTTTGTCACCGTAAGCAACATTGGTGCGGGGGCCTAAAAATAACGCGCCATAGTTCTTCATATTGTTCAAGAAGTAATCATTGTCACGGGTCAGGATTTGCACATGCTCGCTGGCGACAATGTCTGCTTCGATTAACGCTTCAGCTAGGTCATCGACCAAAATGATTTGACCATAATCGCGCCATGCTGGGGCGGCAAATTCGGCCGTGGGTAAAACTTTAAGTTGCTTGGCTATTTCAACTTCTGTTTCTTGAGCCAACTTTTCGCTCGTCGTGATTAGGACCGCAGGGGAGTTTGGCCCGTGTTCTGCCTGACCTAACAGGTCGGTGGCGACCATCTCAGCATCGGCTGAATCATCAGCTACGATCAAAACTTCCGTGG
>JBLIMP010000305.1:0-5777 GCA_047638855.1 Cellvibrionaceae bacterium | reverse complement strand
CGATAGGTTGCGAATGGAAATGGAAACCTTGGGGGCTAAATTAACCGACCTTGAGTGGTATACACAGCAAATTAACTTTTTGCAAGGCCATACTTACTTTACAGAAGCAGCTTGGTTAACGCGACACCCTCAAAAACTTAAAAATATTGAATGGCTGAAAAAGATTGTTGTAGCGCTGAAGGCTGATACTTAGTAGCGCCGCTACACAACGAAATGATATATGAAAATGGCTGTGTTTCTTAGCCGATTACTGTCAGTTTGCCTGACTCCCCCTTCATTTCATGCCAATATCTAAGTTAGTTCCATGGTATACAATGGGTATCTATATCCATTGGAGGCATAGCCAAAGCGAGCATACAGTTTTTGAGCTTTTATATTACTAGACTCGGTATTTAAGGTCATGTCAATGGCCCCACGACGCTGGTAATCTTTGATTGCATGAGCCAGTAGCTGGCTACCAATTCCATGGCCTTGGAATTCAGGGTCAACGGTAATGCGAGCCAAATGAGCGGCCGACCCCCGGCCGGGGGCACTATGTTGAAACCCAACTAAGCTATCACCGATAAGAGCTACATCAAAACTAAATGCTTTTGCCATTGCATGAGTCAGACCAAGTGCGCTGTGTCGCCATAATGGAAAGAAAGCACGGCTTTCAATCTCTTCTAGCACAACCATATCCTCGGCTTTTCCTGGTCTAATCCGTAAGCTTGGCACGGGTTTTATTGATGGCAAGGCAAATGTTGGTTTTTGATAGGTGATAATCTTTTCGCTTTCACTAAAACCAAGTTTTTCTGGCCATTCATCGGGCCATGCGATAGGAGCCATCCATCCAATAATAGAAACTCCGTCTTTATGAAGGTGGTCACAAACTGCATCAACCATCGAAGCCATTTGAAGAAATGACTGTTTGCGATTGAAGCTGTGTCTTTCTAAAGCCGCTAAGCGAACCCATGCACCAGGTTTGGGTGCTGCTGTAATAGCTAAACACCCGTTTGCACCGCCGGCCGACTGGCTCATGATGAAACTGGGTGAGCCTAGCCAGTTATCAGACTCAAACCAATCGACATGTTTATGTCGCCAAGGCGCTGACTCAAGCATGTTTTTAATTGCACCGAAATCGCTTTCTCTTGCTTGCCAAACTTGTATGTCATTGGCTGAATTTCGATTGAAAGAATCACTGAATTTACCATTCTCATCATTTGCGATTTCCATATCGCTATTGTACACTATCAACTTAATATTCAGGCCAGTTTAAGGACTTCTCTCTCTGGCCATGATTGACATAAAATAAAACAATGGAGATCATGTACCTACTAGGTATATGCTTTTAAGATGGCAAAAAACGGAAGAGACAAAACTCTTGAAAGTACAATTGCAAACATCCATAAGCGGTTTGGCGATGATGCAATTATGCGTCTGGGAGATGCCACTCATTTAGATATAGAAACCATTCCATCTGGGTCAATTTCTCTTGATATTGCTCTAGGAGTGGGGGGAATTCCACGCGGCCGGATCACAGAAATTTACGGTCCAGAATCTTCTGGTAAAACAACGCTCTGTCAGCATATTATTGCTGAAGCTCAAGCAATAGGCGGTGTCTGTGCATTTATCGATATGGAGCATGCTCTAGATCCAAGTTACGCCGAAAAGATTGGCGTCAATGTGCAAGAATTATATATTTCGCAACCAGATACCGGAGAGCAAGCACTGGAAATTGCAGAAGCACTTATTCGCTCTGGGACAATCGATGTATTGGTGATTGACTCTGTGGCTGCTCTCGTCCCACGTGCTGAAATCGAAGGGGAAATGGGAGACTCGCATGTGGGTCTTCAGGCACGCTTGATGTCACAAGCTTTGCGGAAATTATCAGGTGTGATTAAACAGACCAATACGGTTGTTATCTTCACCAATCAAATTCGCTCAAAAATCGGTGTGATGTTTGGTAGCCCCGAGACCACAAGCGGTGGAAATGCTCTGAAATTTTACGCATCTGTACGGTTGGATATTCGTCGTATTCAAGCGATCAAAATAGGGACGGATGTTGTTGGGAACCGAACTCGGGTTAAAGTTAAAAAGAATAAGGTTGCCCCTCCATTCACTGAGGCAGAATTTGACATTATGTTTAATGTTGGGATCTCTCTCTCTGGTGATGTTCTTGACTTGGGAACAGCCTATGAGATTATTACAAAACGCGGTGCATTTTTCCGTTATGGCGAAACATTGTTGGGCCAGGGGCGTGAAAATGCGAAGAAATTCCTCGAAAATGATTTAAGTATGCTAAGCGAGATCGAAAATCTGATTCGAGTGGAAGCAGGACTCCCAGCGCTGGATCCTGAACAAGAAGGGTGATATCTCCCTGTTCAAATCTTTCAGTAACCTGATTTTAGGTGATAACAGATCACCTTTGGTAATCAAAACACACATTCGGTAAACCGTCCCACCTTTGGGTGGATATTCTTCAGCGATTAGAATAATTTAGTCGATCAGGAGTGACCTGAGAAATTAAATTTGTACCAGTAACCATAATAAGCAGATTGACTTGAATTATTTGTTTATGGTTTTGTAAGCCCTTTTTCTAGATTCAGTCTGATTGTCAGACGAACTATTCTGCTAGAGCTGTAGATGTTAACTGCATATGTGTTTGATTGCCGTGGTACCGTTTGCCACGGCTTTTTCTTTATGGCGACGATTACAAATATAACAGGTCAAATACGGAAAAAAGACCGGGTTAACCTCTTCCTAGATGGTGAGTACGCCTTTAGTTTATCTTTGTTTAATGCGGCTTGGCTAAGAATTGGTCAAGAGTTAACAGTTGAAAAAATCGTTGCATTAAAGCTCGAAGATGAGTACGAACGAGGTAAAGAAATCGCCCTTCGGTTGATAATGAATCGGCCGCGAAGCAAAAAAGAAGTAAATGATCGGATGCGTGAAAAAGAGATTGGGGAAGTAACCCGAGATCGAGTCATCATCCGATTTGAAGAACTTGATTTATTAGATGATGAGGCTTTTGCTCGCTACTGGATTGACCAGCGGGCAAGATTTAAACCACGGGGTAAACCACTGTTACGACAGGAATTACGCCAAAAAGGGGTCGATCAGCAGATTGTTAATGATCTGCTTGAACATACAAACGATTCGGCCGCTGCTATGCAAGCTGCAGAGAAGAAAGCCCGTACGCTTTTGCGATATCCAGAAGATCAGTTCAAGAAGAAGTTGACTGGATTTTTACAGCGTAGGGGATTCAGCTACTCCGAAATACGCGAAGTTGTAGATCAACTTTGGCAGCAGGCGTCCGAAACAGCAAAGGAGACTTGAAAATGTACCTAGCACAGGCAAACCCCGGCTTTCCGTCGTGGATTCTGCTCTTAGTTGGATTAATAGTTGGATTAGTTGCAGCATTTGGTATTGCCGTAACCTTTTATAGATCATCATTAAAACCTAATGATGAAAAGATGATGCAACAGGCCCGTGATGATGCTAACAGATTGCGACAAGAGGCTGAGAAAGAGACCGGGAACCTATTAAACCAGTCGAAGAAAGAGGCGCGCCAACTGCGTCAAGAGGCTGAACAAGCCGTAGAGCGTCGCTATCGAGATATTGCTAAGACAGAAGAACGGCTTGATCGGCGACAACTAAATATAGACGAGCAGACGAAAAAAATGGAGGCCCGCGACCAAGCCCTTAGCAAGCGCCAAAGCCGACTCGATAAACTACAGAATGACGTGGAAACAATGGCGGCCGATAGGGAGAAGGAACTTGAGAAAGTGGCCGCAATGTCAAAAGAGGATGCTCGGGCTGAACTACTGGCATCTGTTGAACCTGATGTAAGACAAGATATGGCCCGTCTGATGCGTGAGATCGAGATACGGTCACGCGAAGAAGCAGAAGATAAGGCTCGCAAATATATTGCTGAGGCGATGCAACGTGTCGCAACAGAGCAAGTTTCAGAGAATACGATTGCTGTGGTTGCCTTGTCTGGTGATGAGATGAAAGGGCGCATTATCGGCCGGAATGGACGCAATATTCGAGCGTTTGAACAAGCGGCTGGGGTTGATGTAATCGTTGATGACACCCCTGATGCGGTTACTGTTTCAAGCTTTGATCCGGTGAGGCGTGAAGTTGCACGACGAGCTTTAGGTAAATTGGTCAATGACGGCCGGATCCATCCTGCACGTATTGAAAAACTGATTGCAGACGCCCAGAAAGATGTGAATCGAGATATTCGTAAAGCAGGCGAAGATGCTGCATTTCAAGCCAACGTGCTCGGCTTGCACCCTGAAGTGATCAAAATGATGGGGCGGCTTAAATACCGCACATCTTATGGTCAAAACCAGTTGGGACATGCGGTTGAAGCAACTTCGATTGCTTCGATTTTGGCTGCTGAAATGGGTGCTCATGTTGAACATGCCAAAATGGGTGCATTCTTGCACGATATTGGTAAAGCGATGGATCATGATCAAGAAGGGACCCATGCTGGGATCGGGGCTGACTTTATTAAACGGTTTAAGGTTCCGAAGCGCGTTGTAAACGCTGTAGCTGCCCATCATCATGAGGTTGAGCAAGAATCTGTTGAGGCGATCATTGTTGAAATTGCTGATGCGATTTCGGGTGCTAGGCCGGGTGCACGCCGCGAAAGCACTGAAAACTATGTCAAGCGAATTCGAACACTCGAAGAGATTGCGACGACTTTTGACGGTGTTGAAAGTGCATTTGCACTGCAAGCTGGTCGCGAAATCCGTGTGCTTGTAAAACCAGGTGCCATTGATGACCTCGGCTCGATCCGTCTTTCTCGTGATATAGCTAAAACGATTGAAGACAGTATGCAATATCCAGGGCAGATTCAGGTTACTGTCATTCGGGAAACTCGATCTGTTGATTTTGCTAAGTAATTTTATTCATTCCCATCGGTTAAAATGATTTAACTGATGGGAGTTAATTGGCCCCTATCCCCAACTACGGCCCCATAACAAATCCACTTATATCGTAATTGTTCAGCAGCCTAAGAAAACCGAGTTTGTTGTTGCGACTTTAGCCGCTTTAACTGGAAAAAAACCGGCTGAAGCCATTACTCCGAACAGGTGCTGAATAGTTACCTTATATCAAACCTAAAAAAAATCATGCGAAAACCAATTATTGCTGGAAACTGGAAAATGAATATGACCGTAGTAGATGCGGTTGAGTTTGTTAATGGAATTAAAGATGACCTGGATAAAATTGACGGAGTAGATGTCGCTTTCTGCCCCACGGCTATTGTGATTCCGGCCCTTGCTGAAGCGTTATCAGGGACGAAAATCGGGGTTGGTGCTCAAAATATGTACTTTGAAGAAAGTGGTGCATTTACAGGTGAGCTTGCCGCCAGTATGCTTTCTCCATATTGTCAATACGTAATTTTGGGTCACTCTGAGCGACGAGAATATTTCGGCGAATCTGATGCAGGGGTGAATAAAAAGGCGAAGGTCGCTTTGGCCCATGGAATGATCCCGATTATCTGTTGTGGTGAGAGCCTGGCTCAAAATGAAGCAGGTGAGACGGTATCATTTGTAGGGGGCCAAATTCGGGCGGCATTAGACGGAATTGCGACTGTCGATGTTGCACGGTTAGTGATTGCATATGAGCCAATTTGGGCGATTGGGACTGGTCGCGTGGCACAACCGGCCGATATTGACCAAATTATTGGTACAGCCATCCGCGGGGTTGTAGCCGAGATGTTTGGCCAGGAAACGGCCGAACAGGTTCGCATTCAGTACGGCGGTAGCGTTAAACCGGAAAACTGCAGT
>JBLIMP010000304.1:0-5779 GCA_047638855.1 Cellvibrionaceae bacterium | reverse complement strand
CACATTACACCCGACCCAATATATTTCAGGGGCTTACTGTGCCCGATGTGCTTAAGTCGGGTCACGCAGCCAATATTCAGCGTTGGCATCGTGAACAATCTCTTCAGCGAACATGGGAGCGACGGCCGGAAATGCTATTAACCGCTAATCTTTCTGAAGAAGATAGACGCTATTTAGCTGTGTTGGCAGCCAAGGCCAACCTTGAAAAATAATCGTTCTGCCATATAGCTCGCGGGTTGGCTATGAGGTGATTCTCGCTGTGTAAATGGATGATTTGCTTTCAGAAATCGCCCAAGTCGGCCACAGCACTGGCATCGCGCTAGTAGAGTTTGTCCAAAGCAAAAGCGGCCGCTTCACCTGCGGACATCGTTGCACTGTTGACATAGATTGTGCGGTCTGCGGCATCTCGCAATAGCGCCATTTTGGTTGCGGCCGGATCATAATTCTGTCGCTCTTTTTTCACTATTTCTAGCTTGCCCCTCAACTCATCCAGCGTGACTTCGCCCCGGTCAACCAATTGAAGAAGTTTCTGCAAATCTGTTTCAGAGAAAAGGCTGTTCACATCGCCTAAGTCGGCTAAATGGATTGATTCGGAACCGGCTGATCCAATCTGGTCAAAAGCATCATTTCGCTTGAGCAAACGCTGTACGCGAATATAATCAGGGGCGTCAAGCATCAAAAATCGGGCATTGGGGAGCCATTCGGCCGCATATGCCACTTCGTTCTCGCCCCGTAGCCCATCGAAAATTAGCCATTCAGCGGTTAGCATGTTCTGATCAATTGAAAGCTGGGCCAATGTATGTCCCATCCCGCCCGGAAACTGCTGCCTATAGCGGCGTGTGTACTCGAAACGGCTCGACCTATCTTGGACTAGCGCAAGCAGTTCGTCCTGCTGCTGTTGCAAAAAGCTGATCATAAAGCGGTCTGTTAGTTCACGCCGGTTGGGTAGCAATGAGTAAGACAGCCCTCCGGCCGCCATCGCAGCAACCGTTGTGCTTTTGCCCACCCCTGTAACGCCCACAATAATCAAAAGCTTTGTGTCGCTTAGTTTGATCCAGCGGGCGGGTTTTGTGTTTGGATTTGTCGGATCAATGGTTAAATAGTCGATTTTTATCTCTGGAATCATCATCTTTAACCAGTTTATATGTCATTTTAGAGACTGATCTTCAGCCTTTCAATATAATTACACCATGCAAAAAATCGGCCGGTTCTTTCTTTTTATTCTCGCCCTTCTAGGGATTATTTATAGCGTTTTGCTTTTGATCTCGTTGGCTACACCAGTTGCTCAAATAGAGTCAGGCTTTGATTTCGGCCGCCCCGTTGTCATCGCCCATCAGGGTGGGGACGGCATACGGCCGTCTAACACGATGGCGGCTTTTACACATGCGGTTGATTTGGGCGTGGATGTGCTTGAAATGGACATCCACAGCACGAAGGATGGGGTACTGGTTGCGATTCATGACGACACAGTGGACCGCACCACAAACGGAACCGGCCGAGTACAAGATTTTACTTTTGCTGAATTACAACAGCTTGATGCCGGGTACAACTGGCCCACTCTCGCAGAGGAAAGCCTGCGGGCAGACCGGCCGTTTCGCGGAAAAGGGATCACGATTCCTTCTTTAGAAGAGGTTTTGATCGCGTTTCCAGATGTGCCACTAAATATCGAAATCAAACAACAAGAGCCAAGTATTGTCGCTCCATTTTGCGAATTACTTAAAAAACATGATCGGATGGGTCCCAACCAGGTCCTTGTTCCGTCGTTTCATCCCGAAACTATTACAGAGTTTCGGGAAATCTGCCCTGGTGTTCCAACGGCAGTTGTACAGAACGAAGTGGTGACATTTTTTGTGCTTAACAAGCTTCAACTCCACCGTATTTGGTCACCTCCAGCCGAGGCCTTTCAGGTCCCTCGCGAGTCGGCCGGACTGACGATAATCACCTCTAGTTTTGTACACAACTTACAAAATCACGGCGTTATCGTTCATCCGTGGACCATTAACAGCCAATCAGAGATGAGGAATATGCTGGAGTTAGGCGTAGATGGTATCATCACTGACTATCCAAACAGACTTTTAGAGATAATAGACAGCAAATAATGATGAGGAATGGCTAGAACATTCTTTATCCTTTTAAACAGTTATGGCAAAAAGAATTTCAGACAACGATTTATATAATCACATTTTAGAAATGTGCGGTGAAGCAGGATCAGACAAGTCAGTCACACCGGCTGATATAGCCCGAAGCATTGCCGAATTTGATTGGCAAAGTATGCTCACGCGTATTAAACACACAGCCATCCACCAGGCCAGAGCCGGATATATTCACATCATGCGCAAGGGCAAACCGGCCGATCCTGATGACTTTCGTGGAATATATAAACTACGCATAGTTCAAGGGGTTAACTGGCGAAAAGTCATCAAAGACGAGACGATTAATCGTGGTAGTGGCGTTCAAAAAGCGAGTGATGAACAAGAAGACAGTGAATAGGTCGCGAATAGAATAGTAGGTAAAGTTTCGATTCGGTGGGTTGACAGTAACTCGTTTACCCACCAAATAGTTTTTCACTCATCCGAACCTGCCTAAATACATACCAGAGGGTAGCCGTTACAATGAACATCTCCCCCCCATCCTCAATCGTTCCGATAATTTCTTTCGATCCCTCGATCATGATTTTAACGTGGAACCAGTCAATGATGATTGCGAAGGTAGCCAGCAACGCCAACAGAAAAAACAGAATGACAGAGATTCTACGTGAGGGTGGGTCTGCCCTGAAAAAATGTGCCCACGCCGCAAATGTAACCAAAGGAATGCCGAATCCTAACTGTACGGCAACTTCGGTAATGTCACGGCCGCGCACTCCATAATTATTTTCAACCCCAAAAGCATCTACCAAAAAGACTCCGATTCGTTCATGCAACAACAATGAATCATCGAGCAGAACATACGTGAAGATAAGGGTCCATGCCAAATAGACAAGTTTTTCATCCTTGCGCCACATCGAAAAAAGCAGGATCACAATGCCAAGCTCTTGCACATATAGAAATATCTCTGGCAGGCTATTGTCTACTTCAATGTCAAACAAATCGCTAGCAGGCGTACCCCAATAGGTGTGGAATAGATGGATGATAATGAAGGCGATTGTTCCTAATATGATGAAGGTAAATAGCTGTTTTTCTTTTATTTTTTCTAGCATATAGAAATTATAAACTCAAAGTGAGTAGATGCCATTCTGAAGCAATAGATTGGAAAAGTTTGAAGACCAGATTTATGCAAATGAATTTATGATTGGAAAATGGTTGTAGGTATAAAAAAAGCGGCCCGGGGGATTTCCGGGCCGCTTTTTTGGAACATAAAAGGTTAAAACGTTGTCTTAAAAAAGAGAAATGCCGACGATAAGTGCCAACACACCAAGAATTGCACTTGGGGCAAGAGAGCTCGCACCTGTTTCGCTGCGTTTAATATGCGTATAAACAGCGCCACCCATTAGAATAGCGAGGCAAATACCGGCTAAACCGCCAAGCAACAATGCGATTTGTGAAGTAACAAAAATTGAAATCAAAAGAGCCAACCCACCTAAAGCTTCAGCCCCACCAATCATTTTGATCTGGTTTTCAGCAAAGTCTTCAGTCCATGCCATGCTGTCTCCGTTGGCAGCTAACTTTTCTTTCGACGACATCAGCTTCATGCCACCAGCCACTAAAAAGGCCAAGCCAATCAACCCCTGTAATATATTAAGTACGATATCCATAAAAATTTCCTCCAGAAATGGTGATCATCACAATGATCATAGTAATAGGTTTAAGCGGAACAGAGTCCACTAAAACCTATAGAACACATGTGACCCTAATCCGTTACGTCTTTAGATGAATTTGTTGAATGGTAGATAGTTCTTAATCAGATAAAAGCGTGTAGGTTATCGTGGCATCTTTTTGCCTATATGTTTCTCTCCACGTTTACGAGCAAGCGCCATTTGCTTTTGTCGCTCTTGAAAGGCAGCTTTTTGGGCCGGTGACACCTCGTTGATGCAATGCTGGCAAGACACACCAATGTGATAGTCTGCGTGGGCTAGTTCTTGAGGCGACAGCGGCCGTTTACAAGCAAAACACATCTCATGCTCGCCTGGCAGCAAATCATGATTAACCGTCACGCGATCATCAAAAACAAAGCATTCCCCATCCCACATGCTTTCTTCTTTAGGGACAACTTCTAGGTATTTTAGAATCCCCCCCTTTAGATGAAACACCTCTTCAAACCCCATCTCTAAAAGCAAAGAGGATGCTTTTTCACACCGGATGCCTCCGGTGCAGAACATTGCGACCTTTTTATGTTTTTTAGGATCTAGGTTTTTCTCTGCATATTCTGGAAACTGCCGAAAAACATACGTATGAGGGTTAATCGCCCCTTTAAACGTACCAATTCCATACTCATATTCGTTACGGGTGTCTATGAGGGTGACATCAGGGTCAGCGATAAGCTCATTCCAATCATCGGCCGCCACATAAGTGCCAACTTTGGCCGTTGGGTCGATGTGATCTAGCCCAATCGCCACAATCTCTTTTTTCAGCCGAACCTTTAATCGATGAAATGGAATTTCATCAGCAAAAGATTCTTTGTGATCCAGAGTGGCCAGTTGTGGGTAAGAACGCAGATGAGCAAGCGCATTGTCCATCCCCTCACGTGTTCCGGCAATCGTTCCGTTAATGCCCTCGGCCGCTAACAGCACCGTGCCACGCACCCCGTTCTGCTCGAAGTTTTCAATGATGAGTGGCTGAATTTCTGTATAGTCTGGCAAAGCTACAAATTTATATAAAGCTGAAATGACGATGTTGTTACTCATTTTTGGAACCTATTCCTATTTTTTCGATTCTTCAATCATAGTGATTTAAGCGAAAAATGGAAGTTTTATAAGCAAACTTTTCGATGTTATGACATGATTCTCACTCTCTATATGAGCTATAATGCTGACATGAAAACCCCAGAAATCTTAAAAGTAGCGGAAGCCATTGCACGAGAAGCGGGCGCCTTGATCAAAAAAGGATTTGAATCAGAAAAATCGTTTAGCCTAAAAAGCAGTTCAATCGACCTTGTAACCGAGTTTGACCAAGCGGCCGAGGTGCTCATTCGCGAGCGACTCAACACTGCATTTCCCGATCACCGAATTGTCGGCGAAGAACAAGGGGCCGATGCGGGAGACAGTTCACACGTTTGGTATGTTGACCCGATAGATGGCACAACAAACTTTGCGCACGGCGTGCCTCACTTTTGTGTTTCTATCGCCATGTACGCTTATGATCGGCCGGAAATAGGCGTTGTCTTTAATCCGATAAGCGGGGAGCTTTTTTCTGGGGCAACTGGCCATGGTGCCACTTTAACCGCAAATGATGGAACGGTTATATCCTTGTCAGTTACAAAAACGGAAGAAGTAAATCAAGCTCTTGTGGCAACCGGCTTTCCTTATGATCGGGCCACAAGCGAGCTTGACAACTTGGCCCAGGTCAACAGAATGGCGAAAGAGTGCCGAGGGCTGCGCCGAATGGGTGCGGCTGCTTTAGATATGGCGTTTGTCGCAGCCGGCCGGTTCGATGGGTTTTGGGAGTTTAAGCTAGGCATCTATGATGTGGCGGCCGGAATTGTGCTGGTGCGCGAAGCGGGTGGGCAGGTGTGCCAAATCCCAAAAGGAAAAGCGTTTAAACCAACCCCCATTGTACATATACTCGCCAGCGGCCCCAACCTCAAAAAGCCATTGCTAGACATCATAGCGGGATAGATTGCAGGG
>JBLIMP010000303.1:0-5800 GCA_047638855.1 Cellvibrionaceae bacterium | reverse complement strand
GAAGATCGTTTTAACAACGCTGACAGCCTAGCGGCCGACGCTGACCTTTTGGTTGGATCACAACCTGGCACAACCAACTACGACCTTTCAGTTGAAATCGTAGGTGAAGATCGGATCGTTGCATACGACCAATTTGCACTGGCTGTTGCAGCTTTGATTCAAGGTGATGTAGATGCGGTTACTATCGACAACGTAGCGGGTCTTGGCTATGTGGGTCAAAATCCTGACGCTGTGATGATGTTGGAAGAGACATTAACGGCCGAAGAGCTAGGCTTCATCTTGCCAAAAGACAGTGAACTTACCGCAGGTGTAAACGCTGTTTTAGACGCGATGGACGCTGACGGAACCCTTGATGCACTATTTGCTACATGGTTTGTGACTGACGAAGAGTAGATAACTCGTTGGTTGGTTTAATATCTAGTTGGTTAGCAGGTTTGTAGATTTTGATCTCTACTTGCTAACCAACAAGTTAACTCGCAAACCGGCCAACTTAACCTCCCCCTATGACATCACCAAAACCGGAAAAAATTGTAAGCACCGGCGAGTCTCGCCTCGCCCCTGGCTCGGATCGTTTGGCCGAACTCCCTTGGTGGATGTTCGCCGCTATCGGCTTAGGGCTATACATTATCTACTACATTACTGCCAATGAAGACGCAACGGGCGCTTTTTGGTTTTTAGTGGGGACCAAACCTGCTGACGTTCAAGAATTTGGACTAGCTGGAATCGCCTTTCAAGGGATTGCGGTTACGATTTTTGTCTGTTTTATCGCCTATATTTTGGCCATTACAATTGGGATTACGGTGGGTCTTGGGCGAGTCTCAAAAAATAAACTTATTTATAACCTCTCTACATTTTATGTCGAAATTGTGAGGGGTATTCCGATGTTGGTTTTGCTCGCCTATATCGCTTTTGCCCTTTTACCTTTAGCCGTTGATGCGGTTAATAGCTTAGGTGAATGGATGATGTCTAGCTATGGGTTTGGTGAAGCATTAACCGCTTTTACAACCCGTGATGTGCCAAATGTATGGCGCGGTATTATCGGGCTAGGCATTGGCTATGGGGCATTTTCGGCCGAAATTGTGCGGGCCGGAATCGAGTCAATTGAACGAGGGCAGTGGGAGGCCGCATCTGCATTGGGCATGAGCCGCTGGCTTACGATGCGCCATGTCGTGTTACCCCAGGCGTTGCGCCGCATGTTACCCGCTTATGGCAACGACTTTGTAGCTATGATCAAAGACTCTGCTCTTGTATCTGTTTTGGGTGTACGGGACATGACTCAAGCGGCTCGTCTACATTCAGCCAGCTCGTTCCAATTTTTTATGACCTACAGTATTTTGACTTTTCTATATCTGGTTTTAACAATTTCGCTGACCCGCTTGGTACGTTACGCTGAACGCCAAGGTGGATCAGGCGAGTCAAGATCGAAACATATGTAGTTTTCGGTTTGGCTTTGAGCTTTTGAAAGGGTTGCTTTTCTCGCAAAAAAAACGAGAAAAGCAACCCTTTTTTCTTTAAGGGTCTGTTTCTATAGCCATCGAACATGTAAAGGGAGCACCTACAACTGTGATCTTTGCCCACCCTGCTACAATCAAAAACGCTTGACACTGAGACAAATCGAATGGTGTTTGATGCAACAAACTGCATATTCTAGATTAATATCCTATTGTTGAGATTGATTCACTTTGAAATGAGGTTAAAAAATGGATTTCCAATTGGTTTTTATATGTTTATGTGGCGCATGCTTGATTATTCCGATTTTAGGCGCCAATGTTTGGTATGTAGTGAATATTTTTCGCGGCCGCAGGGCGCATATTCGCCTAGCCGAAGCCGGTGGGTATGATCTGCTTCACGATGCATCAAATGATGTGCAAAAAATCTTCGGTGGGGAAATTAACGGACAGCCGTTTGCGTTTAGACCTGCGGCCGATCTTTCAAAATCGTATGGTCATAATGGGCGCAGTGGTTCAACCGTTCGTATGCTGATGCAGATTATTTTCCCATTAAACAATCAAAAACTAGCCGGTTTCTCGATGCTAAAGAATTCAAAAGTGCGCGGGGTGCCTGACACATTTGCTGAGATTTGGTCAACCAAACCATCGGCCGATGTGCTTTCTGCTGATGCCCAACAAGCGATTTACGAGTTTGCCGCCACAAACGCACATCCGGCCGGGATAGATGGGACAACCTTCAGATTTAAAAAGATAGTGCGAAAACTGTCGATCTTTGAACGCGCAAGATGGGAACATAGCCTACCGGCCGATGTCTTTCCTGACGCAGTTAGTCAGATGATTTATGATCACCCGGCCGCTAATATCGATTTAAGCAAATTCAATCAATTGCTGACTGAACTGGCTGTTGTAGCTGCACATTTAGAAGTCAAACAAAAATAAAACAAGAAACCGCACCATTAAACAATTCTGATGTTATCATTGTCAGCATGGCAGATATTGAAACAAAAGATGACATCATTCAACTGGTAGATACCTTCTATCAAAAAATAGTGGCCGACCCGATGCTTGGGCCAGCGTTCAACGAAGTTGTCAAAGTCGATTGGCCTTCACATCTGCCCCGTATGTATTCATTTTGGGAGACGATTTTATTTGGCAAGCCAGCTTACAAGGGCAACCCGGCCGAAGTTCATAATCAGCTCAACGAAAAAATGAAAGCTCACGGCACCCCGCTTTCACGCGACCACTTTGACCATTGGATTGCGTTATTTCAACAAACGGTTGATGAACTGTTTGAAGGGGAGCGGGCCGAACGAGCGAAAAAGAGTGCTTACCAACAAGGTCGAGGGTTGACCGTCCACATCTTTCAATATACCGATTTTTTCACCCTACGTAGTAAATAAACAGCAGAAAGTGCCCTATCAATCGTTCTGAGCCACAATGTCCGAGTTTTCAGACCCTTGCTTCGAACCTATTTGTCGCCAGCAGGGTATTATGCAACTATTCTAAAGATGGTTATTATTTTGTTTGGTTAATGATCACATGAGACCAAGAATAGAGGGTGATAATGAAAAGAATTAAAAAGATGCTACTTAAGAAAGTGACGATCGTTTTCGTTGTGTTAGCTATGATCATGGCATTTTTGACACGCCGCTATACGGTACTGTCGGCCGATCCATCTGGAGAGAAGGACTGCCCACCGCTGGTTATTGATGCTGACGGGCAGGTTGCGTCTGCCTCTGCCCACGCTGAAACGACCCAGCAAACGGCCTCCGCACCTTTAACAGGCATCAATTTGCCTTGGTATCAGCGGGGCGGAACGGTTAATGACGCGAGCTGCCTCAATCGCACGGCCGTTCATGGGGTGGTCAAAGTGCAGTCAGAAGATGACATTTTGCAAGCTGTGAGTTATGCCAAAGACAACGGTTTACGAGTGTCGATTGCCGGAGTGCGGCACAGCATGGGTGGACACGCATTTGCGGCCGGGGCCGTCGTGCTCGACATGCTCGAATTCAATAACATCACGCTTAATGAAGAAGCGATGACTGTGACCGTTCAGTCCGGTACAACATGGCACCAAATCCAAGACAAAATACACCCACAATATGCCGTTACCGCAATGCAATCAACAGATATATTTTCTGTGGGTGGCTCGATTTCTGTTAATGCTCACGGCATGGACCACAACTATGGGGCTTTGGGCAATACGGTGCGATCTCTCAAAATCATGTTGGCAGATGGGTCGATTCAAACAGTCAGTCGCACAGAAAACCCTGAGCTATATTTTCATGCATTAGGGGGATATGGTTTGTTCGGCATTATATTAGAGGCCGAACTCGATATTACTGAAAATGCGATCTACGAAACAAGCCGGCAAACAATCCCTTTTTCAGAGTTTCAAACGGTATTTGAGAATGAAATCGAGTCAAATACCAACATCGCTCTTTTTTATGCACATCTTTCAACCGCACCCCAAAATCTGTTTGATGAGGTGATTCTCTACAAGTACGAAGAAACCGGTATCGACATCAACTCGGTAGAAGTACCGCCCCTGGCTGAGGGGAGTGCGACCAAAGCCAAACGCTGGTTGCTCAATGTTTCAAAACGTGGCCCCGCTTGGCGATACATGAAATGGTGGGCAGAGAAAAAGATTGAACCGATGATAGAAACATGTACGATTAGCCGAAATCAGGCGATGACCGAGGGGGAAAGTTGTATGGTGTCACGCAATAACCCGATGCACGATTCAGTTCCATACTTGCAAAACGACCTCAAAAACGACACTGATATTCTGCACGAATACTTTATCCCACGAGATGAGTTTGATTCGTTTGTGGCGGGTACACGGGAGATCATACTTGAGCACGATGCCAATCTGCTCAACGCTTCTGTGCGGGTTGTTCACCACGAGGACAATGTGCTTACTTATGCCCCAGAGGAGATGTTTTCGCTGGTGTTGTATGTGAATCAATCAACTGACGAAACGGGCAACCAACAAATGGCGGCGCTCACGGCCGCCCTTATCGACTTGACGATTGAGCATAACGGCCGTTTTTTCTTGCCCTATCAGCTCTATTACACGGCCGACCAACTCGAAGCCGCCTATCCTGAAATTGAAGCGTTTTTTGCGACCAAACGCAAATACGATCCTGAAGAACTGTTTCGCAACACATTTTATAATCGGTACGCACCAGCGTTTGAGTGAAAAAAGGGGAAAGGAGAAAACGCCACTAATTGGAACTCCACTCTATTCTCTCGTGACCGGCTGGAATGCGGACAAGCGCAGCGTGCTGACCGGCTGAAATGCTGACAAGCGTAGCGTGCTGACCGGCTGAAATGCTGACAAGCGTAGCGTGCTGACCGGCTGGAATGCGGACAAGCGCAGCGTGCTGACCGGCTGAAATGCTGACAAGCTGAAATGCTAAAAAGGAGAAAAATGAAACTATCAAATCTGACCCTTATTCAAAAATTGGGAATCGCTTATGCGATCATGTTCTTTATCGTTGCATCCCTTGCCCACATCCCCGGCGTTGCTGATGAAAACGGCTCGTTGTGGGGGTTGTTTGTGCTCGACCTGTATGATGATTCACTCCACTTCTTTTCGGGCTTATGGTCACTTGTGGCGGCCCTCATCTCACACAAAGCATCGGTCCGCTTCTTCCAGATTTTCGGGGTGATTTATGGTCTTGATGGGGTGATGGGATTGCTTTTGGGGCAGGCGTATCTGGATGGCGGTATCTTTTTATACGGGATTACACGGTATCCGTTTATTGTTCGGTTTGGGGCTAACTTACCCCATATTTTAATCGGCGGGATTGCTGTATGGATCGGCTACGTTTTGATCAAACGAGCCATCGCATCAAGCGGTAATGATTCGATGGCGGTCGGGTAAAAATGACTGAGCAAAAGAAAAGATGGAACCAGCCCCGCAGACGACGAATACGCAAGTGGATTGTCCGCTCGATTTTTGGATTTATACTAGCAATCTCATTGTTGCCCTTAATCGGTGGTATTGTCGCTTGCCGTGTCTTTAACCCGGCCGACGTTGCCCCGCATGAACCTCGTGATCGGGCGATTACTGACGACATCGAAAACTATTATCGTAGCGAAGACCAATCGTATCTAACTGTTCCGGAATGGTATATTGTTTTTAATGCGGACGAGTTTGGCTATTTTCTAAAAGAAGGGCGCACGAGTCAGTTTCCATGGTTCAAAGCCATCTATCAGTTTTGGCAAACGTACTATGCGGTGTGTGGCCAAACGGCCGATGACTATCCTTATAACTGGCGTTACCAGCAGATTTTACTCATTATTGGCCCCAGCTTTACGATTGAAAACTCAGTGCGTGCGTT
>JBLIMP010000302.1:0-5835 GCA_047638855.1 Cellvibrionaceae bacterium | reverse complement strand
TGGCAGACCTTCGCCAAACCAAACGACATCCGGCCGGAGCAAACTGCCGCATTCTGGGCAAGCTGGGGGTGTTCCGGCCAGATCTTGCCAATTTTTGACTCTGTGCTGCTGGTCAAAACATTTGACGCCAAACAGATTTCCGTGGAAGCGGGTGATATTTTGGCTACCCGCCTGATCGTGCAGGTCGTCGACGTTTTGGGTAAACAGGTCAAAAGTTGGGACGTGTTGTTCCATCTTTGCTAAGGCGTAATGGCCGGGGTTAGGCGCCACTTGTCCGGCAAGATCGCGTCGTAAAGCATACCAGTTCCAGACCAACTCAGGATTGGCTTTAAATGCTTCTGGCGTTGCTAAATCTTCAGGATTGTACTGCGCCCATAATCCGGTTTGAGCATCACGAAAGGTTGGCACGCCGCTTTCGGCCGACACGCCTGCCCCGGTCAGTACAGCGACACGGGTTGCGCTTTTGAGTAAGTTGATGAGGTTTTGAGGAATTTCGATCATTTTTTAAAGAGAGCGAGGGGAAATGGTAAAACGCTACAATTTTTAGTACACAATTTCACCAGAAACAAACATCTTTGCTTCAGCACTATGTGGGTTTTCAAAAAAGGTTTGTGTGTCGCAGACCTCTTGTAACCGGCCGTTGAGTACCAACCCGGTTCGGTGAGAGATGCGTTTCGCCTGAAAAATATTATGCGTCACCATGATAATCGTCGTGCCGTACGCTTCATTTTCCTGTTTGATCATCCGTTCAACCAGCGCCACATTTTGCGGGTCGAGGCTGGCGGTGGGTTCGTCAAGGATCAGCACAGCGGGTGACAGAATCAGCGCGCGGGCCAGCGAAACCCGTTGTTGTTCGCCACCTGAGAGGTTTTTTGCTTTTTCCTGTAGTAGGTCAGCGATGCCCAACTCGTCAACCAATGCATGAAAACGGCTGTGATTTGTTACATCTTCACCCCGCAGGTTTAGCCCGTAGCCGATATTTTCGATGACAGTACGTTTGAGTAAACGAGGTTGTTGAAACACCATGGTGACGGTGCGGCGTGAGTCGAGAGTGGGCCAGCGAGGGGTTACCGGCCGCCCTTGCCAAGTAATCTTGCCCGATGTTGGCTGCTCTAAAAATGCGAGCAAGCGGAGCAAAGTTGATTTCCCGGCCCCACTTGGGCCGACCAATGCGAAGATCTCGCCGGTTTTTAGCAAAAGCTCATCGACGGATAAGACCTCACGGCGATCATACCGTTTGGTTACCTGTTTTAAGGTGTAACAATGGGTCTCATTTTTTGTCATGCTCGGCCGATTTTAGCACGTCTGAAAATCAGCATATGATTTCTGGGTGAATCCTTCGGCAATTCTTTAATCTAGCTGGATAATGAGCTGATGATTTATTTGCTTATGTCGGTTACCTCAGGCTTTTTTATGGGGATGCTCATTAAATTGGCTCAACTTCGTGGGGAAGATACCGCCTCAATTGTGGCGGCAAACTATCTTACGGCCGCTTTGCCCGCATTGCTCTACTTGCTGTTCACCGGAACAACCGATGTCTCAGCCTCAACTATTTGGTTTGGGATAGGTGGGGGTATTTTGTGGCCAGGAACCTTTTTCTTGCTGGTGTTTGGCATCGCCAAATATGGGATCTCTATCGCTAGCCCGCTTAGTCGGATGGCCGTTGTTGTGCCAGCGATTTTTGGTCTGCTGGTGTTAGGCGAAACGCTGTCTTGGACGTTGGCGCTGGGGTTGTTGTGTACGTTGGCAGCCGTCTTTTTCATGGCCCCTGGCAACCTTGAATCGTTTGAAATAGATCGCGACTTTCTCTGGTATCTGCCTTTGTCTTTTCTCGCATTTGGGACGGTTCAATTGTGGACCAATCTGTTTAATAATTTTGGTGGGCCGGGTGAAAACTTTCAATATATCACCGGGGTGTTTGTCTGGTCGATCCCGTTTGCATGGGCTTATGTCTGGTGGTTTAAGCACAAAGTGACTCGGCTAACTTTCTTGATTGGTGGGGTGATTGGGCTTGGGAATTTTGTATCGCTTTTGGGGAATGTCTGGGGATTGCAGTCGGCCGATTTCGTCGGCAATTCGGCCGTTTACTTCATGCTCCACGGCGGGTTGCACATGCTTTCGATCTTTTTGGGTGGCATTTTTATTTGGCACGAGCCGGTTCGACGGCGCAACTGGATCGGAATTGCGGCGTCGATTACCGCCCTGGTGTTGCTCAATTTAAGTTAAGGGTTTCACCGCCAACGTCGCAAACATCGCTGGTAAAAACGGCGCCATCACATCTTCGGCCGGGTCCCAATCATCCTCAAAAAAGCCTGTAATCATAAAGCCTGCTCGCACCTGCCCACCCATCAAATCATCGAGCGAATGGGCAAATTCAAGCGGAGAGCCTGCCCCAAACTCTATATCTCGTTCTTCTTGGGGTAAGTCAGCACTTTTAAAGGGCTTGGTGTGTTTGACGACTAGCTTTTTGTGATTGTCATGTTGGTCAAAATCAAACATGTATTGATCGGGATTCATGAATCCGGTCATAAAACGGCCGCCCGGCCGGAGCACACGAAACGCCTCTGCGTAGATCGGGTTGACATCCGGCACAAACATCGTTGAGCCAGGGTTAAAAACAATGTCAAAACTCCCGTCGGCAAACTGAGATAGGTCAGCCATGTCGCCCAAAATCGTGGTGATTTCAAGATTGTCTCGCTCCGCCACGAAGCGATCTTGAGCAAGCTGTTTGGGTGAATTGTCGATGATTGTTACGTTGGCCCCGGCCGCTGCAAAAAGCGGCCCTTGCTGCCCTCCGGCCGAAGCCAATCCAAGCAAATCTTTCCCTTTTAAATTAGGGAGCCAATCGGCCGGTGTCGGCTTAAACAAAGTAAGCTGAACCTGAAAATTACCATTGCGGGCCGCATCGACTAGCTCTGTGGAATAGGGTTTTGTCCATGGGCTATCGCCTCTCTCTACCTGTTTATCCCACGCATCTTGATTAAATTTTAGTACATCCATATTACTGTTTATCCTCGATATTTTTCGTTTCTGTCTCTATCTCAATTTCTATCGGCCGATTAACCTTGTTGCGCTGTAAGCTCACGGGGCTGGGAGCCATGCTTGCATTGACGTAAAGTGTTTCGCCGATCTGCCATTGTCCGGCCGCTTCATGAATGTGGCCAAACAGATGAATTTTCGGCTGGATCAGTTTGACGACCTTGGTCAATTCTTCGCAACCGACCTTGCTTCCCATAAACGTCTTGTCCCCAATTCCCATCGGCGGGCCGTGGGTAATAAGAATATCGGTATCGGCCGGAATTAAATCCCACTTTTCCCGAATCTCAGCCCCACGTTGCAGATTAAACGCCCAATCGTGAAACCAGGGTTGCCACGGTGAGCCGTATATTTTGACCCCTTCAACTGTGACCGCTTCATCTTGCAGATAGGTGGCGTTGGTGATGAGTGCTTGGGCTTCGGCCGGTTGGCGTTCAAAGGCAAAGTCGTGATTACCACAAATAATTATTTTGTGTTTGTGCGGCAGTTCGCCTAAAAAGCGGTTGAAATCCGCCACTTCTTCGAGTGTGCCGTGATCGGCCATGTCCCCCGCAAAAAGAAGGATGTCTCCGGCCGGAACGTCGAGGCGGTCGTGCAGGCCGTGGGTGTCACTGATTAGAACGAGCTTTAATTTCATTCTGTGATTTTAGTGCGATTTCGCTTTTCTGTCGGCCGGTTTGGCACTTTTAGAAAGGATCTCTTCATCATCAAAATCATCAACATCGTAATTACTCAATAGGCCGAAAAATCTCCTGTAGGGGCGAGCCATTTCTGCATAGCAGAAATGACATAGCCCCTACCCAAGGTTCAACTTGCCTCCAACGCCACGATCAGACATCCCGTGTCGGGCACTTAGCACTTGAGCGCGTAGCGCCAGTAAATCAACTTGATTCTTGATACCAACTTAGCGTTTGAGCCAGCCCATCTTCTAATGATTGTTTGGGATCAAAACCCAACTGTTCAACCGTGCGGGAAATATCAGCGGTCGAATGCAAAATGTCCCCAGCTCTTGCTTCGCCATAGCGGACCTGAATCCCATCTTTAGCAATTGAATTAAACGAATCGAGCACCTGATTAAGTGTCACAGAGCGGCCGGTTGCGACATTAAACACCGCCCGATCCGATTTGTATTCAACTTCACTGGCTAATAAATTCGCCTGGACCACATCTTTTACATAGACAAAATCTCGTGTCTGCCCCCCATCGCCAAAAATCGTTAGCTCTTTTTGGTTGACAATAAAATTGCAGCAAATTGATAAAAAACCTGAATAAGGGGAAGTGGGGTCCTGACGTGGCCCATAGACGTTGAAATAGCGTAATCCGATAAATTCTGTGCCGTAGGCTTGGTTGTACGTTGAGGCGTACAGCTCGTTCATATATTTTGCGGCCGCATACGGTGAGATGGGTTTAGGCTTGGCGCTTAATTTGCAGGGGAGATCAGGCTCATCTCCATAAACGGCGGCCGATGATGCATAGACCACTCGTTTAATCCCGTGCTGCCTCGCGGCCTCAAACACATGGTATGCTCCGGTTACATTAATCTGGTGATTAAGCTCCGGCTTTTGAATCGATTCAGGCACGCTGACCAAAGCGGCCTGATGGAATACCAGATCGCACCCGGCCATTGCGTCATAAACTATTTTGAAGTCAGCAATATCTCCTTCAATTATTTCGACATCTAAACCGGCTAGATTTTTCCGGTTGCCTGTGCGGAAGTTGTCTAGGATGCGGACCGGCCGATTTTGACCAACCAACTCTTCTGCAATGTGTGAGCCGATGAAGCCAGCTCCTCCGATAATGAGTGTTTTCATCAGATTAAGTTTTTCACCACAGTTGTTTCGATTGGCCCAAAAATCGACTGACCGTTTTCATCCAACGATTCAACCCGTACAACATCGCCATATTTTAAAAATGGGGTCAATGGTTCGCCGTTTAATTTTTGATCAGTCGTTGCCTCGGAAATCGAGCCATAGCCCGATTCTGCTGACTCGTTGGAAACGGTGCCCGCTCCGATAAGCGTCCCCGCGCACAAATCACGGGTTGCGGCCGCATGTTCGATCAAAGTAGGGTAATCAAACCAGTAGTCTTTGGCCGCATTGGGCGAGCCAAACCACTTGCCGTTGATGCTTGAAGTTACAGTCATATTTGGCATTCGGCCGTCCCATTTGCCACCCAGCTCATCGGGTGTGATGGCGATGGCTGAGAGTCCATTAATCGGTTTGGCTTGCAAAAACCCGAACTGTTTTGGCAACTCAAGTTTTGTTTTAACACGCAACGTAAAGTCGTTGAGCAACACAAATAGCTTGATGTGCTGGCCCGCATCTTCCCGGCCGATCCCCATCGGCACATCGTCGGTTACAACAGCAACTTCACCTTCAAAATCAACGTTTAAGCCATCGTCCGGCACACGCAATTGCCCCAATGGTGGCTCAAAAATATGCGACATTCCTTGGTACATCAGCGGCTCAGTTTCGTAACGCGGGGGCATCTCAACCCCTCGCGCCGTCCGTGCTTTTTTCATGTGGTGCAAATAGACCGATCCATCTAAAAATTGGTAACAGCGGGGGAATGCGGCCGCACAATCTTCTAACCGGAAATCAAAAGAATCTGCATGAGTGCTTGCTTCAAGTTGATCAAATATCTCTTGGAGTATAGGCTGAGTGGCTGCCCAATTTTCGATGACAGATTGCATCGTAGCCCCGGCCCAAGTTTTGGCTGCTTGAGTCAAAGCTCGGTTGACAACAATCAGCTCTCCATCTCGGTTATCGCTTTTTAGAGTTGCTAATTTCATGATAAATC